>JADZCI010000156.1 GCA_020851655.1 Bryobacterales bacterium
GATTCCAACGTGGGCACCGGACTCGTGGGGGCGCCCGAGTGCGGCGACGTCATGAAGCTGCAGATCAAGGTCAACCCCTCGACTGGCGTGATCGAAGACGCCAAGTTCAAGACGTTCGGCTGCGGCAGCGCGATCGCCAGTTCCTCGCTGGCTACCGAGATGCTGAAAGGCAAGACCGTCGACCAGGCGTTGGAGATCAAGAACACGCTCATCGTGAATGAGCTGGCGCTGCCGCCGGTCAAGATTCACTGCTCGGTCCTCGCCGAGGACGCCATCAAGGCGGCGATTGCCGACTATCGAACCAAACAACAGGAGAATTCCTCAGCCTCGTTACAGACAGCCTGAGCGAGGCGAAAAGGTCTTTGCCATGAGCAACACGATCGTGCAACTCGACGCACCCCCAGAGACTCACACGCCCACTATTCACGTGACGCCCAAAGCGGTACAGAAGATCCGCGAGGCGTTCGCCAAGCAGGGTGTCACGAATGGCGGGTTGCGTCTCGGTGTGCTCGGCGGCGGTTGCTCGGGATTGAGTTATCAATTCCGGTTCGACACCAAGGCGCGCCCGACGGACCACCTGTTCGATTTCGATGGAGTCAAGATCTACATCGATCCCAAGAGCATGGTCTATCTAAGCGGCATGACCTTGGACTACAAGGAATCGCTCATGGAGTCGGGCTTCGCTTTTGATAATCCCCACGCGGCTAAGAGCTGTGGCTGCGGGACGTCCTTCTCGGCGTGACGGACTATTTCACGTTCTTCGGTCTTCCCCGGCAACTGGAGCTTGACGAGGGAGAACTGCAGAAGAAATTCTACGAGCTGAGCCGGAAGTACCACCCGGACCGTTTCGCGCGCGCAACGCCGCGCGAGCAGCAGGAGGCACTGGAAGCAACGTCGGTCCTCAACGACGGCTACCGTGTGCTGCGTAATCCCGTCCAGCGCGCCGAGTACGTGCTCAAGCAGGACGGATTCGACATCGGCGAACAGCGTTCCAAGGATGTCCCTCCGGAGTTGCTCGAGGAAGTGTTTGAACTCAACGAGCAGTTGGAAGAGCTGCGCTCCGGCGATGCGGAAGCCGCTGGGCCGCTGAGGCAGTCGCGAGACCGTTTCCTGGGGCTGTTGGATGATGTGGACGGTGAACTCAACCAGCGCTTTCGCGAGCACGATGCGGCGTCCGAGAGCGGCGCGCGCCGCGCGGTGCTGGCGAAAGTGCGGGGCGTCCTCAACCGGCGCAAGTACATTCGCAACCTGGTCAACGAAGTAGAAAAGGAGCTTTCGGCTCACTAGAGATGTCTACCTTCCAGATCGATTTCAGCTCCGTCAACACCCGGCGCATTGTCGGTATCGACCTGGGCACTACCAACAGCCTGGTCGCCTTCATGGACTTGACCGGCCCCGTTGTCATCCCCGGCGCGGACGGCGAAAGAATGGTGCCCAGCATTGTCTCCTATCCGGAAGGCGGCGGCGTGGTGGTGGGCAATGCGGCGCGCGTGATGCTGATCGATCAACCCGATCGAACTGTCTATTCCGTCAAGCGTCTCATGGGCCGCGGCGTCGAGGATGTTCAGGATGAGATCGGGCTGTTTCCCTTCCGGATTGTGGCCGGCAGCGAATCCGTGTTGCGTCTGGAACTCGGTGGCAGGACGCTGACCCCGCCGCAGATCTCGGCGGAGGTCCTGCGGCAGTTGAAGAAAAACGCCGAAGCGTACCTGAGCGAGGAAGTCACGCAAGCCGTGATCACCGTGCCGGCGTATTTCAATGACGCGCAGCGGCAGGCCACCAAGGATGCCGGCCGGATCGCCGGACTTGAGGTCCTGAGGCTGGTTAACGAGCCCACGGCAGCCTCCCTGGCCTACGGTCTCGATAAGCGCAAAGAGGGCGTGGTCGCGGTCTACGACCTGGGCGGCGGCACATTCGACATCTCGATTCTCCGCCTGCACGACGGAATCTTCGAAGTCCTTTCCACAAACGGCGACACGCGGTTGGGCGGCGACGATATCGACAACCGCCTGCTCACGATCGCACTCGAGGACATCGCGTCGGAATGGCGGCAGGACCTCTCGCACTCCGGAGAAGCGGTGCAGCGGCTCCGGCGCAAGGTGATCGAGGCCAAGGAAAAGCTTTCCTACGTTCCGGTCACCGCAATCGAGTTCGAGTTCGGCGGCCGGAGGTACCAGCGCGAAATCACGCGCGACCTGTTCGAAGGATTGATCAAGGACATCGTTGACCGGACTCTCGGACCGTGCCGTCAGGCCCTCAAAGACGCCGGCCTGACACCCGAGCAGATCAACGAAGTTGTGCTGGTGGGGGGATCGACTCGCATTCCCATGGTGCGAAACGCGGTCGAAGCGCTCTTCCTGGCGAAGCCCCACACGGACTTGAACCCGGACGAAGTGGTCGCTCTCGGCGCCGCCGTTCAGGCGGCGATCTTGTCCGGAGACGTCGAAGATCAACTGCTGCTGGACGTGACTCCGCTGTCGCTGGGCATCGAGACCATGGGCGGAGTGGTCTCGAAGTTGATTCACCGGAATTCAACCATCCCGGCAAGCGCTACCGAAACCTTCACGACGTCCGTGGACGGGCAGCGAAACGTCCTCATACACGTGCTCCAGGGCGAACGGGAACTGGTCAAGGACTGCCGCAGCCTGGCCCGCTTCGACCTGATGGACATCGATCCGCTGCCGGCGGGTATGCCTCGCATCGAAGTGCGGTTTCTGATCGACGCCAACGGAATCCTGAGCGTGACGGCACGCGACCAAAGGACCGGCAAAGAGACGACTGTCGAGGTCAAGCCGTCCTACGGGCTGACCGACCAGCAGGTGGAGGCCATGATTCAGGAGTCCTTCGAGAAAGCCGAGGAGGACTTCCAGGCGCGGCAGGTGCGGGAAGCGCGCGTCGATGCCGACGCGATTCTGGCCGCCGTCGACAAGGCCAGGCAGAGCGATAGCTATTGGGACTTGAGCGAGGACGAGCGCCAGGCCATTGATGCCGCCATCAACGAACTGCTGATGGTCTACCACGGCGGCGACCACCACCTGATTCGCGCGCACATCGGCAAAGTGGACACCGCAACACGGAAACTGGCCGAATCGATGATGAATACCGCCGTGCAATCGGCCTTAAAAGGGACGAAGATCTGAGTATGACCTGGGACAGCACCGAAGACATCGGGATCGCCCTGTTCGAGAAGTTTCCTCAGGTGGACCCGCTCCAGCAACGATACACCGACCTCCACAAGTGGGTGGTCGAACTCGAGGGGTTTGAGGACGACCCCCACGCGTCGAACGAAAGCAAGCTGGAAGCGATCCAGATGGCCTGGTACGAGGAGTGGAAGGACAACCAATAGCAGCCGGCTTCAGATCCTCCCGCGGCGTCCGGCTCGTAGGTACCAGTGTGAACCAGCCGAAAGACAGTCCTGGGCCCGGTTGTGTGTCTCCGATCTTGAGGTGTAGAATTCGTAGCGGAGTGAGGCATCTCCCAGGGGATCGCTTCGGGCGAATGATCCGCCTTTTCCCGCTGCTTCTGATTCCGGTGCTCGGCCAGGCGTCCGATCCCGACGCAGCCGCCCTCTTGCGCAGGGCGGTGGACGCCGAGCGGGACAACCGCCACAAAGCCGGCAACTATCTGTTTCGTGAAGTGATTTTCTACCATGAAGGCCTGCCGGGAAAGGCGATGACCTTGCGGCGATCGGCCGCCTACGAAGTCACTTTTCTGGAGGGTGAGCCCTTTCACCGCATGGTTGAATTGGATGGAGGACCGCTGCCGCCGGACATGGAGCGCGACGAACGGAAGCGCATGGAAGAAGTTGCCGAGTACCGGCGTAAAGTGCCGCTGGAGAAGCGCCGCAAGAAGGTGATCGCCGCCGAGGGACGCCGCTTCCGGATCGACCTGCGCCTCATCGGCGAATACCACGAAGCGCGTCTTGCCGGTGAGGAAACGGTACTTGGGCGCAAGGCGTGGATCATCGAGACTGAGCCGAAGCCGGGAACACACAAGCCCAGGAATCGCGCCGAGTGGGCGTTGTCGCAGAAATGCCGCTATTGGATTGACCAGGAGACCATGCATCCTCTCAAACTCGTCAGCACTCAGCTTTACGACTGGGACGACGTGAGCCAGGGCACGGTGACGGAAAGCACCTGGCTCAGAGTCGATGATGTGTGGCTGGTGGCGACGATCACAACTCGCGGCGAAGAGCAGCGCGGCAACCTGGCGCTCATGCGCGAAACCGATCAACGTTACTCCAATTACCGCAAGTTCAGCACCACTTCGGCCATCACCTACGAAGCGGAGCGGTAAGCGGACACGCTCCCTGCGATAAACTGAAGATTCCCCTTAATGAACTCAACTTCTGAACGGAAGAGGGCTCTGTTCGGAGCACTCGAACAGCGCATACTTGTTCTCGATGGCGCGATGGGCACGATGCTCCAGCAGCGCAACCCGGCGATCGAGGACTGGGGCGGACCGCACTTCGAGAACTGTTCCGAGAACCTGCTTTTTACCCATCCGGAATGGATTCGCGATATCCACCGCGAGTACTTCGATGCCGGAAGCGACATCGTCGAGACCAACTCCTTCGGCGGCCACACGATCACACTGGGAGAGTTCGGGCTCGCGGACCGGTGCCTGGAGGTCAACTCGCTCGCCGCGCGATTGGCCCGCGAAGTGGCCGAAGCCTGCTCCACCGCGGCCAAGCCGAGATTTGTCGCAGGCGCCATGGGGCCAACCACCAAGGCGGTGACGGTCACCGGCGGCGCAACGTTTGCGGAACTGCGCGACGGCTATTATCTGCAGGCCAAGGGCTTGATTGAAGGTGGCGCGGACATTCTGCTGGTCGAAACCTGCCAGGACACGCGCAATGTCAAAGCGGCGCTTCTCGCCATCGACCGGTTGGCGCACGAGTTGGAATACGAGATTCCCGTAATGGTCTCCGGAACCATTGAGCCGATGGGAACGATGCTCGCCGGGCAAACGGCCGATGCGCTGGTGACCTCCATCTCGCACGCCAAGTTGTTGTCCGTCGGTCTGAATTGCGCCACCGGGCCCGAGTTCATGACAGACCATATCCGGACCATCCACGAGATGACCCGGACTCGGGTATCGTGTTATCCGAACGCCGGCTTGCCCGACGTGGAGGGCAAGTACGGGGAGACGCCGTCGTCTCTCGCCGCGCAATTGGAGAAGTTTGTCAGCCACGGGTGGATCAACATTCTCGGCGGGTGTTGCGGCACCACCCCGGCTCACATCCAGGCGATTGCGCAGATGGTTGACGGCAAGCCGCCGCGTCCCACGCCCGGCCGTCCCAGGCGCACCCTGTTCTCGGGAATCGAGGTGGTGGAAGCGGACGAATCGAACCGTCCGCTGATTGTCGGCGAGCGCACCAATGTGATCGGGTCTCGCGCCTTCAAGAACCTGGTGTCCGAAGAGAAATGGGAGGAAGCGACTGAAATCGCCCGCCGCCAGGTGCGCGGCGGCGCCCACATCATCGACGTCTGTCTGCAATCGAGCGATCGCGAAGAGTTGAACGACGTGCCGCCGTTCTACGACAAGCTCATCCGCAAGATCAAGGCGCCGGTGATGATCGACACCACCGACGCCAAGGCTGTGGAACTGGCGCTGACGTATTGCCAGGGCAAGAGCATCATCAACTCCATCAATCTCGAGGACGGAGAAGAGAAGTTCGAGCGCATCGTTCCCCTCGTCAAGCAATACGGAGCCGCGGTGATCGTCGGCACAATTGACGAAGACCCCGTTCAGGCGCAGGCCTTCACACGCGAACGGAAGCTTGCCGTTGCGCGGCGCTCCGTCGAGTTGCTGACCGGCAAGTACGACGTTCCGGCCGAGGACATCATCATCGATCCGCTGGTGTTCCCGTGCGCAACCGGCGACGAAAACTACATCGGCGGCGCGGTTGAGACGATCGAGGCGGTGCGCCTCATCAAAGAGAACCTGCCGCACGTCAAGACACTGCTCGGCGTTTCCAACATCAGCTTCGGATTGCCCGCCGCGGCGCGCGAAGTCGTCAACTCGGTCTTTCTCTATTACTGCACCAAGGCGGGGCTTGACCTGGCCATTGTCAATGCGGAAAAGCTCGAGCGGTTCGCGTCGATTCCGGTGGACGACCGGCGGCTGGCGGAAAACCTGCTGTTCAACACCCCCCCGGCGGAAGTGCCCGGCGATCACTCCAACGCCGCGTTGCTCCAGACCGCGTCGCAGGATTGGCGCCAGCAGACGCGCGACGAAAAAGTCGCCATCAATCAGTTCCATATCGCGGCCATTGCCGAACATTTCCGCGGACGCGCCGGCCAGACTCGCAAAGCGCACGGCGCCGGCCTCCCTCTCGATGAGCGTTTGGCCAACTACATCATCGAAGGCAGCAAAGACGGCCTGATCGCCGATCTGGACCTCAAGCTGGCCGAGGGCATCGCCCCGCTCGACGTAATCAACGGGCCGCTGATGGCCGGCATGGGCGAAGTCGGCCGCCTGTTCAACAACAACGAGCTGATCGTGGCCGAAGTCCTGCAGTCGGCTGAGGCCATGAAAACGGCCGTCGCGCACCTGGAAACGTTCATGGAGAAGTCGGAGACTTCGGCGCGCGGCAAGGTTCTGCTGGCCACCGTCAAAGGCGATGTTCACGACATCGGTAAGAATCTCGTCGAGATCATCCTTGCTAACAACGGCTATCATGTGGTCAATCTCGGCATCAAGGTTCCACCGGAAGACCTGATTCGCGCCTTCAAGGAGCATCAACCCGATGCAATCGGGTTGTCGGGATTGCTCGTCAAGAGCGCGCAGCAGATGGTGATTACTGGCGAGGACTTGGCGAACGCCGGCATTCAAGTGCCGCTTCTGGTGGGCGGCGCCGCGCTGTCGGAAAAGTTCACCTCGACGAAGATCGCACCCGCCTATGGCTCTGCCACGCTCTACGCGAAAGATGCGATGACCGGGCTCCGGCTGATGAACGAGATCATGGACCCTGGCATGCGCGCCGGGGTGCTGTCCTCGCACACCGCCTCCGGCGGCCCGGCGGCAACAGCCGAACCTGTCCCCGCGCCGGCCGCCGGCGCCGAACGCAGCCGTAAGGTGAGAGTTGATCTGCCGATTCCACCGGCGCCGTACACCGCCCGCAGAGTCCGCGAGGTTCCACATCTACAGGAAGTGTGGAGCTACATCAACCCCTTCATGCTCTACGGGCGGCACCTAGGCTACAAGGGCAGTTTCGAGAAAGGCCTTCACGAGCGCGACAGCAAGGCGCTGACCTTGTTTCACGAGGTCGAGGAGGTCAAGAAAGCCGCCGCAACGTTCATGCGTGTACGCGCCGTGTGGCGGTACTTTGAAGCAGAGCGCCAGGACAACTCGATCGCACTTTTTGAGCCGGGGCAGGGAAGTCCCATCCAC
Organism: Bryobacterales bacterium; assembly: GCA_020851655.1. Classification (GTDB taxonomy): domain Bacteria; phylum Acidobacteriota; class Terriglobia; order Bryobacterales; family Bryobacteraceae; genus JADZCI01. Next base: position 7,396 of record JADZCI010000156.1, read on the forward strand.
ACCTTTGCCTTCGGCCGCCAGCCCAAAGCCGATGGCCTCTGCCTGAGCGACTACGTACTCGACCCCGGGCCGCACGGCGAGCGCGACCATGTGGCGCTGTTCGTCGTGACCGCGGGCGAAGGAATCCGCGCGCGATACGAAGAGGCCAAAGAGCGCGGCGAGTTCTTCTTAAGCCACACGCTCCAGGCACTGGCCATCGAATCGGCCGAAGGGTGCGCCGAATGGCTGCACCGCAGGCTGCGTGAGGATTGGGGATTTCCCGATCCGCCGGCCATGACCATGCACGAGAGGTTCACTTCACGCTATCGCGGGAAGCGTTACAGCTTTGGCTACCCCGCCTGTCCGAATCTCGAACATCAGGCGGGCCTCTGGAAGCTGCTCAACCCGGACGAAATTGGCGTCGCGCTCACCGACGGCTTCATGATGGAGCCCGAAGCCAGTGTCAGCGCCCTCGTCTTCCATCACCCGGATTGCGCCTACTTCAGCATCGCCGCAACGGATTAACTACCAACTGACGGTCTGGCCTGGAGTCAACGTCATCACCTCAACTCCCAGCGGCTTCACCAGTTCCGCCAGACGCTCAGGACGGCCTGTAAGCGGCGGAAAGGTGCCGAAGTGCATTGGGATCACCTTCTTCGGCTTGACCAGTTTACAGGCCAGCGCCGCCTGCTCCGGGTCCATCGTGTAAAGATCGCCGATAGGAAGGAAGGCGAGTTCCGGCCGGTAAAGTTCGGCGATCAGCGCCATGTCGGAGAAAACCGCCGTGTCTCCGGCGAAGTAGGCCTTGCGGCCTCCGGCGAAATGCAGGATATAGCCGCCCGCTTCGCCCCCGTAAACAAGCTTCCCGTCATCGGCGATACCGGAACTGTGCAGCGCGTGCGTCATGGTGACTTTGAGCGTGCCCGCTTCCTGTGTGCCGCCCTTGTTCATGCCGGATGTGTGCTGCGCGCCCTTGGACTCCAGCCAGGAGCAAATCTCGAAGTTGGCGATCACCCTCGGCTTGAATCTGCGCGCCAGCGAGA
>JADZCI010000157.1 GCA_020851655.1 Bryobacterales bacterium
CGGACGTGACGGGCGTGATGACGTTGCCGGAAGGGACCGAGATGGTGATGCCGGGCGACAACGTGACGGTGACGGTGGAATTGATCACGCCGGTGGCGATGGACAAGGGGTTGCGGTTCGCGATTCGCGAAGGCGGCCGCACGGTCGGCGCCGGTACCGTGTCGGAGATTGTCGAGTAGTATCCCTTCCCGCGAAAGCAAGTGGGAAGCCGGCAGGGAGTACAATGGAGTGTGGGCAGCCCCGCGGGACTCAGGAGCTTAGTTTAACGGTAGAACAGCGGTCTCCAAAACCGCCAGTGGGGGTTCGATTCCCTCAGCTCCTGCCATGCACTCCTCAACTTAGAGCAGGTTTACTTCGATGGCTACGGAAACAAGCGCGTTACCTCAGAACGGCGGAAGCTTGAGCAAAGTCTCAGGCTGGCCGGCCGCAATCAAGGACTACATCCACGAGTTGCAGGCGGAGATGCGCCGTGTCACCTGGCCCTCGCCGAAACAGGTACGGGCGACTACCGGCGTTGTCATTGCCGCGGTATTTCTGTTTGCGGCTTATTTTGCCGCCGTAGACTTCTTGCTGGGCCGCGCGGTTAACCAGCTTTTCCACACGCTGGCCCGGCGGTAACGAAAGCCAGGCCGGTCAATTTTAACGAGGAAAGATTAAACAGGTCGCTTCCATGTCAGAGCAGGACATCATCGATCCGGAACAGCCGGAGAATTCCGCGGCCGAACCGGTGGCCGTGGCCGAGCCGGCCGGTCCGCCCATGGACTGGTTCATCATTCACACGTATTCCGGTTTCGAGAACAAGGTTGCCGAGTCCCTTCGCGCCCGCGCCGAGGCGTATTCATTCGCTGACCGCTTAGGTCAGATTCTGATTCCGACCGAAGAGGTCGTTGAACTTCGCGGCGGCAAGAAGGTCACCTCCAAGCGCCTTCTGTACCCGGGTTACGTCATGGTCCAGATGGCTATGGATGACGAGCTTTGGCACCACGTCAAGAACACGCCGCGCGTGACCGGATTTGTTGGCGGTGGAACCAAGCCCGTGCCCTTAACTGCGACCGAGGTGAACTCGGTGCTTTACCGCCAGGCTACGGCCGCCGAGCGTCCGCGTCCGAAGCTCACCTTCGAAAAGAACGAATCGGTACGCATTATCGACGGTCCTTTCACCAATTTCCAGGGCAAAGTCGACGAAATCAATCCGGAGCGCAACACGCTCCGCGTGCTCGTCACCATCTTTGGCCGCGCAACGCCGGTAGAACTCGAGTTCCTCCAGGTCGAGAAAGTTTCCTAAGGATAGGTCTGAAACATGGCAAAGAAAATCAACGCACTCGTTAAGCTGCAGATCCCTGCCGGGAAGGCGACCCCAGCCCCTCCCGTTGGTACGGCTTTGGGTCCTCAAGGTGTCAACATCATGGAGTTCTGCAAGGCTTTCAATGCCAAGACCTCCGCCAAAGACATGGAAGGATTGGTCATCCCGGTGGTGATCACCGTCTACTCGGACCGGTCGTTCACCTTCATCACCAAGACACCGCCCGTCGCGATCCTGGTGAAGAAATACGTCAACCTGGCCAAAGGCAGCGGTGAGCCGAACAAGACCAAGGTCGGCAAGATCACCATGAAGCAGGTGGAAGAGATCGCCAAGATCAAGATGCCGGACCTGAATTCCTTCGATCTGGAAGGCGCGATCAACCAAGTCAAGGGCGCCTGCGTCTCGATGGGCGTCGACGTTGTGAACTAGATTTTTCCTTGGTTCCGCTTACTTTCGGGCTTCCCCAACGGGCTTGGGGAAGCCCGATTTGCTTTTTAAGGGGATGTCGACCGAGCCGTACCGCGCCGTGTAGCGGTCCCTGACGAAGATCCGTACCGCGATGACGTTTGGACCGGCTTTCCAGCGGCGGTCATAACGGCAATTGGCCGGTCCTCTGTCCAACTGCGCAGGCGGAAAACTGAGTGTGCCCTTCTCGATGTGGTATCCGGCGGCGCCCTCCGGCGTCTTGCTCGCGATCACCATGTCCAGGTCCGCCGCGTCGCGGTCCGCCACCTTGTGGAAGTAGAGGTCGGACGGCTCGACTTGGACGGAAATGTCGTATACGCCGGGTTCGGCGCCCTCAGCCGGAGTACAAGTTGCTTCGATGTGAATCGCGGACGAACCCAAGGGGTTTCGAATGGCGGTCTGCCACTCGGCGTCGAGCCAGTTCTGGGCTTTGACGGCGGTCTGTTCCGCCAGGTAGCCTTGCCGGTGCAGCAACTTCACGCCGGGACGGCGCACCGTGGCTCTCAGGCTGTGCCACTTTCCGTCCGCCTCGCCGCTGCTGTAGAACGCGAGGCTATAGGCGCCCAATATGTCAGCGGCGGCGGCCTTCATGCCGGCGGCGGGATCGTTGGTGTTGGTCAGCACCCTGCCTCCGGTCACGCCGGTCATCAGGTACATGGCGGGCAGGGGATCGTTACTGATCTCCTCGGCCTGCTGCTGGCGTTCGAAAGGTCTTCGGCCGTGTACTGGCGAACTGCTGACGCTGGCGTTGTAGACAGTGGAAGTCCGTACTCCGCGCGCGTCCGCCGCGTACAAGGCGACCCCGTTCTGAGCCAGTCTCTGGGCGGTCCTCGTGACCTGTTCCTCGAAGTTCCTCATGCCGCCTTTGGCGCCGTATCCCATCGCTCCGGTGATCGAGACGATGGGTACTCCTCCGCTGATCCAGACCAGGCTCTTGCGTCCGGGGATTCCCGACAGATGCTGTCCTAAGGCGTCCATGGCCGCCATGGCCCTTTCGACGGCGCGCACTCGCGCCGCGTCGTTGATAAGCATGTCCGCTTCGAGTTGTCCGGTCAGCAGCGCAAGCAGCACCGGGTCGTCGAACATCTTGAGCATCGCTTCGGCGTCGCGTGCCGCCGCGTCTATGTCGGTCATCGTCCGCGGGGGCAGGGCCAGAATCTTGTGGACGCGCGCCCGTAACTCAGCGGCGTCGTCCGTGAAATCGTGCACGACTCGCAACTGGGCGCCCAGGTGATAAATAGCCAGCCGGGTGTCCGGCGCAAGCGTTCTCAAGTACCTTGCCACTTGTGTGCGCACCCACGGCAACTCGGCCGGCGCGGTGTTGGCTGTATCGATCACCAAGGCCGTCAAATTGCGCGGCGGCCCCGGCGCGTACTCCACGCGGTTGCTCACCGTGCCGGGCGGGAGTGCTTGCGCGCTGCGCGCGGTGGGCGCCGGATCCGGTGGCGGGCCTTCAAAGCGGAAGAAAGCGATCTCCCGCGCCTTGCCCTTGTCCTCGATCGCGAAATCGTCCTTGGTCAGGCCGGTGACCGGGTTGCCATTCTTGTCGAGCGCGATGACCGTAAACTCGACCAGGCGAGTAGTTGCCCTGAATAGCGGAGGCGTCTCCTGAGCGAGCATCGCCGCCCCAAGAAAAAAGAGCGCCACGGGCCGGCGGCGGGCCATTACTTCCGCGGGCCCATGGTCTTGAGCAGGTGGCTTTCCACCTCTTTGTACCCGGCCGGCACGCTCATCCGCGAGGGATCGATGCTGGCCGCGGAATGGTTCGACATCTCCGTGGTCATTTCCAGGAGTAACGAACTGCCGGATTGAGCCGGCGGTGGAGTTTGCTGAGCCGCCGGTTGCGCCGGCGCGGCCGGTGGCGGTTCCGCGGGTTTCTTGCGTCTGAACCCGCCCATCATTCCGCCGAGAGCGCCGGCGGCGACTCGGCCGGTGGCGCCGCCGGTCCGATAAACCTGGCTCAAAGCTTCACTTTCAGCCTGGCGTTCGGCGCCCTTGGCCGCTGCCTGAGCCACATCGTCCCCCGACGGCGCCGGCTGGTTCTGGGTTTGCTCAGAGGACGCGCCGGCTTCCTGCATTCCGCCCGGACCGGTCATCTTCGTGATTTGCAGCACCGGCAACCCTTCGAGTTTCGACACTTCGCGAGTCACCTGGATCATGCCCTTCGCCATGCCGGGCTGTCCTCCTTGTATCTGACCGGGCATCCAGCCAAGGGCCTCGGCCATGCGGCGGTAAAACTCACGAACCTCCTTGTAGCCGGCTATCTCGGACGCCAGCCACGTGTTCGAGATGACCTCCGTCGTCATGGTTTGTCCGGTCTTGGGGTCCTTGGCTTCCATATCCACGCGCGTGACAACTTCGCGCGCGTCATGGCCGGCGATTTGCTTGTGCGCGCCGGTTTCCTTGATGTCCACCTTGATTTGGGCGTTGACTTCGAAATCGGGTGACTGGAGGCGCTTCTGCATCTCCTGATAAATCTGCTTCATCTGATCGAACGTCAACACGCTGTACGTTTTCTTTTCGAAATCGACCTCGGTAATCGTTCTGGCATCGAGGTCCACCACGTTCATCGAATTCTTGTTGACGGTCGCCATCCGGTTTCCCTTGACCATGATCGTGCTGGTCTGGGGTTCTCTCGCCTTGGCCGCGAAAGGTCCGGCCATGCGCATCATGTTTGCGACCATCCCGCCCGTGATCTTTGAGGTTTGTTCGTAACTGAAATCAGCGAAAGCCGGCGCGGCGGCCATGGCGATGCTGGCAAGTAGAAGAATCGCTCTGCGGTTCATAGAAGCCTCGTCTTCTATACAATATCGAGATTGGACACAGAGGTACGGGACCCCAAGATGAACGCAGATCTCAAAGGTAGAGTCGCACTGATTACCGGCGCCAGCCGCGGGCTTGGCAAAGCCATGGCGCTGGCCTTGGCCGAGCGCGGCGCCTCGGTCGCGCTGGCGGCCCGCGATCTGGAGAAACTGACGGAAACGGCCGCCTCCGTCCGGGCCACGGGCGCCGCCGCCGAGGTTTACAAGGTGGATGTGACCAGTGAAGCCGAAGTCCTGGGGTTGGAGAAAGAGGTTGCCGCGCGCTTCGGCAAAGTTCAGATCCTGATCAACAACGCCGGCGTGAACCTCCGTAAGCCGATCACCGACTTCACCCTCGATGAATGGAACTGGGTCATCGGAACCAACCTGACCAGCGCCTTTCTCCTGTGCCGTTCTTTCGTTCCCCACATGAAGGGTACCGGCTACGGGCGCATCATCAACATGACATCGATCATGAGCCACGTTTCGCTGCCTGGGCGCGCCGCGTACTCATCGAGCAAGACGGCCCTGCTCGGCTTGACCCGGGCGCTCGCCATGGAACTGGCGCCCGAAGGCATCACGGTTGTGGGGATCAGCCCCGGTCCGTTTGCGACGGAGATGAACACGGTGCTGATGCAGAATCCGGAAGTGAACGCTCAGTTCATCTCCAAGATCCCGGTTGGCCACTGGGGCAAAGTCGAGGATATCGGTTCTCTGGCGGCGTTTCTCTGTTCCAGCGCGGCTTCGTTCATCACCGGAACTGACATCGTGATCGACGGAGGGTGGTTGGCGCAGTGACGCGGCGCGAATGGCTGTGCATGTCCGGCGCGGCGGCGGCCGGTTGCCGCGGCGCGCGCAAGAAACGAGTCGCGGTAATACCCAAGTCGCTGGCTCATATCTTCTGGGTCTCGGTCGAAGCGGGCGCCCGCAAGGCCGCCGATGAGTCTGGTATCGAAATTCTGTGGAACGGACCGCCCAGCGAGAGCGAGTATAGCCGGCAGATCCAGATCGTCGATTCCATGATTGCCCGGCATGTCGACGGAATCGCGCTGGCCGCCGCCGAACGCACGGCTTTGGTGGCGCCGGTGGACCGGGCGATGGCGGCCGGCATTCCGGTAACAGTCTTCGACTCCGGGCTGGAGTCGGAAAACTACACATCATACGTCGGCACCGACAACTACGCCGCCGGCAAGATGGGAGGACGCGTACTCGGTCAATTGCTTCAGGGAAGCGGCCGGATTGCGATCCTGATGCACGCGCCGGGTAGCCAGTCCACGATGGACCGGGAGCGCGGCTGCCGGGACGCGCTCGCCGCCGAATTTCCCCGCATCAAAGTGGTGGCCGAGCAGTTTGGCATGGCGGACCGTTCCAAGTCCCTGGCCGCGGCGGAGAACATTCTGGCCGCGCATCCCGCCTTGGATGGGTTCTTCGCTTCGACTGAGCCCAGCTCGACGGGGATCTCGCTCGCCCTCAAAGCCCGCGGGTTGGCGGGTAAACTCAAGTTCGTTGCCTTCGACTGGGCGGACTGGATGATCGACGATATGAAGGCGGGTGTCATACACGCCATGGTGGTGCAGGATCCGTTCAAGATGGGCTACGAAACGGTAAAGACCCTGGCCATCAAGCTCAGCGGTCAAACCCCTCCCAAACGGATCGACCTTCCGGGGATTGTTGTCACCCCGGCCAATCTCGAAGCGCCGGAGATCCACCAGCTTCTCCATCCCGGCATCAAGAAGACCAACGGATGACTGCCAGCGAAGACCGCGGTTTCTTCGGCCAGCCGCGCGGCCTTTCGACCCTTTTCTTCACCGAGCTTTGGGAACGGTTTGGCTACTACGGCATGCGTTCGCTGCTGGTGCTGTTCATGGTGACGGCGACGGAGAACGGAGGGCTGGGATTTACCGACACGAAGGCTTACGGCGTCTACGGCCTCTACACCGCGTCCGTATACGGGATGAGCCTGTTGGGCGGGTGGGTTGCCGACCGGATCCTGGGGCAGCGCCGGGCGGTGTTCGCCGGCGGCATCCTGATCGCAATTGGTTACCTGACGCTGGCCGCGCCGGGAACCGCAAGCTTCTTCAGCGGACTCCTTGTCATCATCCTGGGGACCGGCCTGCTCAAGCCGAACATCAGCACGATTGTCGGGCAGATCTACACCAAAGACGATCCCCGCCGCGATGCCGGCTTCGCCTTGTTCTACATGGGGATCAACATCGGCGCAATGATTGCGCCGCTGATTTGCGGTCCGCTGGGGGAGCGCGTCAACTGGCATCTTGGTTTCGCCACCGCCGGAATCGGTATGACGATCGGCGTGATCTGGTACTGGGCGGGACAGCACCGGTTGGACGAAGCCGGGCTCCATCCCGTTCACGCCAGTCCGGAAGAAGCCGCCAGCCAGCGCCGCATGTTGCGCAACGGATCGCTCGGCGTTCTGGCGCTGCTGGTGATTGTCAGCTTCCTCCATGTGAGCGGCATCTACCCGGTGACAGTCGCCAATCTGGTGAATGCGGCGGGTTTCGTGGTCCTGGGGATCACGCTGGCGGTCTTTGCCTGGATTCTGTTCTCAAAGGACTGGGCTTCGGAGGAGCGCAAGCGCGGCATCGCCATTGGGGTGTTGTTTATCGCCTCGGCCTTGTTCTGGTCCGCGTTTGAGCAGGCTGGCTCGTCGCTCAGTATCTTCGCCAAGCGTTACACCGACAACCGGCTCCTTGGAATTGATGTGCCGGCCAGCATGTATCAATCGCTGAACGCGGCTTGGCTGGTCGTACTTTCGCCGGTTTTCGCGTGGCTGTGGCTTCGCCTCGGCAAGCGGCAGCCGGCGAGTCCCACCAAGTTCGCGTTGGCGCTTCTTGTGGCCGGCGTGAGCTTTGTCTGGATGACGGCCGCCGCGATGCGGGCATCGGACGGAGTCAAAGTCAGCCCAATGTGGCTCATTGTCGTCTACCTGATGCACACCGTCGGAGAATTGCTGCTGAGCCCAGTGGGTTTGAGCGCCATGACGAGGCTGGCTCCAGTCCGCTACGCGGGTCTGATGATGGGAGTCTGGTTCCTGTCCCTCTCCATGGGCAATTACCTGGGAGGCCGCATGGCCGCGCTGTACGGCGATGTCCCGTTGCAGAACCTGTTCCAGTTTATTGCGGTGTTCGCGCTGGCAGTGGGTGTGGTGCTGGCGCTGATCGCGCGGCCCGTAACGCGCCTGATGGGCGACGCCCGCTGAACCTGCCAGGAGAGTTAGGTTAGAGCGGCGACCGGCGGAAGTCGTCAGCCATTTCCTGCCCCACGCCGGAGAAGCCCGCATTGATCTCCTGCGCGCGCCGCAGCGCCGCCTCCACGTGCGGGAGTATGTTCTCGAGGCCGACATGACGCATGAAATCGGCTTGCTGCAGGAACTGCGCGGGTTGTTCGCGCGCACCGCACAGCAGCAGCGTCCGTCCCGATTTGCGCAGCCGGCCGGCCAGCACTTCCAGTGCGTGCAGACCCGTTGCGTCGATGGCCGTCATGTTCCGCAGCCGGACGATGACGACGGCCGGAAACGCATTGAGATTCGCCGTCGTCTCCGCGAGCTTCTCGGTCGTGCCGAACAGGAACGGCCCGTGAATGCGCAGGATCCCCACATACCACGGCACCTGCTTGTCCTGCAGGATATGGACCCGCCCGTCGTCGATATAATCCCGCGTTACCACCGACACCGTCGTCGTTTGTGAGATCCGGTAGATGTAGAGCAACGCAGCCAGAACCATTCCCACTTCGACCGCAACGGTGAGGTCGGCGAGGACCGTCAGGGAGAATGTCGCGGCCCAGACGGCGATGTCGGCCTTCGACAGCCGGACGATCGTACCAATTTCCCGCCATTCGCCCATGTTGTAGGCCACCATGATGAGAACCGCCGCGAGGGTGGCCAGCGGCACGAAGCGGGCAAGAGGCGCGGCGGCGGCCAGAATCAACAGCAGGGTGAGCGCGTGAAACACCCCGGCCAGCGGACTGCGCGCTCCCGAGCGGATGTTAGTGGCTGTCCGGGCGATTGCACCGGTCGCGGGTATCCCGCCGGCCAGGGGAGATGCCATGTTGGCGATACCCTGCGCCACCAGTTCGACGTTGGAGTTATGCCGCGTGCCGCTCATGGAGTCGGCGACGACGGCCGATAGCAGGCTTTCGACTGCCGCCAGAAGCGCCACGGTGACAGCCGAAGGCAGCAGCGGTCCGATATGATCCAACCGGAACTCCGGCAGAGAGAATTGCGGCAGACCAGTGGGTATTCCACCGAACCGGCTGCCGATGGTTTCGATGGGAAGGCCAGTGAGGGCCACAAACGCGGTGCAGCCCAGCATGGCGGCGATCGAACCGGGAACGCGTTTCGAGATACGCGGCAGCAGAAGGATTATGGCCAGGGTAGCGGCGGAAACGGCCGTGGCCCGCCATGAAATCGTGTGGAAGTTGCGAGCGAGCACGGCCAGGCGCGGCAGGAACGCGGTCGGTACATCACCGGGAGCCAGTCCGAAAAAGTCTTTGATCTGCGTGGAAGCGATCAGCAGTGCGATGCCGTTGGTGAAGCCGATGGTGACGGGCCGGGGAATGAACTTGACCGCCGAGCCCAATCCAGTCAGCCCCATTACGACGAGCATCGCACCCGCCATCAGAGTGACCATCGCAAGGCCCGGCATCCCAAATTTCGCAACGATGCCCGCGACGATAACGACGAATGCGCCCGTCGGCCCGCCGATTTGCATGCGCGAACCGCCCAGGACCGAGATGAGGCCGCCCGCCACGATGGCCGTGTAGAGCCCCGCCTGCGGCGGCACACCCGACGCGATGGCGAAGGCCGTTGCCGTGGGCAATGCGACAAGTCCCACCGTAAGGCCTGCGATCAGGTCGGCGCCGAGGTCCGCGCGTGAATAGGACCGCAACGCGCGCACCGATTCCGGCAGCCATTGCTCGGGGAATTTCACCGGCGCCCGCTCCCGGCCTTCTCAAGGGCCTTTAGCGAGGCGACCGACTCCCTCATGTGCGCGTGGAAGTAGCGGCGCATCACGTCCAGAACTTCGATGATGAGGGGATGACGCACGGAATAGAACACCTGGTTGGCGGACTTGCGGCCGGTGACGATGTTCTTCGCACGCAGGACGGCCAGGTGCTGGGATGCATTCGCTTGTTCCAGCTTCAGGCGGTCAATCAGCGTGCCGGCCGAAAGCTCGCCATCGCGCAGTTGCTCGATAATGGCGATCCGCGTAGGATGGGCGAGCGCCTGGAAGAAGTCGGCCTTGAACTGGCGAAGGGCGTCCGGCATCGATTAGAGAATTCGTATATTCTGAACATCGAATATAGCACAGACGGATTCCAGCCCGGGCTGCGCGGCCGGCGGATGGGCTAGGAGGCTCTCACCAGCGAGACGCCCCCAAAAGAGAGCGCCCCGGGCGGCAGGGTTCCATCGGCGTAGATGCGGAATTCCAGGTGCGCCTCGCTCTCATGGTGCTCGAATTGAATGGAAGGCTTCTCACCGGGCGCCATTCGCCTTTGAGCGATCGCGACGCCGCTGGCAGCCACATCGAGGATCACCGCATGCGGTTGTCGTGAGTTGAAAGCCGTGTCGACGTCCCATGTCGCCACCCACGTCCCTGGCGGGAGCGAACTGTACGGCCCGTACACAAAATGCTGGTGCGACACCGGAGTTGTGTGCCGCCACCGCCCGTTCGCCAGCGAAGCGGAACGAGACTGGAACGCTTCCGCCGGATAGTACATGCGGTACAGCGGAACCCCGCCTTCCTTCAACAACGCCGCGAAGTCCGGGTACCAATTGACTTGCTCCAGGTCGCCATCAAAGGGCCCCTGAACGGTCATCGGCCACAGGTTGCTTCTCTCCGGCTCCGAGAAACAGGCGGCGCTTCGAACCAACTCGCTGGCGCCGGGGGGAAGGGAATGCGCCAGTTGGTTGCCCTTTTGGACGAAGCCGCAGAGACTGCCGCCGTGCCGGATGAAGTTGCCGTACCTGACGTTGTATCCAGCGACGAGCAATGTATGGATGAGCTGGCCCAAATTCCACCCGGTCGAGAGGCGCCCCATTTCGACCCGGGAGTTGTAGGGTGGGACGGTCAGCATCAGCCAGCCATTGGGGTTCAGCAGGCGGGCAGCCTTCTTGAGCATCTGCCCTGTATCCAAGGTCCGTTGCAGCACGTGCGGCATCCATATGGCGTCGTACATTCTGTCCTCGGAGAGGTCATGGAACTCTGCGCGAATTCTCTCGACGGCCAGCGCATCCATCAACGCGGCTGGATAGCCAGCGGGCGTAAAGCCGGGCGTGCTGGGAGCGTCCAGCACGGTGGTCTGTTTACCAGCCATGGCGAAATAGACCGCCGCCGCGCCGCGGGCCGGGTCAACGTCTAGAATATTGGTGAATCTCAGGTATTCGGTGGCGCGAAGCAGGTCGAATTGGCCCTCAACCGAAGTCAGGCCGCGGATGAAACCAGCGGCTGCTTCGGGCTTGCTCCAGTAGTCCGGCGCTTCCATTCACAGTTCACGCTAACACATGGACGCCGTTGGGCCGGCCGCGCCGGGACGATAGAATTAAGAGATGTCAAAAGAAGGAGAGACCGGCGCGGCCGGCGCCGGCTTCGAGGCCGGTTTGGCCGAATTGGAACAGGTGGTCAAGCAACTGGAATCTTCAGAATTGCCGCTTGAGCGGGCGCTGGAACTCTTCGAAAAGGGAATGAAACTGAGCGAACAATGCCGCAAGCAACTATCGGAAGCCGAGAGCCGGGTCGAGATTCTGCTGAAGAAGAACGGCCGGATCGAAGCCGAACCGTTCCCGCCGAAGGATTGACGGACTATCTCGCCACGCAGCGGCGCATGGTGGACGCCGCCCTGGAGGGCCTGCTTCCGGGCGAGGACGTTGAACCGTACGTCATCCACCGGGCGATGCGATACAGCGTATTTGCGGGTGGCAAGAGAATCCGTCCCGTCCTTTGCCTGGAAGGCGCGCGAGCCTTGGGCCGCGGCGAACCCGCGCGCATCTTCGAGGTGGCTTGTTCACTCGAGATGATTCACACTTACTCGCTCATTCACGACGATTTACCGGCGCTCGACAACGACGATCTGCGGCGCGGACGCCCGACCTGTCACAAGGTATTTGGTGAAGCCATGGCCATCCTGGCGGGCGACTCGCTCCTGACCCTGGCATTCGAGGTTCTCGGCCATGTGGGGGACTCGCGCCTGGTGGCGGAACTGGCCCGGGCGTCGGGAACCGTGTGCGGCATGATTGCGGGACAGGTTCACGACCTCGAAGGTGAGAAATTGCCGCCAACGGCCGAGTTGCTCGACAAGATACATCGAGCCAAGACCGGCGCGCTGCTCCGGAGCAGCGTTCGCATGGGCGCCGTTCACGGAGGCGCCTGCGACGACGAACTGGACGCGCTGTCACGGTACGGCGAACACGCCGGGCTGGCATTCCAGATCGTTGATGACATTCTGGATGTCGAACAGACGTCGGAAGCGCTTGGCAAGACGGCCGGCAAGGACGCGGCGCAGAACAAGATCACGTTTCCGGCGGTCTACGGCCTGGACGTCTCGCGCCGGATGGCTGAAGAGCAGCGGGCAATGGCGCACGATGCGTTGAAGCAGTTCGGTCCGGCGGCAGGCCGGTTGCGCCAACTGGCGGATTTGATCACCGATCGCAAGGCATGAAGCGGGACCGGCGCCGGATCGATCAGCTCTTGTGCGACCGGGGGCTGGCTGAATCGAGACAAAAGGCTCAGGCGCTTTTGCTTGCTGGAGCGGTGAAGGTGTCGGGACAGAGAGTCGACAAGCCGGGCGCGCAAGTCGACGCGGGCGCCGCCATTGAAGTCGAAGCCGGCCTGCCCTATGTCAGCCGGGGGGGAGTGAAACTGGCCGGCGCGCTGGACTATTTCAAGATCGACGTTTCAGGCCAGGTCTGCCTCGACGTTGGGTCGTCCACCGGCGGCTTCACGGACTGCTTGTTGCAGCGCGGCGCGCTGCGGGTACACGCCGTGGACGCCGGCCACGGACAGTTGCACTGGAAACTCAGGAATGACCCGCGTGTCGTCCTCCACGAGGGAATCAACGCCCGTTATCTCAAGCCCGCGGACCTGGGCGAAGCCGCGGAAATGGTTGTCTGTGACGTGAGCTTCATCTCGGTTACACTCATTCTTCCGGTGCTTCCGCCGCTTCTGACGCCCATGGCGCGGGCCGTGGTCTTGATCAAGCCCCAGTTCGAAGTAGGACGCGAACAGGTAGGTCGAGGTGGAATCGTACGGGACCCGGCGCTGCACGCCGGAGTTTGTGATAAAGTCGGCGCGGCGGCGCGCGCCCTTGGGTGGGAAACCGAGGTGATGGAAAGCCCGATTTTGGGCGTGGAAGGCAACAAAGAGTTCCTCTTGTATGGACGGAATCGAGACAATCGGGCTGCTGACCAAGCCTGAGGTTCAGGAAGCGTACACGATCGTGCCTCTACTGCTCGAATGGGCAGAGCGGCATCGCCTCTCCGTGCGCATGGATCAGGCGACCGCCAGGTACGTCGGCAGAAGCGACGGCCTGAGCCGGGATCACGTTCCGGACGGCTGCCAGTTGGTGGTTGTTCTGGGAGGAGACGGCACATTGCTGTCGGCGGCTCGCGCGATCGCCGGCCGTGAAATCCCGCTGTTTGCCGCCAATCTTGGCGGGCTGGGCTTCCTGACCGCTATCACGAGCGACGAGTTGTTCCCCGAGCTGGAGCGGGCGCTGCGCAACGAACACCGTATCGCCAAGCGGCGCATGCTGCGCTGCGAGGTCATGCGCAACGACACGGCTGTGGCCCGCTACGACGCGCTGAACGATGTGGTCATCACCAAAGCTTCGATCGCGCGCATGATCGATCTGGTAACCAACGTCGATTCCCACTTCGTATGCCGCTACAAGGCGGACGGGTTGATCATCGCGACCCCAACCGGTTCCACCGCCTACTCGCTCTCGGCCGGCGGACCGATCGTATTCCCGCAGGTTGGCGCGATTTGCCTGACGCCGATCTGCCCGCACACCCTCACCAACCGCCCGGTGATTGTGCCCGACACGAGCGTGGTGCAAATCCTCAACATGGCCTCCAATGACGATGCGTACCTGACCATCGACGGCCAGGTGGGCGAACCGCTGAAAGAGAAGGACCGCGTGGTCTGCCGCAGCTCGCCGCATTGTGTGCATCTCGTCCGACCGCCGCGGATGAAGTTCTTCGACGTGTTGCGGCAGAAGTTGAAATGGGGTGAACGTTGAAGCGGATTTCTCTGACTTCGTGGATATTCATCGCGATGGTGGCCGGCATCGTCTTCGGCCACTTCTTTCCCGGACCGAGCGGCGGGTTGGTCCTGCTTTCGAACATTTTTATCCGGATGATCAAGTCGATCATTGCGCCTTTGTTGTTTGCCACCCTTGTGTACGGCATCGCCGGGTCGGGCAGTCCGAAAACGATGGGCCGCATCGGCGCCAAGGCGATCATCTATTTCGAAGTCGTCACAACCATTGCGCTGTTCCTCGGCTTGGCGGTCGTCAACCTGGTCCGTCCCGGGGAGGGCGTCACATTGACTCGCGGCGCTGACTCCGGCATTCAGCAAGCCAAGATGAGCCTCGCCGGCGTCGTTGAACACACGTTCCCCACGAGCGTGATCGATGCCATGGCAAAGGGAGAAGTGCTGCAGTTGGTGGTATTCTGCTTCCTTTTCGGCACTGCCTGCACCATCGTCGGCGCCCGGGCTCAGCCGGTGGTCGAGTTCTGCAAATCGCTCGCCGAAGTGATGTTCGAGTACACAAAATACGTCATGTACCTGGCGCCGCTCGGCGTTTTCGGCGCCATGGCGGCCACCGTCGGCGTCAAAGGCATCAGTGTCCTGGTCGGACTGGGAAAACTGGTTCTCTCACTCTACGGCGCGTTGATCGTGTTTGTGGTCGTTGTCCTTGGTGCGGTGATGATCGTGTTTAAGATACCTGTCCGGCGGTTCTGGGACGCCATCAAGGAACCCTATCTGTTGGCCTTCTCCACGGCTTCGAGCGAAGCCGCATTGCCCTTGGCGCTGGAGAATATGGAGAAGTTCGGTGTGCCGCGCCACATTGTGGCTTTTGTGCTGCCGACCGGATACAGCTTCAATCTCGACGGCAGCACGCTCTACCTCTCGCTGGCTTCGGTCTTCGTCGCGCAGGCCGCCGGGGTTGAAATGTCTTTGCCGCAGCAGTTGATGATGATGCTGACCCTGATGCTGACGACAAAAGGCGTCGCCGCCGTGCCGCGCGCCTCGCTGGTCATCCTTGCCGGAACACTGACGACCTTCAACCTGCCGCTGGAAGGTGTCGCCGTGATTCTCGGTGTCGATACATTGATGGATATGGCGCGGACCTCGGTCAATCTGCTGGGGAACTGCGTCGCAACCGCGGTAGTCGCCCGCTGGGAGGGCCACGACCTGTCACCAAAGGAAGCCACCGTATGATGCTGGGTGCTGTCACATATAACGTCCTCAAAGATTGGGACCTTGACACTCTGATCACCAAGTTGGAAGAAGCCCGTTTTGAGGCTGTCGAGTTGAGAACGGGCCACAGGCACGGGGTCGAGCCTTCGCTCAACGCAGCGGAACGGTCCAAGGTGCAGCAGCGTTTTGAACGCAGCCGGGTGAAGCTGCTGAGCTTCGGCTCTACCTGCGATTTTCATTCACCCGACAAGGCGGTCGTAGCGCAAAATATCGCCACGGCGAAGCAGTTTGTCGAACTGGCGCACGACACCGGCGCTTGGGGCGTCAAGGTACGGCCCAACGGGCTCCCGCAGGGCGTACCGAGAGAGCAGACCATCAAGCAGATCGGCGAATCCTTGCGAGAGGTGGGCCAATACGGCGAACGCTACGGTGTTGAGATCTGGCTCGAAGTGCACGGCAGCCAGACGCAGGTCCCCGCCGTTTGCGCGGACATCATGAAGACCGCCAATCACAAACAGGTTGGACTGTGCTGGAATTCGAATCCCACCGACATCGTGAACGGGACCATCAAGCCCAGCTTCGACCTGTTGCGGCCATGGATCCGGAACGTTCACATCACCGAACTCGCCGATGAGCGCTATCCATGGCGCGAGTTGTTCACTTTGCTGCGGCAATCCAACTACGAGCGGTACACGTTGTGCGAGGCGCAGGAAAGCAAAGAGCCGGAGCGGTTTCTGCGATGGTACCGCGCTCTGTGGAAGGAGCTGAATCGCGGGTGAAGCTTCTCGCCGCCGCGCTGCTTTCCGTCCTGGCGCTTGGGGCCGCGCCGCCAACGCCCGAGAGCTTTTTCGGCCACAAGATGGGCGCCGACAGATCGACGCTCGAATGGAAGCAGGTCGTGGCCTACTTCGACGAACTGGAAAAGGGAAGCGACCGCGTCCGGATCATCGAGTACGGCAAGAGTTCGGAGGGGCGGCCGATGATCGCCGCCATGATCAGCGCCCCGGAAACGTTAAAGCGGCTGGCGCGATACCAGGAGATACAAAGGCGGCTGGCGGATCCGCGGGTCACCACTCCCGCGGAGATGGAGAAACTGGCCGCCGAAGGCAAGACGGTGGTGCTGATCACGTGCTCGGTTCACGCCACCGAAGTCGCCTCCAGCCACGCCGCGATTGAGTACGCTTACAAGCTGGCGGCGAGCGGCGCGCCGCGCGTCAAGGCCATTCTCGACAACGTGATCGTCGTGCTTGCGCCCTCGATCAATCCGGACGGTATGGACATCGTGGGCGAGTGGTACCGCAAGACTCTGGGCACCTCGTTCGAAGGGACCAATCCTCCGCGGCTTTATCAGAAGTACGTGGGCCACGACAACAATCGCGACTGGTACATCTTTTCCCAAGCCGAGAACCGCGCGGTGATTTCCCAGCTTCACAACAAGTGGCATCCCCAGATCGTCTACGACATCCATCAGATGGGGCCGTCCGGATGCCGCATGTTCGTGCCGCCGTGGCTGGACCCGATCGAGCCGAACGTCGATCCGGTCGTGGCCCAGCAGTCGAACATGATCGGTATGGTCATGGCGTCGGATCTGACCGCCGCCGGACGCAAGGGCGTCGTGGTCAACGCGGTTTACGATTTCTGGACGCCGGCGCGCGCCTACCAGAGTTTTCACGCCGGGATGCGAATCCTCAGCGAGTCCGCCAGCGTCAGGATTGCCACGCCGGTGACGATTTCTCCGGAACAGATCGCGGCCAGCGCGCTCGGATACAATCCACGCGAGCGAAGCTGGAACTACCTCGAACCCTGGCTGGGCGGCGAGTGGCGGCTTCGCGACATCGTTGACGACCAGTTGATCGCAATCGAATCGGTGCTGACGACCGCCGCAAACCGGCGCGAAGATCTGCTGCGCAATTTCTACGGCATCAACCAGCGCGCTTCCGAACGGCAGGCGCCGTACGCCTTTGTCTTTCCGCCCGAGCAGGCTGATCCGGGCGCGGCAAAGAAGCTCATGGAGACATTGGATTTCGGCGCGGTTGAAGTGGAGCGGTCTACTGAACCCTTCCAAGCCGGGACGAGGCAGTATCCTGCCGGGACGTATGTCATACGGATGCAGCAACCCTACAGCGGGTTCGCCAAGGCGCTGCTGGAGCGTCAGAAATATCCGGACCTGCGGCAATACCCCGGGGGACCGCCGAAGCGCCCCTACGATGTTACGGCCCACACATTGCCGCTGCTGATGGGAGTGCAGGTGGAGCAGGTGGACGACCGGTTCCAGGCCACGCTGCGGCGGGCGTCCACATTCAGCGGGTTTCGCGGAGGCGTGCTGCCGCAAGGGTGGCTCGCCGCCTCGGACTCGGAAGCATGGCGGCGCGTCAACCAAGCCTGGAAGGCTGGGCGCGCCGTATGGCGGAATCCCAAGAGCGGCGATTTCTACCTGGGCGCCGCGCAACCGCCCGGCGCGGTCCAACTCAAGAAACCGAGGTTTGGCCTGTTCCACAGCCAAGTCCCAAGCATGGACGAGGGCTGGACCCGGTGGATCGTCGAAAACTTCGGCTGGGAGTACACCAGCGTTCCAGCCGCGGTGATCCGGGCGGGAAATCTCAGCGCTCAATTCGATGTCCTGGTGTTTGCCGACCAGAGTCCACAAACGATTCGCGAAGGGTACCGGCAAGGAACGATGCCGCCCGAGTATACCGGCGGGCTCGGCCCCGACGGCGCCGCGGCGCTGAAGAGATTTGCCGAAGAAGGCGGCCGGCTGGTCTTTTTGAACTCCGCTTCCGGCTATGCCCTGGAAGACCTTTCAGCCGGACCGAAGAACCTGCTGCACGGTGTGTCGAACCGGGATTTCTACTGTCCCGGCTCGCTTCTCAATGCGCGCCTGTCGCCCGGGCATCCGCTGGGCTACGGTTTGCCCTCGGAGTTCACCATCTGGCACGAGGGCAGCCCCGTCTTCGATTCCTTGGGCGACCATGCCAAGGCGGTTGTGAGCTACTCGTCACCGCCCGTGCTGGCATCCGGTTGGCTGATGGGAGAACGGTACATAGCCGGCAAACCCGCGCTGGTCGACGTCGAGACCGGCAAAGGGCACGTCATACTTTTCGGGATGCGTCCGCAATATCGCGCCCAAAGTTACCTGACGCTCAAGCTGCTATTCAACGCCCTGGTGATGTAGACGGCGCGTGAGGGCGCCTCACCGATTCCAATCAAGAATCGCCACATCGAACGGCGCGATCTCCACCGTTTGGGCAGGCGTCGAGCATTGAGCCGTCTGTGATTCCGACGTTTGATTCGCCAGGAGCATACAACGCCGGGCGCCCGAGGCGGCCGCGAAGGCAAGGACTCTGCGCTGGTCTCCGGACTCGACCGCCAACACGTGCCCGCCGCGAAACTCACCCAGTTTGCTTAGGACTTTGAATACGGGGTAAACGCCGTGCTCGTCAAACACGCCGCCTGCGCCATGCGTTTCGAAATAGGTGATGGACGCGGCGCCTGCCTCGCTGAGGTGCTTGAGGCTGCCGGTGGTCCACGCGGCGCAGAAGGAGGTCTTCTGACGCGGGTCGGGCGGTAGCGGCTCCCCCGCGGCGGTCGCGTCCGGGTTGAAGCGCGGGCGCAAACTCACCGGCGTGACGATGACCGGCCTGCCTCCGGTGAAATGTCTGGCGCTTCGCACCGCGTGGCCTTGCGCCAGCGTGTTCTCCATGACGCTGTCGTTGTCGAAGGCGTGTACCTGGGGATTGATGGAGAAACACGACGCGTTCCAACCCGCGCCGGACGGCCGGTTGCGGTTGAGTTCGGCGAAGTAGGCGTTGGTTCCGGCCACCACGGCCGCGTCAGGACCGAGTATTTCGCGCGCCAGCGCCGCGGTCTCCGCCGGCGTCGACTTCTCGTGCGTATGGAAGATCAGCCACCGCGCCACCGATGGGGCGAAACGCCGCAGGTCAGCCAGCGGACCAGGGAGAAAGACGGCGGCTTCAAGCTTCAGGCCCAGCGCCTTGGTCCCGGCAATCGCCTGCTCCATTGCGGCAACAGGGTCCCGGTCGAGGGGAATGTCGGCCCTGAGATGGCTGAGATTGAGACGCTTCACTTGGCCAAGCGCGTCAGCCGGTAGCGGCTTGCCGCCGCGCGCCGGTCCCAAGCCCAACTCGGGCAAACTCCCAAGCGGCTTCTCAGTCACGCGAACGGACACGAGCTTTGCTCTGGCCGGCGCGGACGGTCGAATGGTCTTACCCGCGAGAGAAAGCTCGACCCTCTGATGAATCTCACTTCCAGCCGTGACTTCGACCGGGAAGGGCAGGCTGAGCGGTGTGCCGTAGGTCTTGAAGTTGGCGTCCGTCCAGTTCCGATGATCTTCCGTTTCAAATACCTCGCCGAAGAACCGCACCTCGGCATGGATGCCGGGCTGGACCTCGTGCGACATTGCGGCGACATTCAGGAACGGCTGATGCGGGGCGACGAAATCGGGAAACGCGAGTGTCTCGCGCCCGCCATCCGGCCGGGTCACCGTACAAGGCTTGCCCGCGCATCCGGCCAGCGGATGATGGACGCACAAGCCAACCCGGTTCCGCTTGAAGGTGGAATAAGCCTTTCCGTCGAGTGCGAAGCTAACCTTGCCGGACGCGGCGCCAATGATCGTGGCGTGCCAGCGAAAGTCGATGTCCTCGTGCTGGTGAACCGAATCATAGGTGACCGAGAAGTGCCGCTCGCGCTGTTCCAGGACCAGGTTCTCGATCCGCCCTCCAATGGTTCCCCAATTGCGATCGCGTAGTGCGAAGTAGATGCGGCAGAGGACCTCGTGATCCCCGAGCATGATTCGGCGCAGTTCGCCGTCCCAGAGAATGAGACTCAGGGGACCTGCCGTGATGGGACGTTGTTCGGGCATTTGGCTAGGCCCGGCGGGGCGTTGGTCAGCCGGACCAAATTACCCCGCGGCCACCTTGGATTTCTTGATCTCGCTACCGCCCACCTGCTCTCTGACCAGGCGTTCCCCGATGACGCCTTTTTCCGCTTCCAGGAACGAAGGGGCATCGAGCCGTCCGAAGAGGTCGATCAACATGGCCACCAAACCGGTCCAACCCGTCTGGTGGCTGGCGCCGAGGCCGGCGCCGTTGTCCCCATGAAAGTACTCGTAAAAGAGGACGAGATCGCGCCAATGAGGATCCTTCTGAAACTTCTCAGTCCCTCCATACACGGGACGCTGGCCGCTCTCGTCGCGGAGGAAAGTCGCTTTCAAGCGCCGCGTGATTTCCCGCGCCACTTCGAAAAGCGTCATGTGCTGGCCGGAGCCGGTTGGACACTCAACCCGGAAGTCGTCGCCGTAAAAATGATACAGGTTCAGCAAAGCGCGTACGAGCAACGCATTGACCGGCATCCAGACCGGTCCGCGCCAGTTGGAGTTTCCGCCAAACATCCCGGTGTTCGATTCGGCTGGTAAGTACCGCACCTGATACTCTTCATTGCCCACCCAGAAAGAGAAGGGGTGGTCGAGGTGGTATTTGGACAGCGAGCGAATTCCGTACGGGCCCAGGAATTCATTCTCGTCGAGCATGTACTTGAGCGCGCTTTCCACCTTCGCCTTGTTCATGATTGCCAGGAGCCGCCGGTCTTTATAGCCTTTGAACCCTGCTTTGGTAGGTGCGATATGTTCGACCAAGTCAGGATGTCTTTGGCGGAATAAGTCGAGCAACTCCTGCAATTTCGGATAGCGGGTCGCCGAGTCTGGCTCAAATGTGGTCGATGCGCACAGCGGCAGCAGGCCGACCAGGGACCGGACCTTGAGACGCATCGCCTCACCATTTGGCAGCCGCAGCAGGTCGTAGAAGAAGCCGTCCTCTTCGTCCCACATCTCGTCGTGACAGTCGCCGATTCGGTCCATGGCGTACGCAATCCAGGCCGAGTGCTGGACGAACTTGAAGGCAATCTCCTCGTACATCGGGTCATGTTCACTGAGGATGAGCGCCATCTCCAGCATGCACTGGCAGTAAAAAGCCATCCAGGCTGTTCCGTCCGCTTGTTCCAGCGATCCTCCCGTGGGAAGTTGCGCGCTCCGGTCGAAAACTCCGATGTTATCCAACCCGAGGAAGCCGCCCGCAAACACGTTGCGGCCTTGAGGATCTTTGCGGTTGACCCACCAGTTGAAGTTCAGCATCAAGCCCTGGAATGAGCGTTCCAGGAATCGAATGTCGGACCGGCCCAGCGTGCGCTCGGTCTTGTACA
Organism: Bryobacterales bacterium; assembly: GCA_020851655.1. Taxonomy (GTDB): domain Bacteria; phylum Acidobacteriota; class Terriglobia; order Bryobacterales; family Bryobacteraceae; genus JADZCI01. Next base: position 21,219 of record JADZCI010000157.1, read on the forward strand.
GGAACAGCGTGGCCCACGCGTGCACCGGAGGATTGACGTCGCTGAAGTTCCACTCGTAAGCGGGGATTTGCCCGTTCGGGTGAAAGTACAGCGAACGGAGCATCAGCAGCAACTGCTCTTTAGCGAAATCGAAATCGACCAGAGAGAGCGCCAGTGTGTGAAATGCCAGGTCCCAGGCCGCGTACCACGGGTACTCCCACTTGTCCGGCATCGAAATGATGTCGGCATTGAGCATATGGAACCATTCCGTATTCCGGACGTCCTTCCGTGCCGCATGAAGAAGGGGATGGCTATGGTGCTCGCTCAACCACTGCTCCAGGTCGAAGTAGTAGAATTGCTTTCCCCACAACATCCCCGCAATCGCCTGGCGGTGAACCCGGCGTTCGTCCTCGGTCAGTGTGGGCGGCGTGATTCTATGGAAAAACTCGTCACAATCATGGAGGCGCGCGTTGAACACTTGGTCGAAGTTGCTGAAGCTCGCCCCGGCGTTGGCCGACAGGCGCAGGCGGACAGTCTGACTGCCGCCCGGCGGGATTTCAAGCTTGTAATGGGCCGCCGCCTTGGTTCCTGTCCGCGACGGATTCACCGCCCCGGCATCGCCCGACACGATGTAGGAGTGAAACGCGTCTTTGACATAGGGAGAAGCATTGGGCTGATTCCATAGCCTCTGTGCGTTGGACTCGTTCTCGGTAAACAGCAGCTCGGGTGTCCCGTCGCAGGATAGCCAGTACTCGCCGAGTTCGTGATGCGACGCCTGAACCGTCCCGGGCCCGCTTTGCCGCAGGACCGGTTTCCGTCCGTCGATTCCCCAAGACCACGTGTTCCGGAACCAGAGCGTCGGAAGCACGCTTAATCGCGCGGTCTCCGGGCCCCGGTTGTGAACGGTTATCCGCGCCAGGAGGTCCTCCGGACCATCCTTGGCGTACTCCACGAACACGTCAAAATACCGGTCGTCGTCGAAGATCCCCGTGTCCAGCAACTCGTATTCGAACTCGTCCCGCGACCGTCCGCGGTTTGTTTCGACCAGGTCGCGATACGGAAACTCCCGCTGAGGATACTTGTACAGATATTTCATGTACGAGTGAGTCGGGGTGCTATCGATGTAAAAGTAATACTCCTTTACATCCTCGCCATGATTGCCTTCACTATTAGTAAGTCCAAACAGACGTTCTTTTAGGATTGAGTCGCGCTCGTTCCAGAGGGTGAGGGCAAAACAGAGGCGCTGCCGGTCGTCCGAGATTCCCGCGAGTCCGTCCTCGCCCCAGCGGTAGGCGCGTGAGCGCGATTGGTCGTGGGAGAAGTAGTCCCAGGCATTACCGTTATCGCTGTAATCCTCACGAACGGTGCCCCATTGCCTCTCGCTTAGGTAAGGTCCCCACTTTTTCCAGGGAATTCCAGAAACGCGGCACTCATTCAGCCGCCTCTGTTCTGTAACATCAACGATATCGTCAACAGCCATAAAGATTCCGCCTTCGTCCTATCGCACACCCACGATAACAGGGTGTCACCGAAGCCCAGGTTTCGTCAAGTTGTCGGAAGGTTCCTGTGGTGCGCCCGGGCCGTTGCGCGTGGCGCCCTCCGTGGACAGGCTTGCTGATCACCGAAGGGATTCGTCAGTCTTCGTCCGCCGGTACGATTCGCGGAGCCTTCTGGACCTCGCTCCACGGTAAAACCTGAGCGCGCGCAGCCCACGCATCGTAGCGGTGCGACAGACGCGCGGCGGCCTTGGGCTCCTTGGCGAACAGATCATTCATCTCCGTTCGATCGTTCTTCAGGTCAAAAAGCTCCCATTGGCCAGGAAAGCGCGACACCAGCTTCCAGTCGCCTACCCGAACGGCACGGTTGCCTTCATGCTCCCAGAAGATGGCCTCATGCGGGCGGCGGCGCCGTCCTTCGATGCAAGGCAAAAGGCTTAAACCCTCCAATGGGGTGACCCGGTTGCCATTCAACTCGGACGGATACCGCGCCCGGCCCGCGTCCAGGCACGTCGCCATGATGTCGATCAGGTGGCCCGGTTCATCATTGGTCGAACCCGGTTTGCGAAGTCGCGCCGGCCAGTGCGCTATCAGAGGTGTCGCGATGCCGCCCTCGTGCACCCAATGCTTGTATAGCCGGAAGGGCGTATTCGACGCATTGGCCCACCCTAGGCCGTAACTTTGATAGGTGGCCGGACCACCGGGCATGACATCCTTACGGTTTCCCTGCAAGACCGGGCGGCCATCCCGGGTCTGTAATGGAATATGGCGGGCGGCGCTGTTCGGCCCCAGTTCCTCGGCGCAGCCGCCGTTGTCGGAAAGAAACAGCAGCAGCGTGTTGTCGAGTTGCCCGGTCTCCTCCAGGGTTTGGACAATGCGCCCGATGTTCTGATCCATCCTGTCGACCATGGCGGCATAGACCTCCATGCGCCGCTGCTGCCAGTCGCGGTCCGGAGCGTCTTTCCAGGCGGGCGCCCGGGGATCGCGAGGCGTCAATGGCCAGCGCTTGTCCACGATGCCCAGCCGCAGCATACGCTCGTGGCGCTCGTGGCGCAGCGCGTCCCAACCGTCCTGGTAGCGGCCTTTGTACCGCTCAATGTCTTCCTGAGGCGCGTGCATCGGCCAGTGCGGAGAAGTGAACGCGGTGTAGAGAAAAAAGGGACTGCCTGCCGGATGCTCGCGAATAAAGGTGCAAGCGTTCTGCGCGATCGCATCCGTCAGGTAGTAATCAAGTCCCTCCGGCACGGCGTCGTCGTTGTCGCGCTTGAGCGTCACTGGATCGAAATAGCTCGCCGCGCCGTGGATGATGCCGTAGAAGCGGTCGAACCCGCGCTGCCGCGGCCAGTTGTGTCTGGATTTCGTTACGGGCGTCACGTGCCACTTGCCCGACATGTAGGTGCGATAACCGGCGGGCTTGAGGGCTTCCGCAATCGTGACTGAGTTTCGAGTGAGATCGCCCCGGTAGCCTGGAAACGCTTTCGCGTTATCGACCATGTGTCCGACACCAGCCTGGTGGGGGTAGAGGCCTGTGAGCAGTGACGCGCGCGTCGGGCAGCAGCGCGCCGCGTTGTAGAACTGCGTAAACCGCACGCCCCGGTTTGCGAGCCGCTCGAGATTCGGCGTCCGGATTTCACTACCGTAGCAACTGATGTCGGAGAAGCCCATGTCGTCGGCAAGGATGAGTACGATGTTTGGCTTGGCCTCCGGTCCGGTGAGCGAAGCGCCGGCCAGTGAACTCAGGAACTGTCTTCGATCGAGCATGCTTTCTCCTATAGTGCCTTGTCTGCTCTAATCCAATATTCCGCCGCGCACGGGGCTGAATGGCGGCCGTGGTTTCTCAAGCATTTGGCCGCCGCAGGTGACCGGAGTCACATCGCCCGCGGCCCGGACTCGATTACCATCACAGGCATGAACGCAAACATGACCACGTTGTCCACCCAGACGATCTCCGAGATCGCCTCCCGGTCCCTGGGCGCCGTACGAATTTTCGAAAGGCTTGGCATCGACTACTGCTGTGGCGGAAAGCGGCCGGTGGAAGATGCGTGCCGGGAACTCGGCATGGATTCGGCGGCGATCCTTGCGGAGTTGGATGCGGCCATTGCCGGGCGTCCGGCGGATGAAACGGACTGGTCCGAGGCATCCTTGCGCGACCTGATCCGCCATATCGTCGAGAAGCATCATGAGTACCTCAAGCTGGAATTGCCCCGCATTTCGCAGCGGCTGCAGAAAGTGATGCGGGTCTATGGCCAACAGGACCAGGCCACGCTCGCCTATCTTCCGCAACTCTTCGCCGGCCTGCAATCTGAAATGGAGTTGCACATGCACAAGGAAGAAGCGATTCTCTTTCCTTTCATCGAAAGGCTGGAATCCTCGGTGAGCGGCGGCGGGTCCGCGCCACAGGGCCCCTTCGGCAGCATTGCGAACCCCATCGCCATGATGGAACACGAGCACGACAGCGCCGGAACGGCCTTGAAGAGCATGCGCGAGAACACCAACGGCTTTGCCGTACCCGACTACGCCTGCGTCACCTATCGGTCCCTTCTCGATGGCCTTCGGGAGCTGGAGCAGGATCTCCACATCCACATCCACCTGGAGAACAACATCCTCTTCCCACGCGCGATCGCGCTGGAATCGGCCAACCAATAGCGGGAAGTGGAGCGCGGCGGGAGATTCCCAGCGCTCCTTGGGCAAACTTGGCGCTATCGTTGGGAGTATGTCTTCAACCGGCAGCCCCTTGCGAGTGTGGTGCCTGACTCATGTTCCATTCGAAGGGCCGCAGGTCATTGAAGACTGGGCCTTGGAGCGGGGACATGAGTTTCAGATCGCACGGCTCTGGGCCGGCAGTCCCTTGCCGCCCGCGTCTGGAATCGATCTCCTGGCCATCATGGGCGGACCGATGAGCGTCCATGACGAATCGGAATTCTCCTGGCTC
>JADZCI010000158.1 GCA_020851655.1 Bryobacterales bacterium
CCGCGAGAAGGTGGAGGCGTGGTTCCATCTCACCCCCAACGTCAGCTACCCGATGATGGTGGTGGTTTCGTTCCTGATGCTGCCGGTGATGATCTGCCGGTTCTACATCGGCTGGCTCGAGATGTTGTTGGTCGACACGCCGCTCATCATCTGTTCGTTCTGGTCGGTGGTGATGTTCTACCTGCTGTCGCAGCACGAGTTGTATCCCAAGACCTGGAAACGCTCGGTCTTCTTTCTGCCGGCCCTGCTGGCCATGGGTGCGGCGCTGACCATTTCGAACACAAAGGCATTTCTGGAGGCGGTTTTCGGCGTCAAAACGGCTTTTGCGCGGACGCCCAAGTACTCGGCCGGCGGCGGACGTCCGGCGGTGGTTGAGTACAAGCGCCGCAGCGGCTGGCTGCCGTTTGCCGAAATCGGCATGGGCACGCTGTTTGTGGGAATGGTGGCCTATTCGATCGAGGTGATGAACTTCTTCGCGCTGCCCTTCCTGCTGCTCTTTGTCGGCGGCTACTATTGGGCCGGGTTCAGCACGCTGTGGCAGGACCACCAGGGCCGGCTGCGTTTCGAGCGGGAACGCCGCCGCGTCGAGATCGAAGCCGCCGGCTGAGCGGGCGTCACCAGAGTCCGATCACCTTCCACCAGGCAAAGCCCGCCGTCCCCCAGATGAGCAGGTTCACCACGGAGACAATGGCGCCGGCTCTCCACCACGGCCCCATCGGCACGTAGCCGTGCGCAAAGAACATGGGTGACGGCGTGGTGCCGTAGTTTGTGAGGCCGGCCGACAGATTGGCGAGACAGGCAAACGCGAAGCAGACCAACCCCGCCGGCGCGCCTTTGGCCAGAAGCAGCGCCACAAACGGCGAGTACATCGCCAGGATGTGCGCCGTAATGCTGGCGAATCCATAGTGCGCGTAGAAGTAGACCAGCAGACACACTCCCAGCATCAGCGCCCACTCTTCGCCGGGAAAGAGTCCGCCCAGGGATTCGGCAAAGAATTTCGTGATGCCGGCGTCGTTCAGAGCTTTGCCGAGCCGCAGCAGACCTCCATACCAGAGAAAGATGTCCCAAGCGGCCTTCTCGGCCAGCACGTCTTCCCATTTGAGGACTCCGGTGATGAGCAGGGCCACGCTGCCGAGCAACGCCGAGACCGCCACGTCCAGACCGTGCCAGGAGGAAGTGATCCAGAGCCCGCAGACCGCGGCAAAGACGGCGCTCAGAATCCATTCCTGCCTGCCCAGCGCGCCCATCGCGCGCAGCTCGCTGGCGGCAAATGCCGCCGCTTCGGGCGTGTGGCGCACCTCGGGCGGATAGATCTTCATCACCACCCAGGGAACAATCAGGATGGACAGCATGCCGGGAACGATGCCCGCCAAGGCCCAACTGGCCCACGTGATTTTGAAGCCGAATTGCGCGGCGATGTTGGCCGCCAGCGGGTTGCTGGCCTGCCCGGTGAAGAACATCGAGGCGGTCACGCAGATGCTCTGGTAGACCGCTACCATCAGAAAGGAGCCGATGACGCCCGCCGTGGCGCCCGGCCTTGAACCGTAGAGTTCGGCGATGGAGCGGACAATCGGCAGCACCACGCCGCCGGAGCGCGCGCCGTTGGAGGGAATGATTCCGGCCAGCGTCAGGTCCGAAAGCGCCAGCGCATAAGAGACGCCCAGGGAACTCTTCCCAAACGTCCGGACAAAGAACAGCGCGATGCGCCGCGCCAGGCCGGTATTGAGCAGCGAGCGGGAGATGAAGAACGCGGCCATCACCAGCCAAACGGTGGCGTCGGCGTAGCCGGCCAAGGCCTGTCCGATGCTCAGGCCCCCGACGAGTGAGGCAAGGGTGACGGCAATCAACACCAGCGCGCCGCCGGGAAGCGGTTGCAGAATCAGCCCCGCCACCGTGCCGGTAAACAGTCCAAACAGCCGCCAGCCGGCCGGCTGAATCGCGTTTGGACGGGGCAGCACCCAGGCGATGGCGATGAAGATGGCGATGGGCAGGGCCGCCCTCCACAGGCGGCCCCGCGATTCCGCTTCCGGCATGGTGACTATTGAATCATTCCGGCGCGTGGCGGCGCTTTGAACGCGATATCATTCATGTTTCCACGCGTCCCGGGCGGCGGCGTCCTTGGTTTGCCCGCGCGGGCGGATGACTTCACACCGGCGGAGGTTCATGAGCAGAGTTGTCTTTGCGGCCGCGCTAGCCTGGAGCGGCTCGTATGCTTTCGGACAGGTGACCGCAACCTTGACCGGCCAGGTTTCCGACCCGGCGGGAGCGGCGGTTCCCGGCGCTGAGATTGTGGTCGAAAATTCGGTCACAAGGTACCGCCGCCAGTTGAGCAGCGCCGTGGACGGGCGCTTTACGGTAACCAACATCCCGTTTCACACCTACCAGGTGACCATCACCAAACCGGGTTTTGCGCCGGAGGTGCGCATGGTCTCGCTGCGCAGCAGTGTTCCGGTCAACCTGCTCGCCGTTCTCCAGCTTCAATCCACACAGGAAAGCATCACCGTCAGCGCTTCGGAGTCCGCCTTGCTGGTCGACCCGGAGGAGACCGGCACGCACATTCAGATGAACCAGTCCGACATGGACAGGCTGGCCACGGCCACCGGCAACCGCGGACTCGAAGCGGCGCTGGTCAGCATGCCCGGCTTCTCGCAAAACGCCAACGGGGCGATCCACCCGCGCGGCGCGCACAACCAGATGACCTACGTCATCGACGGCATGCCCATCAGCGACCAGTTGACGGGCGCCTTTGCCAACGCCGTTGATCCGAATATCGCGCAGACGGTCGAACTGTTTACCGGCAACGTCCCGGCCGAGTATGGCAACAAGGTCTCGGGCGTGGCGAGCATCACCACCAAATCCGGCGTGGGCTCGGGGCGCAGGTTCACGGGGAGCACGACGGCCGCGGCCGCGGGCTTCGGCGTGTTGAGCCAGGTAACGGCGGCCGCCGGAGAAGCCGGCCAGTTCGGCTATTCGGTGGTGGTGAACACCATGAAGAGCAACCGCTACCTGGACCAGGTATCGCTCGACAACCTGCATAACGGGGGCAACTCCGAGCGGGCTTTTCTGCGACTCGACTACCAGGCCGGGGCCCGCGACACGCTGCGGATGAATGTGATCGCCGGCAGATCGAGCTTTCAGCTCGCCAACCTGCGTTCGCAGCACGCCCACCGGATGGACCAGCGCCAGCTATTGAGGGACGCTTCGATCTCGGCCAACTGGGTTCGCGCCATCGATGCGCGCACCACGCTTGAAACGTCGGCATCCTACCGCCCCACCAACGCGCAACTGGCCAACAGCCGTGGCGACACGCCGGTGACGGCGGCGCAGGACCGCCACCTTTCGACCGTGACGGCGGGGCTTCGAGTCTCGACCGTGCGCGGCCGCCACCAGTTGCGCGCCGGGGCCGACTGGCAGCACTTTCCGGTAAGCGAGAATTTCGCGTTTGGCGTCACCAGCCCGGCTTTCAACGACCCCTCATCGCCTTCGTTCAACCCGCGCCTGCTGCCCTACGATTTGACCCGCGGCGGCACACTGTTCCGGTTTGTGGGGCGCGGCGCCGGCAACCTGTACTCGGGCTTCTTGCAGGACAACCCGAGGCTGGGGCCCTTTCAGCTCGCGCTCGGCCTGCGTTACGACAACTACCGGTTTCTTTCGGCCGGCAACCAGCTTCAACCGCGGCTCGGGCTTTCCTACAACCTTAAGCGGACGGGCACGGTCCTGCGCGCCTCCTACAGCCGCCTGTATCAGACGCCGCCCAATGAGAACCTGCTGCTGTCCAACTCCAGGCAAGCCTACCAGCTCGCTCCGGACAGCGTTCGCGAAGCGTTGGGCGAGCCGGCGCCGATCCGCTGTGAGCGGCAGAACTTCTACGAGCTGGGCTTGCAGCAAGCCTTGTTCGGCAGGGTGAGTCTCAACGCATCCTACTATCACAAAGACGCGACCGACCAGCAGGACAACAACAATTTTCTCAACACCGGGATTATCTTTCCGATTTCATTGCGGCGGATCCGCGTCAACGGCGCCGAGGGGCGGATCAACCTTCCGCCGGCGCGGGGTGTGGGCGCCACGCTGAGTTTCACTCATGCCCGGGCGGTCTCGACTCCGCCCTTCACCGGCGGGCTCTACCTGGGACAGGATGCCGTGGACGCCTTAACCAGCGGTCCGTTTGTGATTGACCACGACCAGGTCTTCAGTTTTCAGGGCATCTTGAACTACTCGCACAAGCGAGGCTGGTATTCCAGTTTCTCCGCGCGGTACGACAGCGGGCTGGTGGCGGGCATGGTGACGCCCGCAAGCGTCGCGCAGGATCCCGACTTCCGCGACCTGCTCCCTTACGTCAATCTCCTGAGCCGTCCGCCGCGAGTGAATCCCCGCACCATCTGCGACCTGGTGGCGGGTTACGAGCGGCTCGAGGACGGGCGCAAGCGCTGGGATGTGTCTGTGCAGTTCACGAACCTGACCAACCGGACGGCGCTTTACAATTTCCAGTCTGTTTTTGTGGGCACCCGGCTGGTGCAGCCATTCACGGCTGGGGTACGGGTGAGGTATTACTTTTGAGGGGGTGCGCCTTCCAATCGCCGCGCCAGTCCCGCCCGCGCCTCGACTGCGCGGAGCACAGCTACCGCGGGGGCGGGGTGCGCTTCTTGTGTTGGACACGGACGCGCGACGCGTCCATGTCGGGTGCGAAGTCCGGAAGTGGGAACACTCGCCCGCAGGCGCCATGTCTGGCCGTGCCCGGCGTGTGCAATCCACGACTGTACCCGGATTCCAACATTTCCGCCAGCCTGGGCTTGTTGTTGTCCCACAACACGAAATCATCCACATACCGGACGTACGCCAGTGGCTTGAGCACCCGATTCACCAGTTGGTCGAGTGAATCCAGATACACGTTGGCGAAGAACTGCGAGGTCTGGTTGCCTAGCGGGAGTCCGCGCCGGCGCTCGAATGGTGTGAACAAACTGTCACCGGGAAAATAGAAGCAGACCTCCTCCCGCGGGTTGGAGCCGTCGATGATCGTGCTCGCCAAGGCCAGTGTCCTGGGACAGCAGATTACTCGCGCCAGACGGGCTTTCAGGATGGCGTGGTCAATGCTGGCGAAATACTTCCGCACGTCGCACTTCAGCGCGTAGGGATGCCTGGCGGCGGCCGCGGCGGCTTTTTCCAGCGCGGCATGCGTGCCGAATCCTTTCCGGCAGGCACACGAATCCGCCGAGAATCGCCGTTCAAAGATGGGCTCGACCACTTGTGTGAAAGCGTGATGCACAACACGGTCGCGGAACGGCGCGGCGGAGATCTGGCGCGGCTTGGGTTCGCGCACGCAAAACGTGCGGTACTCCCCAGGGCGGTACGTTCCGTCTTCCAGTTCGCGCCGCAGCACCGCCAATTCGATTTCCAGGTTCAGCAGGAATCCGGCGGCATCGGGCCTGGACTTCTTTCCCAGCGCCGCCCGGCGCGCCGCCTCAACCAGGTTTTCGAAGGAAACCAGTTGCGGCCAGAGCCAGCCGGTCCGTTTCATGCGCGCGCTCCCGACGCCTTCACCCAGCCTCCCGCCATCCGTCCGATTTCTTCCAGTCCGGTTGAGGCGAATTCGTAGGCCTGAAGCTTGATCAGCCGGAGATCTTTTGAAAGCCGTAACAGATACCGGAGGGAGTTGACGCGCCGGTTGGCTTGCCGCAGGACAGGCAGTTTCTCCGAGGTATACGCCGCGTCCACCAACAACGTCAGCAAGTCGAGCCCCGCGTCAACCAGCCGGTCCCCGACGCTGAACTTGTACGCGCGTGGAAACGACTCCACTTTGGGAAGGAGCCACAACACAAAATCGTAGGCCTTGCTGGTAAAGAGAAAAGGAAAAAGTATAAAGGGAATTTACTCCCGAGCACAACGAAAGCCGATGCTAACGCCCCCGTAGTCAGCTAGGTACCCGTTGCGGTTGAACGCCACGAGGTTCTCCGCATCGTCGTACCACGAACCGCCGCGAAGAACTCTCTCGCTGCCCTTCGGTGGGCCGGTTGGATTTTCGGCCACTCCAGCCGAATAATCACCATACCAATCTTCCACCCACTCCCACACGTTGCCGGTCAGGTCCAGAATACCCGTTTGCGGCGTAGCGCCCAGCGGGTACAGGCCCACGGGGGTTGGATGTCCCGGTCCACCGCCATAATTCGCCAGTTCCGATGACGGTGGGTCGTCTCCCCAGGCATACTTGCGTCCTTCGGTTCCCCGCGCCCCGTACTCCCACTCTGCTTCGGTAAGCAGGCGCAAGCCGGGAATGTGCTGCTTGCCCCACTCGCAGAACGCCTTGGCCTCATACCACGTCACACGGACAACAGGCCGGTTGGGGAAACGCAGTTGGTCATCCCAGGCGTTCGGAGCCGTTCGTTTGGGATCGAATCCTCCAGCCGTCCACCATTTCAGTTCGCTGTAGCCCTTGCCCTCGACAAAAACTCGATAGTCTTCTACGGTGACGGGGAAGCGGGCGATCTTGAAAGCCCTGAGCCGGACGGGGTGGACCGGCTTTGAGTGGGCATAAAGATCGGAACCCATCTGGAATTCACCCTCGGGGATCTCGATCCAGTTCCCGGGCTTCTCGAGTCCCAGGCGGCGGTCGCCGACTTGTCCGACGGCTTGGGCTGCTTCCAGCCGCTGCTGGAACGGGATGCCGCGCGCCGCCGGCTCGAAGACGCCGTACGTCTTATCCAGAACCTCCTGGTACCGCGCGTCGGCGGGGGTGTAGGCATAGGGTGTAAGATCGGCCACCATGGCGCCGAGAAGGCCGGCGGCGCGCGCCGCGGCCAGCAGGGAGCCCTCCTTGACGGCCGCATCCAACGACGATCGAAACAGCCCGTCCACCTTGCCGCTGCCCTGTTTGCCGCACAGGATCCCCGCCAGCAGCAGCGCGGTTTCGCGCCACTCGGCCCGGTACATCCGTTTGTTCTGGAGCAGGAGCTGGTGCTGCGCGTTGTCCGGCAGGCCAGCGATGGTGCGCGCGGCCAGAAACTCTTGAAAGGTCAAGTGCCAGAACCGGCCTTCCGCGCCCCGGCTGATGAGGATGCCGCTATCGGCTTCCTCGGCCTCGATGAACTCGAGCGCCAAGTCGAGCGCGGATTTCTCCGCCACCGGTTCGAAATAGCTCTGCAAGCTTTCGGCCGCCTCGCGCCGCGGCAACTGCACCACCCGCTCGGGGTCGCGCATTTGCATGGCCAGCGCCAGCACGCCCAGCAAGGTGAGGCAGCGGTCCGCCGGAACGCGGCCGGGTTTGCCCTCCCGCGCGCGAGCTAGCCAAGTGAGGATCGACTCGTACAGGTCGGCCCGCTGCTGGGGCAGCCGCCGCTCGTTCCAGTGAACCACGGCCAGCGCGGTGAGCATGACCGGGTTGGAGGCCATGCGCCGGATGTCGGGCGTGGCGGCCAGGGCGGCTTGCAGTTCGGCCAGGTGGCGGGCCGCCTGGTCCGCGCTGTGCGGAAAGAGCGCGCCGCACCAGTGCCCGAGAAACGTGGCGACGCCGCTCTCATCCAATGGCTCGATCCTGGCGATGTCGAAGTTCTCCAGAGTGGCCTGGCCCTGGTAGGCAAGCGGACGCGTGGTTACGATGAAGCGGCAGTCCGGGTAAGCGCGTGTCGCGGCCTGAAAGAGACCCGCGATGGAGACGCGCTCGTCGTGGCCCGCGGCTTCGTCCAGCCCGTCCAACATGACGAGGCATTTGCCTTCGTTCAGGAGCCGGGGGAAGAAATCCGGGGTGAGACCGTGGTTGTGCTCGCGGCTGCGCGCTCGCAGAAAGTCGATCAGCCACTCGGGCGATTCGCGGGTTGCCGGACCGGGATGGTCCGGGCGCTGTGAGCATTTCCGGATGTGTTCGGCCAGATCGGCCACACGGATGAAGATGGGGAAGGGTTGTGCGGCTGGTTCGCGGCGCGGCCCGGTCTTGACGGGGGGCGCCGCCGTGCGCGCTTCCACCTCCGGGAGCACCGCGGCGGACGAGCCTTCCAGCCGGGCGGTGGCGAGCGCGTTGGCGATGCGTCTCAGAAAAGTAGTCTTGCCGGCGCCCGGGTCGCCGATAATCACCAGGCGGCGGTGCCGGACAGCTTCGAGCAACTCCATCCGGCGTTCCCCGCCCTCCGAACGGCCCTTGTCCGCCGGCGCGGCGGTGGAAAGCGGGACGTACAGGTCTTCAATCGGGAAGTTGTGAGCCTTGCCGGTTCCCACGACCAGGCCACGGATGTCGATTCGCGCGGTGAGGTCGCCAAGCCACTGGAGGTAGCGTGCGGGATCGCCGCTGGCGGGGGTCAGATCCACATCCGCGGCCGGGTAGTTGAGCGAGATTGCGCGGGACTTCCACCGCCAGCTTCATGAGTTCGGCGGGGTCGGTCGCGGCGGCAGCCAGACGGTACTCTTCGCGGTGCTCCGGCGGCCAGGAGAAACCGGGATCCACCAGGAACGCCAGCACTTCCTTCCCGCAACCGGCGGCCTCTTCACACTCCAGCCAGGTAATGCTCTTCACTTCTCCAGGCTTCTGGTCCGGCGGAACCCAGCCGTAGCGCCATGCCACGACGGCAACGACAACATCGGCGCGCCGCACCCGCTCCAGGCATTCTTGCAGCGGCGGATTGGCGCCGCTGGCGGCAAAATACTCCATCATTTCCGGATAGAACTTCGCCCCCAGAGCCGCTTCGCGGGCGGCGGCGCGGTAGCCCAACGGCTTCAGATCCTCCGCTGTGGACGAGATAAAGGCAACCGGAATGCCCGGGATCGGCGCGGCCATTGGAAGCGATTCTACCGCTTTGCCCGCGCCCGGTCCGGTTCCGGATACGGCACGCCGTAGCCTTTGGCGTCCCACCAAAGAATCCGGTTGAGCACATGGGACGGCACGTCGTCGAGGTCGTGCCAGTTCATCCGGGACGACGCTTCAGCGGCCCAGCGCTGGCGCCCGCGCAACGATTTGGCCGGCGGGTTCATCTCGTCCAGCTTGATGTTGGCCGGCAGGCAGCGGTACGGGGTGAGATCCGCCGCGCCGGTGAACACGCTGTTCATCGCCCGGGCGGCTTTGAGTGCGCGCGTGCGCGGGGGAATCTGAAAAACATCCTGAATGGTGCGCACCATGCTGAGCTGCGTGTAGTAGTTGGAATCAACTACGCCGCGCCGCACGCGCGGGCCGATGGCCAGCGCCACCGTGCGCTTGCCGTCGACGTGGTCCAGCCCGTCCTGCGCGTCGTCCTCCACCACCAGAATCAGGCTGTTCGGCCAGAAGCGGCTCCGGGAGATCCCTTCGACGATGCGCCCCAGCGCGAGATCGTTGTCGGCCACCATCGCTTTGGGCACCGGCGAACCGGGGGCCGTGCCGTTGGTGTGGTCGGCGGTCAGAGTAATGATGTTCAGGTTCGGCATTTTGCCCGATTGTTCGCGCTCAGCCAGTTCCCGTAGGAACTCCTCGGCCCGGATTTGATCGGGAATCGCGGTTTCGTCGACCGGGTAACGGGGACTCATGATGTTCTTCAGCGCCGGAATCCCGGCGGCGCTGCATCCCACTTCCGATTGCCACTTGCCGGATTGGTAGAGCCGCCAGTACTCGCTCCACGGGCGCAGGGACCGCTCGTTGATATCCACGGCATTTTGCGTGACCGGGTCCCAGACGGCGGGCAGACAGAATTCGCCGAACACGCGGACATCGAGCGGGCGTTTGGCGCTTTGCCAGAAGAAGCCAGTGGGCGCGATGGTGAGCGCGTCGCTCATGTCCCAGGCGTAACCGCGGGGCGCGGCGGCAAACGCGCGCTCGACGTAATCGCTGACAAAGGCCTGCATCAGCCATTGATGGCCGTCGAAACTGATGGCCGAGGTGGCGTAGAAATTGTCGAGCAGCACCCACTGCGAAGCGAGCGCGTGATGGTTAGGCGTGACATCGATGCCGTACATCAGCAGCTTTGGATCGCCGTTGCCTTTGGGCATGCCGCCGAAGACCTGGTCGTAGGTGCGGTTCTCCTTGATGATGAAGAAGACGTGGCGGATGCCGATGGACGAGAGGTTGGCCACTCCGCCGGCCGGTGCGAAGCGGGGAGAGTTGGCCGCGGCCACCTCGCGGGATCCGGCCTCGAGGCGCACCAGGGCGCCCGGCGGAATGCGCTCCAGGCTCCCTTCATAGGCGGTCGACCGGAAGTTGCCTTTGCCGTCGGCCGTGTTGCCGGTGCCTTTGATGGCGACCACGCGCAGACCGCCATCCTGGGCCAGGCCGACCGCCGAAGGGAAGTAAGCCGATGGCAGCCAGCCGGCCAGGCGCGCCTGAAGTCCGGAACCGCGCAGCACGGCGATGGCGTTGTTGCCGCCGCAGGCCACAAACAGCGTCTTGCCGTCAGGGGCAAAAGCCGCCGCCACCGGCTGGCTTCCAAAGACGCCCTCCGGCATGGCGGGCAGCTTCACCTCGACTGCGCGCAAAGTCCGGGCGTCAACCAGCGAGACCGAATCCGAATGGCTGTTGACGACGGCCAGCACGGACTCGTCCGGGCTGAGCGCGAGATTGGAAGGCGCCAGCCCGACACGGATGCTCTGAAACTCTTCGGCATCGAGGTTGAGCGCCAGCAGCGTGCCGGAGACGGTGGCGCCGGTCTTGGGATCGCTGACCAC
>JADZCI010000159.1 GCA_020851655.1 Bryobacterales bacterium
ATTCGCGATACCATGTGTCAAGAGAGCGCTGCCTTCAAGCGGACGTGGCGAAATTGGCAGACGCACCAGACTTAGGATCTGGCGGGGAAACCCATGGGAGTTCAAGTCTCCCCGTCCGCACCACCCCCAATCTCCGCCGCGATGGCGCGAGTACAATAACGGACACCGGCGTTTCTTTTTCACCGCGACGCGGGTTCGTAAGTGAAGAACCGCCCGGGGAAGGATACGCATGAGAACCGCGAAACTTGTCACCTGCCCCCTGCTCGTTCTGGCGTTGTGCGGGGAACCGGGCGCCGGGCAGTCCTCAACCGATGCCCTCCAGCGCGATTTCCTGAATCCACCGGCGGCCGCGCGCCCGAGAGTCTGGTGGCACTGGATGAACGGCAACATCACGCAGGAAGGCATCCGGCGTGACCTCGAATGGATGAAGCGCACCGGCATCGGCGGCTTCCAGAATTTCGACGCTTCGCTCATGACTCCCGCCGTCGTCGAGAAGCGGTTGCCCTACATGAGTCCCGAGTGGAAGGAAGCGTTCCGCTATGCCGCCACGCTCGCCGGCCAACTCGGCCTGGAAATGGCCATTGCATCCTCACCCGGCTGGAGCGAAACCGGCGGACCCTGGGTAAAGCCCGAGCAGGCGCTGAAGAAACTGGTCTGGAGCGCGCTGCCCGTCGCCGGCGGCGCCAGGTTCAACGGTACGCTCCCTCATCCCCCCACAGTGACCGGGCCGTTTCAGGGAGTTCCGTATCGCGAAGATCTCGCTTTCGGCCCGTCAAAGGAACCGCCGCAGTATTACTCCGACGCCGTGGTGATTGCCTATCGTGTACCGTCCGGTGCGCCGCACGCGGGACGCGCTCCGGCGGTGACGTCGCCTTCCGGTGCGGTCGACCTCGCGGCGCTCAACGACGGTGATCTCGTCAAAGGCATCAAAGTGCCGGTCGGCACGAGTGGAGGCTGGCTGCGGTACGAGTATCCCTCGCCGCGGACGGTTTACGCCGTCACGCTGGGCCGCGCGGCTGCCGGCATGTTCTTTCAGGGCGCCCCCGTTATTTACCGCTTCGAGTCGAGCGAAGACGGCCAGAACTTCAAGACGTTGGCGGAAATCCCAACGACACGCGTGCCCCAGGTGACGGCTGCTTTCGCCCCGGTCAGCGCGCGCTTCTTCCGGCTGTGGATCGAAAACGGACCCGCGCCCGAGAGGTTCGGAGGATTCGAGCCGGCGCCGGGCGCCGATCCCGGATTCTTTGGCGCCATGGCCGCGGCCGCGCGCCCAAAGGACAGCGTTGAAGTAACCGAACTGGTTCTCCACACCAGCCCGCGCATCCATCGCTTCGAGGAAAAGGCCGGATTCGGCCTCGTGCCCGATTACTATGCGATCAACAGTCCCGCGATGGACTCCAAAATGGCCATCGCGCCGGACGGCGTCGTCGACCTCACGGCGCGGATGAAGGCGGACGGCTCGCTCGAATGGGACCCGCCACCCGGCGAGTGGATGATCCTGCGCTTCGGCTATTCGCTCACCGGCAAGACCAACCACCCCGCGACGGCGGAAGCCACCGGCCTGGAGGTAGACAAACTCGACAGGCAGGCCGTTCAATCCTATATCGACACGTACCTGAATTCCTACTTCGAGATCCTGGGGCCGCAATTGATGGGGCGGCGCGGCGTCAGCGCGTTGCTGACCGACAGCATTGAGGTCGGTCCGTATAACTGGACGCCGGACCTGCTGGCGCAGTTCAAGCGTCTGCGCGGGTACGATGCAACGCCGTTCCTTCCCGCGCTGACTGGAGTTGTGGTGGGCGGCACCGCCCAGAGTGACGCGTTTCTCTGGGATTTCCGCCGTACCCTGGCCGAACTGACGGCTCAGAGCCACTATGGACAGATTGCGCAAAGCGCCCACCAACGCGGCTTGACCTATTACGGAGAATCGCTGGAAGGCACACGCGTTTCGATTGGCGACGACATGGAGATGCGCCGCAACGCCGACATTCCAATGGCGGCCATGTGGACGTACCCGCCCTCCAAAGGCCCAAGACCAAGCCACGTGATTGACATCCTTGGCGCCGCGTCAGTCGCTCACGTCTACGGCCAGAACCTTGTGGCGGCCGAATCCCTGACCTCGGCCATGGCGCCCTGGGGCTTCTCGCCTCGCGCGCTCAAACCGATCATTGACCTCGAGTTCGCACTCGGCGTCAACCGCCCTGTCATCCACACTTCCGTTCACCAACCGCTCGAGAAGAAACCCGGACTCGGCCTGCTGATTTTCGGCCAGTACTTCAACCGGCACGAAACGTGGGCGGAGATGGCCGGACCGTGGGTCACCTACCTGGCGCGCAACGCCCATATGCTCCAGCAGGGTAAGTTCGCGGCCGACGTCGCATACTTCTATGGCGAGGAAGCACCCCTGGCCGGTCTGTTCGGCGAAGGCGGAACCCAGCCAAAGGATCTTCCGGTTGGACACGGCTTCGACTTCGTCAACTCCGACGTTGTCCTGCACCAACTGTCGGTTTCGGACGGCCTGCTTCAGACACCGGGAGGCGGGAGCTACCGCTTGCTCTATCTCGGTGGAAGCAGCAGCAAGATGACGTTGCCGGTGCTCAGGAAGATCCGCGATCTGGTCAACGCCGGCGCGGTGGTGGCCGGCGAGCGCCCCACGGGTTCCCCGAGTCTTGCCGGCAACGCATCCGAGTTCAACGCCATCGCGGACTCTCTGTGGTCAAAACCACAGCCGAAAGGCAAAGTCCTGCGGGGCCTGGACGCCAACCGGGCGCTGGCTTCGCTTGGTGTGGCGCGCGATTTTGATTGCGGCGACGAGACCTTGGCGAACAGCGTCATGTTCGTCCACCGCCGCATGGACGGTGGCGATGCCTACTTTGTTTCGAACCGGACCGAACGGCCGCTCGATCTTCGTGCGAGTTTCCGGGTCCATGGACGGCGCGCCGAACTCTGGCACGCCGACACAGGTTTGATTGAGCCCGCATCGTATGCGATGTCCGGCGCTCGCACCTCCGTACCGCTGAGCCTGCGGCCAAACGAGTCGGTATTCGTCGTCTTCAGACAACCCGCATCAGACCAGGCAGCCACGATCAAAGCCCGCACGGAGTCGCCTCTGGGCACGCTGGATGGCGCCTGGACCCTTCGCTTTACTCCCGGCTGGGGCGCACCCGAGCAGATCGTCCTCAACCACCTCGCCTCCTGGACGGAGCATCCCGAACCAGGCGTCAAGTATTACTCCGGGGTTGCGACCTACAGCAAGACGATCGATATTCCGGCGGCGTGGCTCCAGGGCGGGCAAAGGCTCTCGCTCGATCTGGGAGATGTGCGCGAACTCGCCGAAGTGACGATCAACGGGCAATCCCTCGGCGCGGTGTGGCATCCGCCGTACCGGCTCGATATCACCGGCGCGGTCAAACCGGGAGCAAACACGCTCGAGATCAAGGTGGCGAACCTTTGGGTCAACCGCCTCATCGGCGATCAGCAGCCCGGAGCAAAGAAGTACACCTTCACCGTAATGCCGACCTATAAGGCTGATGCGCCTCTGCTTCCTTCAGGACTGCTTGGCCCAGTGACAATCTCAAGAGTGAATTGAGCTATGGCCATGAAAGATCGCCTCAACGCAGACAAGGCACTCACGCGCCGGGCGCTGGCGCTGGGCACGGCTTCACTCACCGGAGTCTCCCAGGCGTCCGCCGCGGCGGCGTCCTTTCCCAAAGGCTTTCTGTGGGGCGCGGCGACCGCCGCCCACCAGGTGGAAGGCAACAACGTCAACAGCGATCTCTGGGTGCTGGAGCACCTCACGCCCACCATCTTCCAGGAACCTTCCGGCGATGCCTGCGATCATTATCACCGCTATCCGGACGACATAAAGATGCTCGCAAAGCTGGGGTTCAACACCTACCGCTTTTCGATCGAGTGGGCCCGGATCGAACCCGAAAAAGGCTTCTTCTCGACGGCTGAACTCGATCACTACCGGCGCGTGCTGGCCGTGTGTCACGAGCAAAAGCTCAAGACCATGGTGACCTTCCACCATTTCACCTCGCCGCGCTGGTTTGCCGGTATGGGCGGGTGGGAAAACCCGGCGTCGGTAGACTTCTTCACGCGCTACTGCGAACGCGCCTCGAAACACCTTGGCGATCTGATCGACTCGGCGGCTACCTTCAATGAGCCCAATGTTCCGATGCTGCTGCAATGGTTGCCGGTCGACATTGGCATAGCGCGCGGCAACTCGATAACCGGCAACGCTGCCCGGGCGATCGGATCCAGCAAGTTCGGGACGTTTCTGATGGGCAATCAAGACGCGCTTCGGGACAACATGATCGCGTCCCACCACCGCGGCATGCAAGCGATGAAATCGGCCTCGGGCAAGTTCCCGGTCGGCGTCAACATCGCTATGAGCGACGACCAGGCGGCGGGCGCGGACAGCGGACGCGACCGCAAGCGTGAACAGGTGTACGGACCATGGCTGCGCGCCGCCGCCAAGAGCGATTTCACCGGTATTCAAACCTACACACGCTCACGCGTGGGACCGGCAAAGGATTTGCCCCCGGAGAGAGGCGTCGAACTGACTCAGATGGGCTACGAGTTCTGGCCGGAAGCACTGGAACAGACGATCCGGTATGCCGCCTCGCAAGCCAAAGTCCCGGTATATGTCACCGAAAACGGCGTCGGCACGGAGGACGACAGCCGCCGCATCGAATACATCAAGCGGGCGCTGGCGGGTGTGCAAAATTGTCTCAAAGACGGCATCGATGTGCGCGGATACATACACTGGTCGCTGCTGGACAATTTTGAATGGATGCTGGGCTACCGTCCGAAGTTCGGGCTCGTCGCCGTCAACCGGGAAACGCAGCAGCGTACGCCCAAGCCGAGCGCATCCTTCCTGGGCGGGATCGCCAGGCGCAACAGCCTGTAGCGGAAAGATCCCTGATAGGATGTACGGCAGGGACTAGCCATGGAACGACGTGACCTGCTGAAAACCGCGGCTTCGACGGCCGCCGGACTTACGATTCTCAAGAGCGGAACGCTGCGCGGGCAGACCGCGCCCAGCAACAAGCTCAACATCGCTTTGATCGGCGTATGGGGGCGCGGCACGGCCCATTACAACGTCATGAAGACTGAGAACGTCGTGGCGCTGTGCGACGTGAACGAATTGCGTCTGAAGGAAGCGACGGCGATCTTCCCGAAAGCCAAGACCTATTGGGATTGGCGGAAGGTGATGGACCAGAAGGACGTCGAGGCGGTGATCATCTGCACCGCCGACCACCATCACGCCTTCATCGCCAACTGGGCCCTGAACCGCGACATGCACGTTTATTGCGAAAAGCCGCTCGGCATTTCGGTGGAAGAAGCCCGCATCGTCCGCGCCAATTACCTGAAGCGGAAAGGCAAGGTCGCTACACAACACGGCACGCAGCGGCACGCTTACCCCAACTTCGAGCGCATCCGCGAGTTGATTCTCGACGGGGCGATAGGCGAGTTGAAGACTGTCCATAGTTGGGACGCGCGCCGTCTGCCCCGCCCCGGCTACCCCACGGCCGAGGGGATGCCGCCGGCCGAACTCCACTATGAGCAATGGATCGGCCCCTCGCCGTACCATCCCTACAGCCCGCAGTATTTCGGCGGTTCGAACGGGCTGAACTGCCTGTTCTGGAACATGTACCGCGATTTCGGCGTGGGCCAGATGGGCGACATGGGCGCCCACACCATGGACCTCGTCTGGAACGTCATCGACGCGGGCGCGCCGTCCACTGTCGACGTCGATCGCGAAGTCAGCGACAAGTACGACGAGAACATTTGTCCCGTCAAGTTGAAGGCCATTTTCGAGCATCCGGCCAACAGTTGGCGCGGCCCCGTAAAGCTGGTGTGGTATCAGGGCGGCTTGAAACCGGACGCCCCCAAAAACTACATTGATTTGTCGCACGTCGGCAACGGCGCGATATTCGAAGGGACCAAGGGCAGCATCTTCGCCGACTTCACCACCAGGGTCATCATCCCGAACAACGACGATGGCGACATGACGTATTACAAGCGCCGCGACAAGGACCATCTGCTTCCTCTCATTGGAGGCACGGGACAGGTGACGCAGTCGATGGGTCGTCCTCCCCAGCGCCCCCCGGCACGCCCCACTGGCGGCCGCGCACTGCCCTCAGGCATGACTGCGATGCCGAGCGCCGAAGTGGGAGCAAACGGCTTCCCTTCGATTCAGTTCACCAACGGACTGCCGGCCGCGCTCGGCCTGCCGAACCCGGAAATCGAACGCATTCTCGCCACTGAGAAGGAAGGCAGGCCCTTTGTTCCACCCGGCCGCGACGTCTTCCAGATGGAATGGATCGAAGCCTGCAAGGGACAGCGAGATCACGTTGTCAACGGCACGAGCAGCAAGACCCATTGCGATTTCGATTACGCAGGCACGATGATCGAGCAAATGCTGCTCGGACTCGTGGCTCACCGGGCGGGCAGGAAACTTGAGTACGACGGATCTTCCGGCCGCGTGACCAACATGGCTGAAGCCAACGATTACCTCACGCGCAAATACCGGCCCAACTGGACCCTGAACGGTTAGTTCGGGCCTGAAGCAATCAGGCGGTACTCGATCTTCCGCAACGCGCCGGCCGTGTTGTACGAAGCAAAGCCGAAGGGCGCCGACAGTTCGATTTCGCCGGGCCGAAGACTCAACTCCCGGCCCGCGATTTGGACATCGATAACCTGCTGGTCGCCAATCCAGGCGCGGATGCGCGCGGCGGTCACCAGCATGCGGAACGCGTACCAGCGCCCCGTCTCGAAATTGAAGTAAGCCCGCGTCTCGTTGTCGGACGCGTCCCAGCCATCAATGCTCGAGAGACCCACAATGTCGCCGCCCCATCCTCCGGTGACCCACGTCATGAACGAGTCGCGAACCGGAAACGTCAGGCTCGCAAAGAAGTCGTTGCCCTTGATCCGCATGGCTTCGAAGCGCACTTCGTAATCGTTCTTTGGAAACTGTCCGGTCCAATTTACGCCCGTCATCGGTCCCCCGGGAGAGAGCACGATGGTTCCGTTTTCGACCGTCACAGCGCCGTGCCTTCGAAACGGAGTCTCCTTCCACCCGGACAGCGATTTGCCGTCGAACAGAGGAGTCCAGTCTTGAGCGCAGAGCGTGACAACGCCGAGACAGAGGACGAGAGCGAGCCGCATGCCGACTTGGACTATAGCATGCCGCGCCGGGTCCAGAAGCGCAAGTCCGGGATGTTCTTCCCTCTTGGCGCAGCGGCAGTTGTTCATAAGAAGGTATGATGACGAATGAAGGATGCTGGCAGAGGGTTTGCCTTTCTGCGCAGTCTGAGGAGTCGCGATTCTAAATCGCCCGGTTTCCGCTCCGTCCTTGTGTCCATTCCGTACTCGTCCACGCACCGAGGCTCGGAGCAATCCAAGAGAAATCGACACTGGGAGTAACATCCTGGCGCCGGGCCGCGACATTAGTAAAGAGACCCGCCTCTGACCCAACCGCCGGCATCGCATTGCTGAGTCCGCGGGTAAGGTCACATGAATCAGTCCGGCTCTTACGCTCTGGTGCTTGGTGAGATGAAAACAAAAAACATTTCGATCTGGCTGCATTGCGCCGTTCTTCTGTTTGCCGTGGGGTGTTCCAAGTCGGCTTCCGAGGGGCCGCTGGGCGCCGCGCCGGTAGTCGTACTGACGCCGGTCGAGCAGAAGGACGTGCCTATTTACGCGGAATGGATCGGCACTCTCGATGGGATGGTCAACGCGGCCATTCGCGCGCAGGTGCCCGGCTATCTGCTCCGGCAAGACTATCTGGAAGGTTCCCATGTCCGGAAAGGACAGTTACTCTTCGAAATTGATTCACGTCCATTTCAGGCCGCGTTCGCTCAGTCCCAGGGCCAAGTGGCTCAAGCCCGGGGTCAACTGGCGCAAGCAAAGGCACAGTTGGTCCAGTCGGAAGCGCAGCTAGCCAAAGCGCGCGCCGACCAGGTGCGAACCCAACTTGATTCGGACCGCTACCTTCCGCTTGCCAAAGCGCAGGCGGTCACACAGCAGGACGTGGACAACGCGGTCCAAAACAACATCGCCGCCAAAGCCCAAATCCAGGCCGCGTCGGCCCAGGTGGAAACGGCCAAGGCACAGATTCAAGCAAGCAACGCCGCGGTCGAGGCCGCGCTCGCCGCGTTGGAGACAGCCCGGGTCAACCTGGAGTTTACCCGGCTCACCGCGCCCATTGACGGCATCGCCGGGCGGGCGCGAATGCAGGTGGGTGACCTGGTTAGCCCCAGCAGTGATCCCGTGACCACGGTTTCGACGCTGGATCCGATTAAGGCCTACTTCACGATCAGCGAGCAGGAGTACCTCGGCTTCGCGCGTGAACACGACGGCCCCCAAGCCGTCATGAAGCGCTTGCAACTCGAACTGATCCTGGCGGATGGCTCGGTCTATCCGGAGAAGGGCAGGTTCTTCTTTGCCGACCGCCAGGTGGATCCTGGAACCGGCGCGATTCAACTGGCCGGACTCTTCCCCAACCCGGGCAACGTGCTGAGACCTGGCCAATACGGCAAGGTTCGCGCCGTGGTTCGGGTGAAAAAGGGCGCGCTGCTTGTTCCCCAGCGCGCGGTGCTGCAACAGCAAGGGGGCTATCAGGTGGCGGTAGTGAACCAGTCCAATGAGGTGAGCTTGCGGACGGTTCAGCCCGGTGAGTCCTACGGTACCCAGTGGATCATCAATGACGGGCTCAAGCCAGGTGACCGGGTGATTGCCGAAGGCGCTGACAGAGTCCGCCCAGGGATGAAGGTCCACCCGCAAGGAACCTGAAGCCGCATGTCCCAGTTCTTCATCAACCGGCCCATCGTGGCTATCGTGATCTCCATCCTGCTGGTGGTGATCGGCGCAACCACGGTATTGTTTCTGCCCGTCGCTCAGTTCCCCAATATTGTGCCGCCGGAAGTGCAGGTTATTGGCACATACGTCGGCGCGGACGCCCTGGCGATCGAACAGGCGGTCGCAACCCCGATCGAGCAACAGATGAGCGGCGTGGACAACATGAACTACATGTACTCGCTCAACGCGGCTGCCGCCGGGCAGATGCGGCTCACCGTCAACTTCGACGTAACGACGCATCCGAACGAGGACCTGATCCTCACCCAGATGCGCCAGACGCTGGCCTCGCCGCAGTTGCCTCCGGAGGTGGCCAACTATGGAGTGACGGTTCAAAAAGCGGTCACGGCCCCGCTCATCATGCTGGCCCTTTATTCGCCAGGCGGAACCGTGGATGCGCGCTATCTGGCCAACTACTCCTACATCAACCTCAACGACCAGTTCCTGCGTATCCCCGGTATCGCAATGGTGCAAGTATGGGGCGCGGGCCAGTATGCCATGCGGATCTGGGTCAAGCCGGACCAACTGGCCAAGCTGGGAATCACCGTGCCGGACATCGTTCGCGCGGTGCAGTCGCAGAACACCGTCAATCCGGCCGGCAAGATCGGCGGCGAGCCGGCGCCGCCCGGGCAGGAATATACCTACTCGGTCCGCGCGCAGGGCCGTCTGGTTACGCCGGAAGAGTTCGGCCAGATCGTGATCCGCGAGGCTCCGAACGGAGGAGTTGTGCGGGTCCGGGACGTCGCCCGGGTTGATCTCGGGGCTCAGGATTACAGTGCGATAGGCCGCTTCAACGGCCGCCCCAGCGCTGTCATCGCGCTGTTCCAGTTGCCGGGGTCGAATGCTGTTGAAGCTGCAAACGGCGTCCGCAAGCTGATGGACGAAGCCAAGCGGAGATTTCCGCCGGACATCGATTACGCAGTGGCGCTGGACACCACCGTAGCGGTCCGGGAAGGCCTGCGGGAAATCGTCGAAACCCTGCTAATCGCGATCGCGCTGGTGATCGTCGTTGTCTACGTCTTCCTGCAAGGATGGCGCGCGACGCTGATTCCGCTGCTTGCCGTGCCGGTCTCGCTGGTGGGAACGTTCGCGTTCTTCCCACTCTTCGGTTTCTCCATCAATACCCTCTCATTGTTCGGTCTTGTCCTGGCCATCGGACTGGTGGTGGACGACGCCATCATTGTTGTCGAGGCGGTTGCCCGGCACATCGAAGAAGGGCTGCCGCCGAAACAGGCCGCGTTGAAAGCGATGCGGGAGATCTCCGGACCGGTGATCGGTATCGCGCTGGTCCTTTCCGCCGTCTTTGTGCCCACCGCCTTCATACCTGGCATCACCGGCCGGCTCTACCAGCAGTTCGCGATCACTACCGCCATCTCGGTAGTCATCTCGGCATTCAACGCACTCAGCCTCAGCCCGGCTCTTTCGGCGCTGATCTTGCGGCCGCGCAAGGCAGGCCGGAGCCCGTTGCTCGCCTTCTTCGATTGGTTCAACCGGCTTTTTGGAAGGGGCACGCAGATCTACGTTCGCCTGTGCGGCGGACTGATCCGTAAGAGCGCCGTAGCTGTGTTCATCCTGGTGGCTTCCGTTGCCGCCAGCGCCGTTTTGAGCGGCCGCCTGCCGGCCAGCTTTCTGCCGGATGAAGATCAGGGCTACGTGTACATCAATTTTCAGCTACCCAAGGCCGCCTCGCTCCAGCGCACCGAGGAAGTCTGCCACAAGATCGAAAAGATCGTTGCCGCCACGCCCGGCGTTGACTTCTATACGGGCGTTGCCGGCTACAGCATGCTGAGCGGAGTGCGCAACACCTTTGGCGGCTTTTTCTCCGTCGCGTTCAAGAAGTGGAATGAGCGCTCGACGAGGGAGGAACAGTATCACGAAATCGAGCAGCGTTTGAATCGCGAACTGGCGAAGTTGCCCGAGGCGCTGGCGTTCAGCTTTTCGCCTCCCGCCATCCCGGGTGTCGGCACCGCGGGCGGCTTCACATTTGTGCTGGAGGACCGCGCGGGACGGGATATTGACTTCCTGGCGGGCAACCTGGACAAGTTCATGGCCGCCGCGGGTAAGCGCCCGGAGATCGCCGGCCTCAATACGACGTTTCTAGGTAGCGTGCCGCAGCTTTTTGTCGACGTGGACCGGGATAAAGCTCTCAAGCAGGGCGTGCAGTTGACTGACGTCTACAAGACCGTCCAGACGTTCATGGGCGGTCTGTTCGTCAACTATTTCAACCGCTTCGGCCGCCAGTGGCAGGTGTATCTTCAGGCTGGCGACGATTACCGCAACCGCGTCGAAAACGTCGGCAGCTTCTATGTGCGCAACGGCAACAACGAGATGGTGCCGCTGTCTTCGTTGACCAAGGTCGAGCCGCGGTTGGGGCCCGAATTCACCATGCGTTTCAACCTCTACCGTAGCGCGCAGATCAATGGCAGAGCCGCGCCGGGCTACAGTTCCGCGCAGGCCATGGCCGCGCTCGAAGATGTTTTCTCCCAGACGATGCCGCAAGAAATGGGCTACGACTACATGGGCATGTCGTTTCAGGAGAAAAAGGCGCAGCAGGGAATACCACCGTCGGCGATCTTCGGATTCTCGCTGCTGTTTGTCTTTCTGATCCTGGCAGCCCTGTATGAAAGCTGGTCTCTGCCGTTCAGCGTGCTGCTCAGCACGCCAGTGGCCGTATTCGGCGCATTCTTTTTCTTGTGGCTGCGCCGGACAGTGCTACTGGCTATATCGCCAGCCTACATGGTCTCGATTGAGAATAACGTCTTTTCGCAGATCGGCATGGTGATGCTAATCGGCCTGTCGGCCAAGAACGCAATCCTGATCGTGGAGTTCGCCAAAGCGGCTTATGAGAATGGCGCCTCTCTGGTGGATGCCGCGCTTGAAGGCGCCAGGCTTCGTCTCCGCCCGATATTGATGACCTCGTTCGCCTTCATCTTCGGCTGCGTGCCTTTGTGGATCGCATCCGGCTCCGGATCGGTAGCGCGCCAGATCATGGGCACGACGGTTATCGGGGGCATGGTAGCCGCCAGCTTCATCGGCGTTTTCCTGATCCCCGTCATCTTTTACCTGGTGGAGAAAGTATCGGGCGCACGGAGGACACCCAATGTCAGTGATGCCGCCTAAAGTCTACGTGCAACTCGCACAGTCCCAAAGGTCTGCCGGACGCCGGCGTCCCGCGGGGCGGGTTCGAATAGCGCTGGTTCTGGTAGCCGCCTGTCTGACCGGCTGCACGGTCGGACCGAACTACCACCGGCCGGCGCTTTCCCCACCCGGATCGTTCCGCGGGGCGCCGCCGTTGCCCGCACCGGCCTCACTGGCGGATCAGAAGTGGTGGGATGTCTTTACCGATTCAACGTTGCAAGACCTGGTCCGCACGGCACTGTCGGAGAATTACGATCTCCGCGATGCGGTCGCCCGCGTCGAGGCGGCGCGTTCCAACCTGGGCATTGTGCGATCTGAGCAATATCCCAACGTCTCCGCCAACGGCAACCTGGTGACCAGCCGGACTTCCCGTAATGGACCGTTATCCCTGCAGCCATCGATCCTGCCCAATCAGAACCGCACTTTCGGCGGCGCCACGCTCAGTCTCCTCTCTTTCGAAGTGGACATTTGGGGAAGATTGCGGCGCGCCACCGAAGCGGCACGCGCCAATCTGCTGGCGGCCGAAGAAAATCGTCAGGCCGTGGTTACCACCCTGGTAAGCGATGTCGCCACCGCTTACTTCAGCCTCTGTGAGCTGGATCGCGAGCTGGCGATTTCCCGCCGCACTCTGGCCACGCGCCAGGAATCGTTAAACCTGATGAAGGCCCGTCAAGGCGGTGGGCTGGCAACGGTACTCGATCTGCGCCAGTCGGAGGAACTGGTTTATACAGCCGCGGAAACGATTCCGGCACTTGAGCAGGAGATTGCCCGGACGGAAAATCAAATCAGTGTACTGCTCGGAAAAAATCCGGGCGATGTGCTTCGCGGACGGAGTCTCACCGATCAGAGAATGCCCCCGGAGGTGCCCGCCGGTCTGCCCTCGGCATTGCTGGAACGGCGTCCGGATATTCGCGCCGCGGAACAAAGGCTCATCGCCGCCAATGCCCAGATTGGCGTCGCCCGTGCCGCTTACTTCCCCGAAATCAGCCTGACCGGGTTCCTGGGCGGACAGAGCACGCAGCTTACGCGGCTCTTTGGGGCGCCCAACGGGGTATGGAACTTCACCTCGCAAGTGAGCGCACCCATCTTTACCGCGGGCCGCATCGGATCGACCGTACGGCTGGCGGAAGCCATGCGCGCCAGTGCGTTGGCGCAGTACGAGAAAACGATTCAAGTCGCGTTTGCGGAAGTGGCCGACGCGCTCAGCGCTCACACCAAGTTTCGCGAGCGGCGTGTACAGCAGGAGCTACTGCTGGCCGCGCTCGAGGGCCGGACCAATCTCGCTTATCTGCGCTATCGCGGTGGCGTGGATACGCTTTTGAATGCGCTCGATGCCGACCGCGGTCTGTTCCAGGCGCAGCTAACGCTGGCACAGATCAAATTGGGCGAGTTATTGAGCGTCGTTCAACTCTACAAAGCCCTGGGCGGCGGCTGGCAGTGACACGCCCAATCGTCCGCCGGGCCGTCCGGTGATGTTGCTCGAATCTGACCCCTATTCCAGTCCCATCTGGGCCAACCGGTAGCGCAGGGCGTTGCGGGTAAGACCGAGCATACGGGCCGCCTGGCTCTTGTTGTTGTTGGCCCGGCGCATCGCTTCGCGAATCAGGTTTTGTTCGTGCTGTTCCAGGCTGACACCTTCCGGCAGAAAGCTGGTCTCTCCCGAAGCGGCATGGTTGCGGCGGGGTTCGTCGAGTTTGACATCTCCGGCATCGAGCACGGCGCCTGTCGCCAGAACCAAACTCCGTTCGATGACGTTCTCCAACTCACGCACGTTGCCGGGCCAGGCGTACTCCATCAGCTTGGCCATGGCGGCTTCGGAGATGCCGGTAACCGGCGATCCCTGGTCATCGACGTATTTCCTGAGGAAATGCTGCGCCAGGAGGGGGATGTCTTCGCGGCGTTCGCGCAGCGGAGGAAGGGTGAGAGGGAAGACGTTGAGACGGTAGTAGAGGTCCTCGCGAAAGTTTCCTTCCTCCAGCGCGGCTTTCAGATCGACGTTGGTTGCGGCGACGACGCGGACATCGATCTGGCGCGTCTTATTGCTGCCCAGCCGTTCGAATTCGCGTTCCTGGAGAATGCGCAACAGCTTGACCTGAATGGATGGAGGCACGTCGCCGATCTCGTCGAGAAATACGGTCCCCCCGTCCGCCTGCTCAAACTTGCCGGGTTTGGCCGCGGTGGCCCCAGTGAACGCGCCCTTTTCGTATCCGAAAAGCTCGCTCTCCATCAGACTCTCGGGAAGCGCCGTGCAATTGATCTTGACAAAGGGCTGGTCGCGCCGGGGCGAGTGGAAGTGGATGGCGCGCGCGATCAGGTCTTTCCCCACGCCGCTTTCACCGCACAGCAGTACGGTGGTGCGCGCCGGCGCCACGCGGGCGACCGAGGCGAGAATCTCGCGCATCCTCTGGCCGCGTCCGACGATATTGTCAAACTCGTAGCGCTGGCCAAGCTCCTCTTTGAGCCGGCGGTTTTCTTCGCGCAGGTTGCGGATTTCCAGCGCCTTGCGCACCACGGTCATCAGGTGGTCGAGCGAGAAGGGCTTGGGGAGGAAATCCACGGCGCCGCTCTTCATCGCCTCGACCGCGTTCTCCACGGTTCCGAACGCAGTCATAACGATGACCGGCGTAGCGGCGTTTTGACGGTGCAGGAGGCGAAGCAACTCGAGTCCGTCCATGCCGGGCAGCTTCAGGTCCGTCAGGACCAATGCCGCGCGGTCAACCAGCCTCAGCGCTTCTTCCGCTGTCGCCGCGGTGTCAGTCTCAAAACCTTCGCTTTCGAGTTGGAGACTGACAACGCGCCGCAGCTTGTCCTCATCCTCCACGATGAGGATTCGATTCTTCATGCCTGTGAGACGATCATCTCAACAGGCACGGCTACTCATCAACTACATTCCGACCGCGGTCTGGTCAGCCATCATTACCTGGTCGGGAAACCAGCAATAGCCGAGCCGGACAATGGTTTTGAGCGAGGCGGCTTCCGCACCCAGCTTCCGGCGGAGCCTCTGGACGTGAACGTCCACTGTACGAGTTTTTGCGCTCTCAGAATACTGCCAGACATTACGGAGGAGAGTCTCACGCGAAACACACCTTCCGGCATTCTGCTTCAGCATACTAAGCAGGGCCTTCTCCTTCCGGGTCAAGCGTATCTCTTGCGCCGTCCGGCTGGGTCCCTGTGTTATCGCAGTAGCAACACCCAATGCGTTCATAAGTCTCCATGTTCTGGGGATCAAAGATTAGCGCCGTCTAATGCGGGCCGTTTTACCAATAGACGCGTACGATAGAAATCCGTTCGTGAAAAGAAGCGGAATCTATCGATTTCGGGTACAACCGGCGGCGGAATTTACATTGATGAAAGCGTTCCGCTACTAGACGATGCGGGGATAAGCAATTGAAAAATAGAGCCTTTCCCCAACTCCGTGTCCACCGTTAAAAGCGCTCCATGCTCCGCGGCGATGCGGGCGGCAATCGCCAGACCCAACCCGACTCCATTCGGTTTGGTCGTAAAAAATGGGTTAAAAATCTGCTGGCGGTGCTCCGGATCGATACCATCGCCGCGGTCTATGATTGAGATCTCCACCGCTCCGGCTACGCTGCGAGTCTTAATGGTGACAGCGCTATGTGGCGGTGAAGCCTCAATCGCGTTTTGCACCAGATTAGCCAGGACGCGTTCCATCAGCTCGCTATCGAGCGGACATATTGGAATGTCAGGGGCAAAGTTCTTATGAACGCCGACCAGGCGCTCCGCCTGGAGGCGGGACAAGCGGGCAACCACCTGGTCAATCAGGTCGTTCACCGAGACCGGCTGGAGACGGAGCTTGAGCGGACGGGCAAACTCCAGGAACCGGGTGATCAGGGAGTTGGTCCGATCGACTTCGGTCGAGACGTAGCCGGCAAGTTCCCGCACAACCTCGTTCTCGGGCGCGACTTTGGCGGCAAGCAGTTCGGCGGACGCCTTGATGGTTCCCATCGGATTGCGGAGTTCGTGCGCCAGACCCGCGGTGAGCTGTCCAAGGGCGGCAAGACGTTCGCCGCGGCGAACCTGCTCCTCGGCGCGCTGGAGATCCTCGTTGGCTTGGGCCAGCTTTTCAGCCGTCTCCTGGGCGTGGCGCGCTTCGGTGCGATTGGATTCAGCCAGCCGGTAGGTGAGATAGCCGACCAGGAACAACAGGAAGATTCGAAGCACGATTTCACGCAGCAGGTCGCGCGGAAAGTCGTAGCCGAAACCCATTGCCACGGGGACGAATGCCCCGTAGGCTAGGCCGGAAAGGAGCGTGAAGACGCCGGCGCCGGCCCATCCAAGGGTCGTCGCCGCCGAGACCACCGGCACGATAAGGATGAGGTAGTAGCTGCTTAGCACTCCGCCGGTGACTCCAATGAGCAGGAAGGCGATGACGAGCTTGAGGGCGATCAGAATCACGTTGCCGCGCGGAATGTTGAGCGCGGAGATTCTGCCCTCGGCCAGTTGGATGAGGGCCAGTGCGGCGAGCATTTCGATCTCCGCATCCCCGCGCCGGGGAGAAACCAGCGCCAACCCGCCGAACAGAACAAG
Source organism: Bryobacterales bacterium (assembly GCA_020851655.1). Taxonomy (GTDB): domain Bacteria; phylum Acidobacteriota; class Terriglobia; order Bryobacterales; family Bryobacteraceae; genus JADZCI01. Next base: position 16,549 of record JADZCI010000159.1, read on the forward strand.
CCATCCGGCATCCTGCGGCCGCACAAGGCGCCGCCACCACGGTGTTGGAGAGACCGTGCCCAAGCTGTCATCTTAATAGGCGAGGCCAACACGGGTCCATCGCTGTGCCAAAATGAAGGGAAGACGTCTCGCTCTTTGGTCTTTTCCATGAATTCCGTCGATTCCCCAGACAATTTGGATATAGCGGCTCCCGCTCCGGAGGAGTCTTCCTTCGGCGATGTGCTCAGGCAGTTTGAGCTCGAACACCATGCGCACCCCGGCGAACAGGCTGCGCTCGAAGGCACCGTTCTGTCGGTAACCGAAGATTCGGTTGTGGTGGATATTGGGCGCAAGATGGAGGGTATACTTCAACCCGGCACGCCCGGATTCCCGCGGGAAGTCAAGCCCGGCATGACGGTGCGGGTCAACGTGACCGGCCGCAATGAAGACGGGTATTATCTCCTGACGACCTTCCGCGTGGAGCAGCCCAACGACTTCACCGCGCTGGAGGCGGCGTACGAGAAAAAGCACGTGATTGCCGGCTCGGTGACGGAGATGGTGAAGGGCGGTCTGCGCGTGGATGTCGGTGTTCCGGCGTTCCTGCCCGCATCGCGCAGCGGCATCCGCGAAATGGCGGAACTCGAGAAACTGGTTGGCCAGACCATCCAGTGCCGCATCACCAAACTGGACGTGTCGAACCCCGACAAGCCGGACGTGGTGGTGGACCGGCGCGTGGTTATCGAAGAAGAAGCCAACAAGGCGCGGCAGGAGGCGTTCGCCGAACTGCGGGAGGGCGCCGTCATCGAAGCCACGGTTCGAAATCTGGCGGATTTTGGCGCGTTTCTCGAGCTGGCGCCCGGCGTCGACGGCTTGCTCCATGTTTCCGACATTTCGTGGAATAAGGTGGACAAACCGGCGTCTGTCTTGTCCCCCGGACAGAAACTTCAGGTGAAGATCCTGAAGCTCAACCGCGAAACGCGGAAGATTTCTCTCGGGCTCAAGCAATTGACTCCCGACCCCTGGTCGCAGGCGCTGGCGGCGATCAATGTTGGCGACCGCGTCAAAGGCAAGGTTGTCCGGATGACCGACTTCGGGGCATTTGTCGAACTGGCGCCCGGCGTCGACGGGCTGATTCACCTGTCCGAGATGTCCTACACCAAGCGCATCCGTAAACCCTCCGACGTGCTGCAACTAGGTGAAAATGTCGAAGCGGTCGTGCTCGGGATTCAGCCCGGCGACAAGAAAATTGCGCTGGGGCTGAAGCAGGCGCTGGGCAATCCGTGGGACGACGTCGACAAGCGCTTTCCGGTTCACTCCGTCGTGGAAGGTCCTGTCGTCAACATGGCTCAGTTCGGGGCGTTCGTAGATCTCGGAGACGGCATTGAGGGAATGATCCACATTGCCGACATTACTCGGGACAAGAAGATCCAGCACCCCAAGGAGATCTTGAATACGGGACAGGTGGTCAAGGTCCAGGTTCTCGAGGTGGACCGCGAGAAAAAGAGAATCCGGCTCGGGATGAAGCAACTGGAACCCACATCCGCGGACCTGTTTATTCAAGAGCACAAGGTGGGTGATGAGTTGACCGGACGCGTGGGCGAAGTTCGCGACAAGGACGCCAGAATCGAGGTGGGTGAGGGCGTTCATGCGCGCTGCCGCTTGCGAGTCGAGACGAAGGAAACGGGAACGGCGAGCGCGTCGGGTTCGCTGGACGACCTGACGGCAATGCTCAAGAACCGCTGGCAGGGCGGCGGTGGAGCGGCGGCGGGACCCGGCAGCGCCGGAAGCGGCTTGCGGACGGGGCAAGTGCGAAGATTCCGTGTTGTTTCGCTGGAGCCTGAGAATCGCCGGATCGATGTAGAACTCATTGATTAGAGATGAGTTAGCAAACCAGGACTGCGTTTCCACCGGACTCTCCTACACAGGTTGGAGTACGGCGGCGAAAGCCGAGTGACCTTTTTTCATCCCATTCGTCCAATAAATGGGGTGCACCCTAAAGGTACTTATGAACACGCATGGAGCGACGCTGGTGTTGCCGGCTCAGGCGGGCGTGATGGACGAGGCGGCAACCATCCGGGCGGCACAACGGGGAGATCAGGCGGCGTTTGAACGTCTGGTACATACTTACGACCAGAGTGTGCTGCGGCTTGCCATGAACCTGCTGCGGTCGAGCGAAGACGCCTACGATGTGTATCAGGAGGCGTTCCTGCGGGTCCACCGGAACCTTCAGAATTTCCGCTTCGACTGTAGCTTTCACACCTGGTTGTACCGCATCGTCACGAATCTTTGCCTGGATCACCTGCGCAAGAAGAAGGTGCGGCGTCAGGAGTCAATGACGGTGGAGACGGAGACGGGCATTGTGGACCGGGCCGCGGTCCTTCCAGAGGAGCGCCCTGGCAGCGACCCGCAGCGCACTCTGTTCAGTCACGAGGTCCGGGCCAAAATCGGTTCAGCGCTGCAGACCATGACTCCGCGCGAACGGATGGTTTTTGAGCTGCGGCACTATGAGGGACTGCGGCTGAAAGCGATCGGCGAGATGTTGGGCACCACCGAGGAGGCCGCCAAGAATTGCCTGTTTCGGGCGACGCAGAAGATGAGATCGGCCTTGGGAGAATTCGTATGACTTGTGAAACGTTTCGCGAATTGCTCCCGCTGGCACTCTATGGTGAAGTCTCCTTCGAGGAAGAGGAGCAACTCGACGAACATGCGATGACATGTGAGAGCTGCGCCGAAGACCGCGAGCGGCTGACACAGATCATCCGGTCGGTGGGTTCGGAACCGGCGGGAGTCCCGCCCGGTCTGCTTTCCCGCTGCCGGCGCGACCTCAGTGCGCGGCTGACCGCAGATGGTTCGACGCGCCGGCAGCCGGCGTGGTGGGAACGTGCGCTGGCCGCGCTGAATCCGAGCCTGTCGTGGATTAAGCCCGCTTCCGCATTGGCGCTGCTATCGATTGGTTTCCTGGGTGGGCGGCTGATGCCGGACTGGGGTTCCAGCGGCAGCGGCAGCATCGATCCGGCATCTGTATCGCGGGTGCGGTATGTCGATTCCGACATTCCGGGACGCGTGCGGCTGGTGGTGGACGAGACGCGGCAGCGTGAACTGACCGGCGAAGTCAGCGATGCGGGTATCCGCCGCATCTTGATGGGCGCCCTGGGCGATCCGTCGGACCCGGGGCTGCGCGCCGAGTCGGTGGACCTGTTGGGGTCGAGTTCAGACAACGCGGATGTGCGGCAGGCCCTGGTCAATTCGCTGCGCAGCGACCCCAACTCCGGGGTCCGGCTGAAGGCGCTGGAGGGGCTGCGGCGCTATGCGGCCGAAAGCGAGATTCGGGATGCGCTGTGCGAGGTTCTGTTGACGGACGATAATCCGGCTATCCGCGCCCAGGCCATCGACATGCTGGTCCAGCACAAAGACACGGAGATCGCGGGAGTTCTGCAGGAACTGGTGCGGAAAGAGGAAAACAGCTATATCCGGTCGCAAAGCTTGAAGGCGCTCAGCGAGATGAAGGCGTCCGCCGGCACCTTCTAAGGGTAACGATGCGGTGACGTTCGCCGCATTGGGCCGTCTGACAATGCGGAGAGAAGTTGCGATGATTCAATCGAAGATTCTAAAAACTGGAGTGCGCGCCGCGCTGGCGGCGCTGGCTGTTCAGGCTTACCTGCTTGCGCAACCGGCTCCCGCGCCCAGACCCATGGAAGACACCTTCCGGATGCTCCTGCTGGATGGACGGTCGTTCTTGGGCGTCGGCGTAGCCGAAATCGATGCCGAGCGAAGCAAGGCTCTGAAGCTGAAGGACGAGTACGGCGTGGAGGTGACGCGCATCGAGGATGATAGTCCCGCCGCAAGAGCCGGCCTCAAGGTGAACGATGTCATTCTCGAGTACAACGGGCAGCGGGTCGAAGGTACGGAACAGTTTGTCCGCTTCGTCCGTGAGACTCCCGCGGGAAGAACCGTGAAGCTGCTGGTCAGCCGGAATGGCGCCACACAAACCATCGCGGCGATCCTGGCTGCCCGGAAACCGAAGGCGGAAGCCTACCGGTTTGAGTTCCCGAACATCGAAGTTCCCGTACCTGATATTCCCCAAGCCAAGATGTCCTGGCGGAGTTCCATGCTCGGCGTGGAGGCAGAGTCTCTCGAATCACAACTGGCGGCCTACTTCGGGGTGAAGGAAGGCGTGCTCGTGCGAGCGGTGAACAAGTCAACCGTCGCCGAGAGAGCGGGGCTGAAGGCGGGTGACGTGCTGCTCAAGGTGGATGACACGAAGGTGATGACACCCAGAGACGTCACTTCCGCGATTCGAGCCGCTCGCGCGAAGGACAAGAAGCAAGTCTCGCTGCTGGTGATGCGGGACAAACACGAAATCACCTTGAACGCGACGTTCGAGGATGAGGCGACCAGCGAAAAGCCGGCCATTCCCCGCTCAAAGTCCGTGACGACGCAGCGTCAACTGTAGAGTTCCGCAGGCTGGTTCAAGAGTGAGCCAGGGCGCGGCGAACCTTACCTAACAGCAGGACCTGGTTTCGGGGCAGTCCCAGTTCGGAAGCGATCCGGCCGGCCGACTGCCCTTCTTCATAGAGGGCCAATGCGCGCCGCCGCTTAAAGATGTCCAGGCCATCGTCTTTCGGCTGCGGCGGCGCCGCGGCCGCCTGTGATGGCATGGGGGAGCCTTGCGCGAGCAGGCTCCGGCAGACCAGGACTTCTTCCTCCAGGCGTCCGCAGCGCTCGGCGAGCCTCCGCTGGACTTGGCCTTGCTGGATCCGCATGGTGAGAAACAGCGCCAGCGTAATCGAGATGACTACCGCCAAAACGGCGTAGATGGTAAGCGGTGCGGTGATCCAGTTCATGGTTAGTACAGTGTCCTGAGCCTTTCTTCACGGCTGATGATCTGTTGGATTCGCACGCCGTAATTGCCGTCGACAACAACGACTTCGCCGCGGGCGATGACGCAGTTGTTGACGATGATCTCGACGGGCTCAGTGATGGACCGGTTGAGCTCAACGATCGAACCGGTGGTCAGCTTGATGACGTCCTTGAGGCGCATCTGGGCGCGTCCAAATGAGACCCCTACCGGAAGCTCCACTTCCATGAGCAGCGCCATCGTCTTGGGCGCGGCAGGCTCCGCTTCGGCTCGTGCCGGCGCGAGGCTGACCGGCGGAGGAAGGGCGGAATCCTTCACCGGGACCGCCGTGTCCAGCACGGCGGCCAGCGCCGCGGAGATTACCACAATGATCTGGTGGACGCCGAGTGTTTCAGACGAGGCGTTGACCTGAAACCGGTGCGGCTGGTCCGCCGGGACCACGCTGGTTTCCGATCCGGCGGCGCAGATGACTTCCTTCCTGACGCGGCGGCTGATTGCGCTGGCGGCCCCGGAGAGGGCCTGTTGAATCACCTCGACAAAGGTCGAGGCTTCCGACGCTTCGTCAGAGCCTTCGATGCCCGCGGTTCGTAGAACCTCGCGTCCCAGCGCGATGGCTGACTCCCTCGACGTTTCGAGCCAGAGCAACGATTCCGCCCCGGCGCTGAAGAGTTGCTGCCAGCGAAAACCGTCCGGCGGTGGTGGCGCTGGCGGTTTCCCGGCGAGCGACGCATGAATCTCTTCTCCGGTCATTGCCGCAAACGCGGTAGAGAATGCCTTGGCGAACTCGTCGGCCAGCCAGTTGGAAGCAGGAAGGCTCATGTTTTAGAGAAGTCCGGTACCCCGGTTTCCGGCAGGCCACTTTTTGCGGACAAAGGTCCTGAGTCGAAGAATAGCCTGAGATTTCAGTTGGGAAACACGAGACTCGTGCAGTTTGACGATGCGCGCAATTTCCCTAAGGGTCATTTCTTCCTGGTAGTAGAGGCCGAGCACCGTTCGCTCAATCTGAGGCATCTTGGCGATGCCTTCGGCCAGCACACGCTCAAGTTCACGGCGTTCGACAACGTGAGAGGGCCACTCTTCCTCGTTGCCCGAAATGAATTTCAGCAGGTCTTTGCCGCCCTCTTCGGGAGCGTTGGTCTCCAGGCTGCCCACGTTGAGCCCGCGGACTTCGACCAGCCACCCGTGATATTCCTCCAGCGACACTCCCAATTCGGCGGCGATTTCTTCTTCTGAAGGCGCGCGGTGAAGCTGCTGTTCGAGCGCGGCGATGGCGCTCTCGATCTGCTTGCTCTTGCGGCGCTGCTGGCGGGGGGCCCAATCGAGGCCGCGGAGACTGTCCAGAATAGCGCCCTTAATCTTGTATTCCGCGTATGTCTTGAGCTTGACGTTGTGGGCGGAGTCATACCGGTCGATGGCCGAGATGAGTCCGACAATGCCGGTGGACACCAGGTCGTCCAGACTCACACTATCCGGCAAGCGCTCGTGAATCCGCCTGGCGATCAGCCTGACCTGCGGCAGGTGAGCCAGGATGAGCTCTTCGCGCTCCTGCGGGCTGATTTCCCTGGCGGCCCGGTAGGGATTTGCGCTTGCGTCACTATGGCTCGCCGGGACGTCCCACTCCGTGGCCGTACCCGACTTGGCGTCGTTATGCTGCTGCCACACTGGTTCGCTTCTCCTCAGCTAACAAGAGCTGGATGAGTTTTTCGCGACTTGCAGGCTCCAGGTCTTCTGGGATCTGACGTCCCCACCCGAGATAGGAAACGGGAAGGCCGCCTTCGGCCGCCAGGGCGATCACGTGACCGTGACTGCCGGCTTCGTCCATGTGCGTAATCAGGAGGTGATCCGGTTTCATGACCTGCCAGCGCTGCATCGCACTCCGTAGATCGGCAGTTCGCGTCGATGCCGTTAGGACCAGCAGGACCTCCAGTCCGTCGATTTGCGCCAGCGCGTGCGCCAGGTCGTGGCGCGCGTCGCCTTCGGAGGGAGTAAGCCCAGGAGTATCCACCAGCAGCAAGTCGTACTCGCCTGCTTTGATTGGCGGGCGGAGCGCGCCCCCGGAATAGTCCCCTTGCACGAAGTTCGCACCCAGGATGGCGGCGCAGGCCTTCAACTGTTCCGCCGCGCCAATGCGGGCGTCGTCGAGCGAAAGAAATGTGATTCGCTTACCTTGGTTGAGACCCAACTGGAAGGCCAGTTTGACGAGTGCCGTGGTCTTGCCGGCGCCGGCGGGACCCACGACCGCAAGAGCGTTCGACGCCGTCTGGGAAGTCTTGAGCTCGCCGCCCAGGAAACTCCTGAGCTTCTCCGCGACAGAACCGGTCTCCGGCCGTTCAGAGGCCGCCTTGAGCCACGCTGTGGCCGTTTCAGCGGACACTCCACGGTCTTCCAGTCTCTCCAGAAGGACCTCACTCTCCGGGTCGGGTGTGGCGTTCGATGCACACAGCGCGCTCGACATTCGCATCAGTTGCTGGCGCAGTCCGGAGACTTCCGCCAGCAGGCTTTTCCACTGCGGGTCGGCATTCGCGTCAGCGGGCGGAGCCGGTCTCCGAGGCGGTGTCGTCACCGCCACAGGCTTAGGTTCGTCCAGGCCAACCACGACTTCAAAGCCGCCTTGAGCCCGGTTCGAGGCTGGCGGACGCCGGGACTCCAGCAGCAACACGTCTTCGCCCAACTCCTGACGTGCCTTGGCGAAAGCTTGTTCCATCGTATTGGCAAAGTATGATTTTCGGATCATTGGCTAATGACTCCCAACGAGATCACGCGAATGCCCGCTGGGACTTCCGCGTGGGAAATGACAGAAACGTTCGGATGCTGGGCTTCGATCAACTGGCGTAGAAAATGCCTCGCACCGGTGCTTGACAGGACCACAGCCGTCGAGGATGCTGGTCCGGCCGCCTTCGACACCGCGTCCAGGATGTCCCGCACCCGTTGTGGCGGCAGGTTCAGTTGAGAAGTGGCCTCACTGTGCTCGGTCGCGGACTCGATCCACTTTTCGAGTTCGGGGTGCAGGAAGTATGTGGCCAGTTCGCCATTGCGATTCAGGTAGGGCCGGACGAGTGTACGCCGGAGAGCCTGCCGTACGAATTCGGTGAGCAGCACCGGGTTGCGTGTAATTCCGGCCGCTTCGCTCAAACTTTCCAGAATCGAAGCCCCGTCGCGAATCGAAACACGCTCGCGCAGGAGGTTCTGCAGCACGCGCTGGACCGTAACCAGAGGCAGCAATTTCGGCACCAGATCTTCAACAACTCGCGGGTTCTCGGTAGCCACCCGATCCAGGTACTGCTTCGCGTCCTGCCGCGAGAAAATCTCATTGGCGTGGCGGCGAATCAGTTCGGAAAGATGCGTTCCCAGGATGCTCGTCGAGTCAACAACGGTGTAGCCGGCGGCTCGCGCCTGTTCCGCCTTTTCAGCCGGAATCCAGAGGGCTGAAATCCCAAATGCCGGTTCCTGAGTCGGCATGCCGTCGATTTGCGGACAGTTGGGGTCTGTCGGAATGGCGAGTTCGCACCCCGCCATGAGTTCATAGCGCGCGATCTCGACGCCTTTGAGTTGGACTACGTACTCGCGGACCTTGAGAGACAGGTTGTCAATGACTCTCACCGGTGGAAGCAGGTAGCCGAGGTCTTGCACCAACTGGCGCCGGATCGCTCCAATGCGGCGCAGTAGAGGGGACTCGGCTCCACCCTCAACCATGCGGACCAGCCCCAGGCCCACTTCCACCGCCAGGGGCTCGACCCTCAGCAGAGGTTCGAGGCTTTCCTTGGCGGGCGCCGACGGCGCATCGGCGGCAAGAGAGGTTGAATCCAAACGCTTCTGCAAGCGGAAGGCGGCATAACCCACGCCGCTCCCCAGGATCAGAAATGGCAGCGTGGGAAGCCCTGGAAAGATGCTCATCATCACCAGCGCCCCCGAGGCAAGCATCAAAGGCTGGGGCGAACCAAGCACCTGGCGCTGAAAATCGGTCCCCATCTGGTAGTCGGAACTGGCGCGGGTGACGATGAGGCCGCCGGAGATCGAGATCATGAGCGCCGGGATGACGGTGACCAATCCATCGCCGATGGTCAGCACCGTGTAGGTTTCCATGGCCTGCCGCAGTTCCATGCCGTGCTGCAGAACGCCAATCAGGAATCCGGCGATGATGTTGATCGACGTAATGAGAATGCTGGCGACGGCGTCGCGCTGCGTGAAGCGGGTCGATCCGTCCATGGCGCCGTAGAACTCGGCTTCGAGCGCGAGAGACTTGCGGCGTTCCCTCGCTTCGCTTTCCGAGATCAAGCCGGCGTTCAAATCGGCGTCGATGGACATCTGCTTTCCGGGCAAGGCATCCAACGTGAAACGCGCCGTCACTTCCGAGATGCGGACCGCGCCGTGGTTGATGACGACATACTGAATCGCGATCAGAACGAGAAAGATCACGACTCCGATGATGTAGTTGCCGCCCACGACGAAGCTGCCAAAGGACTCAATCACGTGTCCGGCGGCGGCGGTGCCCCGATTTCCTTGAAGCAAGATCAATCTGGCCGATGAGACGTTCAGGGCCAGCCTGAACAGAGTCATCAACAGAAGCGTAGTCGGGAAGACGCTGAACTCCGCTGGTTGGCGGATATACATCGACACCAGCAGAATGACCAGCGACAACGTAATGTTGGCGCTGATGAGCACGTCCAGCAGCAGCGGCGGTAGCGGCATGATCATCGCTACCAGGATTCCCATCACGGCCAGAGGGACGGCGATCTCAGCGCTTGCCAGCCGGCGGAGGTCCAGCCCTCCAACCCGAGCCGTCGGACTGCCTCCGCCCGTGGGTTTGCGGTTGCTGTGCATGCCAGACGGCAGCGGCGAAGAAATCGAAGCGGGAAGTATGGGAGTCGTCACGAGCCTATCCTGGCCGCCGTCCGTTCATGATCCGGTAAATGTAAGCCAGTATTTCGGCCACCGCGCGGTAGAGATGCGCCGGAATCTCCTGGCCGACATCCACCGACTTGTACAGGGCGCGGGCCAAGGGGGGATTCTCAATAACGGGAACCTGGTGCTCCAGCGCTTTCTGGCGGATGCGCAGTGCCAGGAAGTTCTTACCTTTCGCCACTACCTTGGGAGCCGCCATATCCTGCACGTTGTATCGGATGGCCACGGCAAAATGTGTAGGGTTGACAATGACGGCCGTGGCCTTCGGCACTTCCGACATCATCTTCCGGCGGAGGAGGTCGCGGCGAAGGCGGCGAATCCGCATCTTGATCTCAGGATTTCCGTCGGACTGCTTGTATTCTTCCCGGATCTCCTGCTTGGTCATGCGCATTTCTCGCATGTAGCGGCGCCGCTGGCGGAACAGGTCAATGGCGCCCCAAACAACAAACAGCCCGGTGACTTTCCACAGCAGGTCCATCAGCGAAGAACTGACCAATGCCGCGCCGTGCCGGAGCGGCATGAACGGGATCTTCATGAAAAGACTCGCCTGATCGGCGGCAACCGCCCAAACGGCGGCGAACAGCAACGGGAGCAGGATGAGAGCCTGAACCAGCGAGGTCAAGTTCTGAGCAGGCAGTTCCTTCAGACGGCTCATCGGGCTGAGACGATTAAAATCCGGTTTGAGCCGGCTTCCGGCAATCCCAAAGCCCGTGACTCCGAGCTGCAGGCCTAAAGCGCCGGCAAACAGGATGGAACCTCCAATGAGAAGTGGCATCAGCAGGTCCCAGGCATACCCCCGGAAGATGTCCGTTACCGCCGGGACGCCCATATCGCCCGGCCGAGCGATGTGAAGAGCCCGAACGAGAACCGTCTGCTGGCGTGCCCAGTATTGCGGACCCTGAGCCGCCAGAAGCGTCACGAAGACCAGAAACTGGAAGCCGAACAGAAACTCGCGGCTGGTCGGGAAGCGGCCTTCCTCGCGCGCCTTCTTGAGGCGTTGCGGTGTGGGTTTCTCGGTCTTTTGTCCCTGATCAGCCATTAGGCGCCCAGAAACGTGGCGATTGACGCAGTCGCGCTTTGGATGGCGCTCCCGTACATCCGGACGAAGACGGGAAGCAGAATCGCCAGCAGCACGAGAGCGGCGAGCATCTTGAGGGGCAGCGCCAGGGTCAACAACTGCAACTGGCTCTGGAGACGCCCGAGCAAAGCAAGCGTAAGGTCGAGAAGCACCAGAAAACCGGCGATGGGCAGCGCCAGGCGAACGCCCAACTCAATCATCGAGGAGCTGTGCTTGACGACCGCCGAGACCAGCCCTTCCATGCTGCCGGCGACATGTCCCGGAGGCCACACCTCCAGGCTTCGAACGAAGGTTTTCAGAACTACTCGCTCCAAACCGAGTGCGAAGAAGAGCAGGTTGGCGCCAAGTTGCGCCAGCACGGAGATCACCGGGCTGTCGGCCTCGCTCCCCGGATCGACTGTGGAAGCATAGGAGAAACCCGCCTGTAGACCGATCATCTGCGTGGCGATTGCGAAGACTTCGGCGATGAAGGCAACGATCAAGCCGAGGCCCACTCCCACCACAGCTTCGCCGGCCATCCACGCGGCAAACTGTCCCCCGGTCAAGCGCGACTCGGGCAATACTGGCCAGACTGGATAAAGCGCCACGGTCAGCGCCAGGACAAAGACCACACGTGTCATCTGGGGCATTGACTTGGCGCCGGGAATCGGCACGAATACAAGGACCGAGCCGACTCGGGCCAACACCAACAGGAAGCGCAGGACGAGAGTGCTATCGAACATACCGTCCGAGATCGCCGAACAAACCGACGGTGTATGCCGTGAGGCGGCTCAACATCCAGGGCATCGCGATCAGCAGTCCGGCAAGGAAGGCCGCGAGCCGCGGCACGCTGCCGAACGCCGGGTCCTGTATCGACGTCAAAATCTGGAGCAGGCTGATCAGGATTCCGGCAATGAGTCCGATGGCCAGCAGGGGCAGGCTGATCCAAAACGTCGCCATCAACGCGTGGTGGAGTATGTCGATTACAGTTTGAGGGGTCATATGTCAGTAAAAGGTCTTGAGAAGGGATCCGACGACGAGATTCCAGCCGTCGACAAGGACAAATAGAAGGATCTTGAAGGGCGCCGAGATCATCACAGGCGGCAACTGGACCATTCCGACCGAAAGCGTAACGGAGGCGACGACCAGGTCTATGACGAGGAACGGAAGAAATAGCACAGCGCCAATCTGGAAACCTGCCTTCAACTCCGACAGCACGTATGCTGGGATCAATATGCCCAAATCCAGGTCTTCCGGGCTCTTGGGCGGGGGAGTCTTGGTTGTTTCGACCATCAGGGCAATGTCCTTTTCCCGCGCAAAGCGCAAGAGGAACGACTTCAGTGGACGGGTGCCTTGATCCCAAGCTTCCTGGCGGCTGACTTTGCCCTGCTCCAACGGTTCCCATCCGGACTTGTACATCTGTTCGGCCACCGGCCGGACGATGATCAGGCTTAGAAACAACGCCAGTCCAATGAGGACCTGGTTTGACGGCGCTGTTTGGGTTCCCAGCGCCTGGCGGAGGAAATGGAGCACCAAAGTGATGCGCAGGAAGGGCGTAATGGAGACGATTACCGCGGGCAGCAGGGTGAGGGCTGACAGCAAGACGACGATCTGCAGCGGAACCCCCAGAACCGATGCCCCTTTGTTCTGGCTAAGGGCGATCCCGAACAGCGTGTCGTTAGGTGCGGCCAGTAGGGCGCTCATTGACAGACCGGCGAGCCAGATTATGCGCATGGTCCGGTTCCTCCCGCATCCTGTCTGACTATGGCGTTCGAGAATGCAGCGTGAAAGTTACCGGATTCGCTAACCGGCAGCATCGTGGCTCCACCGGCGTGCGTCGCAATCAAGTACGTGGTCTCCGAAACACGCACGAAATGCAGAGAATGCTGCGGCGTCAAGGGGAGACGGTCCAGCAACTCGAGCTGCTTGCCCGGGCGCGCCGCGGTCCGGTTGGCCCAGGGCAACCGCATTGCGCTCGTGACGCGGCCCTTGCGCAGCGCCCACACCACGCCTCCCAACAACAGGAAGACAAACGCAACGCCGCTGATTTGCTGCAGGATGTCCATTCGGTTCCCTATTCCTCCAGATTGAAGTCCGTAATACGGACCCCCATTGAGTCTTCGATGATGACTATCTCGCCGAACGCCGTAAGCGCGCCGCCGACGAGCAAGTCGATGTTCTCGCCCGCCGAACGGGTCATGCGGATAACGCTGCCGAGGTCGAGGTCGAGAATCTGCTGCAAAGTCATGGTCTTGCGATCCAGTTCGACCTGGAGGTCAACCGGGATCTCTTCAAAACCCGCGATCTCTTCGTGTGAATTCACGCGCTACCTCGCACTTCAGAGTTACCGGAGCAGGTTAATGGTGTCCCGGCTGAGTTCGTCGACGGCTGTGACGACCTTGGCGTTGGCCTGGTAGCCGCGCTGAAGGACGATCAGGTTGGTGAATTCGCGAGCGATGTCGACTGTGGAAAACTCGATGGATCCACCAAGAATCTGGCCGCGGCCACCGGTGGAAGGGAGCCCAATCGCGGGCAGAGCCGTGCGCGCGCTGATGCCGAAGTTGTTGTTGCCCACCGCGATCATGGACTCGGGATTGCGGATGGCGGCCATCGCCAGTTGACCAACCGCCACCTGGTGTCCGTTCGAGTATTGGGCCAGGATCTGACCTCCGTCGCCGATTCCAACGCGGATCAACTGCGCCGCGGGCGAACCGTCCTGGGCATTGGCTGCCACGGCGGAAGGCTGCGAGTACTGCGTAAGGCGCGGAACCGAACCGTTGTAAAGGTTCCAGGTGAGCGCCATGTCGGAGGCGCCGTCGGCGAGCCCCGTCACCTGCAGTTCAGGCATGGCATCCGTCACGGCCGGGGAGACAAGCTTGCCATCGGCCCCAAACGTCACGGTCCCGGTGACGGGAGTGAATGGCGCGGTCAGGTCCGCATCGGGAAATGTCGCAGAGTAATCCCACTCGTTGGCTGTCGCAGACTTGGTGAAGCTGACGCTCACGTTGTGAGAGTTTCCAAGGCTGTCGAAAACCTCTATGGATGTCGAAAATGTTGTGGGTGGCGGTCCGGCCGTTCCGGCCGCATCCAGGTTTAGATCGAAGGAGAATCCTTTGGTCGGCAGCGGCGTGCGGAGAGAACCCACGGGCACGACCACATTGGTCACCGGCTGTGTGGTGTCGAGCACGCCGTTGACTTCGTTCCAGCCTTGAACCCGGAAACCGGTCGCCGTCACCAGCGCGCCATCTTTGTTTACCTGGAGATTGCCGCCTCGGGTGTAGAGTTGCGCGCCGAGCGAATCCTTGACTACAAGAAAACCGTCGCCCTGTATCGCGGTGTCGAGGGCGCCGGTGCTGGCCTGAATGGCGCCTTGCGTGAACTGCCGGATGGTCACCGGACGGGCGACGCCAAATCCCACTTGGGTTTCACCCAAACCGGCGCCCAGGGACTGCGTCACCAGGTCGCTGAAGGCCACCACGCTGGCCTTGTAACCCGAAGTGTTCAGGTTCGCCAGGTTGTTGCCGACGACGTCGACTGCCGTGGTGTGGGCGCTCAGCGCCGAGAGTGCGGTTGAAAATGATGTGAACATATGTAACTCCTCCGATTAGTTCCCGGTCTTGTTGTCCAGGTTCATGGGGTTGCCCGTGGTGTCCGTGCCGACGATCTGCGCCAGCAGCTTGCGGATGTTCACCAGCTCATTCTTGGAGTCGAGCGTCTGCTCAAGCTGGGTGAACTGGGCGAGTTGGGTGACAAACTCGGTGCCGTCGGCCGGATTCAGCGGGTTCTGATGCGAAAGCTGCGCCGTCAGCAGTTGGAGGAAGACTTCCTTGTTGGCCAGCCGGTCGACGCCTTGCGCCTCCTGCTGTTTGGTGGCGCCGGCCGTCTTACCGATATCAGCCGTCGCCAGCCAGTTGGATGGGACGCCAGAAACGCTCATACTTTACCTTCCTTTCCGGCTGGATGCCGGCTGTTCATCTACTTCGTCGGCCCAGCGAAACAAACCGCGGTCACGACCGGAATGCGGTTGGCCCTGCTGGGCGGGTTGGTGATCCCGCGGCCACGGCGAGTGGCCTTGTGAGTCTTGTCCTCGCTGATCGCGGCTGAACTGTTGACTCAGGTCCCCTGAATGGGGGGCCTCGACAGTTCGAATGTTCTCCATCGTGAGACCGCGAGTCTGCAAGCGGTCCGTCAGACTCGAAAGCTGGCTCTGAAGCTGCTGGTTGAGGGCCGCATCGGCCGAACGTACAGCGACTTCAATTCGTCCTCCCCGGTCATTTACCTGAAGACTGACGCTGGGGGCGTTACGCTCCGTGACCTTGAATTCGAGACTTCGGATCGGATCGGAACCTGCCTTGTCGACGGCCGGCTGATTGGCGACCGGGGCCGAAGCGGCGGCGCGCGCTGGCTGGCCCGGCGCCGGAGGCGGGGCCGGCGGTTGCGCGGACTCCGCCGTAACCGCACCGGATGATGGACTGTGCGAAGCGTAGGCTTCGGCCACCTTGGGGGACTCACTGCCCGGCTTGCCGTCTTCGACGGATGGCTGCACCGCCGCCTCAGGGAGTCCGGTCTTGGACTTGTCTCCTTGTGCTTCGTGGTGCTGTCTCTGCCCGGCTTGATGGCCGTTTGGTTGAGGGGCCTTCGCCAGGTTCACCACTTCGCCTCGAAACGCAAGGCTTGCCGGGTCCTGACCCTTTTGCAGGGTTCCGGCTTGAACCTTCGGCTTGGCCGCCTGGTCTTGAATCGCCTGCCAGTCCCCGCGGAGTGTCAGCGCGGCCTGGCGAGCGTCGTCCATGGTATTAACCGGCTTCCCTGATGCCAGAAGGCCCGCCTCCGCCAGAATCGGGACGGGGGCTGCCTCCAACGTATTGCCGTCCTTGGAGGGACCTTCCGCGGGAGTGGCCGCCTGAGTGGCGGCCGGGTTTACTACCTGATCGCCAATATTGCTGGCGGAGATATCGCGCGGCGCCGGCAAGGCCAGCGCCAGGGTTAACCAAGCGGTGGGCTGAACCGGTGTGGAAGCCGGCGTAAATACCGGCGGCTGATCCGGCTGACAGGAATCTTGATCTGGCATTTCTTCGGACTCCCGAGTAGGGTCCGATTGGGAGGAACGCGCTCTATTGCCTTGAGAGTGATCGCGGGCTCCCAGCCCATTCATAATCGAGCGGAAGTGGGAGGGCGAATCCTTGGTTCTCGAATCGGCGCCAGATTCAGCCCTGCCCGGGCTGGGACTTGGCTCGACGGGCAGCCGGACGGAATCAGTGGCGGAAGCAAGCACGCCGGAAGAGATGCAGGCGTGCCGCCAAAGTGGATTCTCGAATTCTCAATGGATTACGGGGGTCAAGGGCGGCAGAATTTCGTCATTGAAACGGTGTGTGCCAAATTGGTGTCTCAACCCGGTACGTCCCTTGTCGGCCTTATCGGCGCATCTTCCTGTCTTTTGAGAAGAATTTCGTTTGGCCCGGCAACTGCTCTACGAGTGCCGGAGATCGCCGATGGATCCTCTTACCACAGCGGCTGCGAGTGGCTTGCGAGCCAGGATGGAGTCTCTCGACATCCTCGCCAACAACCTCGCCAACACGACGACGGCCGGATTCAAGGCCGACCGGGAATACTTCAACGTATATGTCTCGCCCGATGGCGCCGAGGTCCCTTCAATCGACAGCCATTGGACCGACCTTTCACAGGGCAGCATCGAAACGACCGGCAATCCGCTCGATGTGGCCTTGTCCGGACCCGGCTTTTTTGCGGTTCAGACTCCGCAAGGCGTCCGCTACACAAGAAACGGCGCCTTTCATTTGAACTCGCTCGGAGAACTGGTGACCCCGGACAATTACAAGGTCTTGAACGACCAGTCGCAGTCAATTCAACTTGACCTGAACCAGGCCGTCAAGATCGATAAAGACGGAGTGCTTTGGCAAGGGGCAAACCAGGCGGGGAAACTGTTGATTGCAGGTTCACCCAACGCCCCGTCGCTGGCCAAAGCAGGTTCGACCTATTTTCAGTGGTCGCCGTCAAACTCGACCGGCAGGCCGGCAGCCACCGAAATTGTCCAGGGAGGCAGAGAAGCTTCCAACGCCGGAAGCGTCGATTCGGCCGTACGCATGGTTGGGGTGATGCGGCAGTTTGAAGCACTCCAGAGAGCCGTGCAGTTGGGCGGCGAGATGAACCGGCGTGCGGTGGAAGAAGTAGCGCGGGTCAACCCGTAGCACCGAGGAGAGCCAATTATGATCAGAGCCCTTTATAGCGCGGCCAGCGGAATGGACGCGCAACAGTTGAATGTCGATAACATCGCGCACAATCTGGCCAACGCGAACACCTCCGGGTTCAAGGCCCGCCGGGCGCAGTTCCACGACCTGCTCTATCAGAGCATCATCGCGCCGGGAGCGGCGGCTGGCTCTCAAACGGTGGTGCCGACCGGGTTGCAACTCGGCCTCGGGACGCGCGCCGTATCGAATGAAATCAGTTTCTCGCAGGGCAGCTTTTCCGGGACCGAAAACCCGCTGGACCTGGTCATCGAGGGTCGCGGATTCTTCCAGATCCGGCGGCCCAGCGGGGAGATCTCTTATTCGCGCGCCGGCCAGTTCCACCTGGACCGCGACGGCAACATGGTGACCGCCGACGGCGATGCGCTGGAACCGCAGATTACCATCCCGGCACAGGCTTCCGGCGTGAATATCGCCACCGACGGCACCGTCAGCTACTCGTTGCCGAACCAGACAAACGCTCAGGTTGCGGGTCAGATACAGCTCGCGAATTTCACCAATCCGGCTGGACTCAAGAGCCTGGGGCGGAACCTCTACGCGCCGACCGACGCTTCCGGCGAACCTTCTCTGGGAAATCCCGGCGGACAGGAAGGGTTGGGGACGTTGCTATCGGGATACGTCGAGCAATCGAACGTTTCGATCGTTGAGGAGTTCGTCAACCTGATCGTCAGCCAGAGAGCCTATGAGGCCAACTCCAAGGTGGCGAAGGCCGCCGACGAGATGTACCAGCAGGTGAATAACCTGACGCGATGATGCCCTGGGTGCTCGTCCTGGTTACACTGGCGCGGGAGCAGATGCTCACGGCGCAGCGGGTGTCAATGGCTGAGGCTGGCTTGGATGCGGCCGCGGCCCAGATCATCCTCAAGGGCGCCAGTGCCGACGCGCTGGCGGCGGTCAACGTACGATTTCCCTGGACTGGTCTGGCGAAGCCCGCGGCGCCCGGCAGCGAATCCGTGATGATGTGGCGCGGAGAAGCCACCGGCGCCGATGGCGCGGCGCGTCCGTTGTGGGCGCGGGTTCAAATCACATTTCGACGCACGGGCCTTGTCGCCACAAGGCCGATTTCGGCGGGACGGCGCATCACTGCTGGAGATTTTCGAGTTTCGAGCTGGAACGCGCCCCTGTCTCAAGGCAAACCCCTGGACAAGCCCGAAGTCCTTGCCGGCGCGGTGCTGACTCGCCCGGTCATGGCGGGAGCGCCGATTCTGACCGACATGGTGGCAACCGGCGACCAGATTCTCCCGGGCGAGAGGATTCTGGTGGAGAGCATCGCCGGACCGGCCCGCATCACGTTCGATGCGACAGCCGAGAACCGCGCCAATGCCGGCGAGCGGGTGTTCTTTCGAAGTCCCCTAAACGGGAAGAGAGTGGCCGGACGCGCCGAACCCGGCCACCGTGTCCTTGTTACCTGGGAGAACTGAAACCATGAGGGCAAGATATCTGGCCGCGGCCCTGATCGCAACAGCGGTTTGGGCCAAGTCGAAGAACCAGAAAGAGACTCCAGCGCTGAACCCGCTGAATCAGTACATCGAAGCGGCTCGAAGCCGTGCCACTGTCAGCACACCGTCGGCCGGGTCGCTTTTCTCGCCTGACGGACGAATCAGCGAACTTGCCCGCGACTTGAGAGCCTCGCGGGTGGACGACATCGTGACCATCGTCGTGGCCGACAAGGCATCGGCCGTATCGCGAGGTGGCACGAACTCGGCGCGCTCGGCGAACGCCAAAGCCTCCATCACTTCAGCCGCGCTCCCCACCCGCATGGCCACCCAGTTGGCCAACGTGGTTGGACTCGGCTCGGATCAGAAGCTGCAAGGCCAGGGCGAAACCACCCGGGAGTCGGAATTAACCACGACGCTTTCGGCACGTGTGGTGGAAGTCCTTCCGAACGGCAACCTGGTGCTGGAGGGGACCAAAGAGGTCCAGGTGAATTCCGAGCGCCAGCGTGTAGTTGTCCGGGGTGTGGCGCGCTGGAACGATCTCACAAACGACAACCTGGTTCGCTCGGACCGGCTTGCGCAACTGGAAGTCTGGATCGACGGCCGCGGCGTAGTCAACGATTCGATTCGACGGCCGAACATACTGTATCGGATTCTGCTCGGCATCCTGCCGTTCTGAGGCGCTATGAAACTCTCGCTCGTTCTGCTGGCCGCATGGCCGCTGCTGGCCGCCGAGCCCGCATCGCCCCCGCGCACCAACCTGGTGCGCATCAAGGACATCGCCCGAATCGAGGGGATTCGAGACAACCAACTGGTTGGTTACGGGCTGGTGGTCGGCCTGAACGGCAGCGGAGACAAGAGGCAGACCGTGTTCTCCACGCAGACTCTGGCGAACCTGTTGCAGCGGATGGGTGTTCAAGTGAACCCCGTCATGATCCAGGTTCGAAACACGGCCGCGGTCATGGTGACCGCGGACCTGCCTGCCTTTGCGCAGCCCGGTACCCGGATTGACGTCACCGTCGCGGCCGTCGGCGATTCGACGGCGCTCCAGGGTGGGCTCCTGGTGCTGACTCCGCTAAAAGCATCGAATGGCGCGACCTTCGCTGTGGCGCAAGGGCAAGTTGTGACCGGCGGCTTTGTTGCGCGCGGCGGCGCGGGGAATTCGATGACCACCAACCATCCCACCGCCGGCCGTATCCCCGCCGGCGCTATCGTGGAGCAGGCTGCGCCTTCCGTGATGCCAACGACCGATGTTCACTACCAACTCAAGAACGCGGACTTCATGACCGCAACACGCCTGGCGCGCACGATCAATAAACACTTCGACATGCCCTTGGCCGAATGTGTGAGCGCCGGACTGGTGAACGTGAGGATTGACGACAAGTATCGCGCACGCCGGGTCGAGTTCATCGCCGAAGTGGAAGACCTTCAGGTAGAAACCGACCAGCGGGCCAGAATCGTCATAAACGAACGGACGGGAAGCATCGTGTTTGGCAGGGATGTGAAGATTCGTCCCGTGGCCGTTCTTCACGGCAACCTCAGCGTGGAGATCCAAACCACTTATGACGTTTCCCAGCCGGCCCCATTCTCGAGAGGCGAGACTAAGGTTGTGCCCGAGGTTGGCGTCGGGGTGAAGGAAGAGAAAGCCCGGCAGCTCAGTCTGAAACAGGGCGCAACCGTGGATGACCTGGTGAAATCGTTGATGAACATTGGATCGACACCTCGGGACGTGATTGCGATCCTGCAAAGCCTGCGTGCCGCGGGAGCGCTGGAAGCCGACCTGGAGGTCATATGACGGTCAGCGGCGGGGGCATTACCGCCCTGGACTGGCAGACGACAGCGTCGCCCAAGTCGGACGTGAAGAAGGCGGCTCAGGAATTCGAGGCTTTGCTGCTCACACAGATCCTGCAAGGGATGAAATCCTCGCTTGGAGAAGGACTGCTGGGAAGTTCCGATTCAGAATCGGGCAGCCAGATGATCCAACTTGGGCAGGAGATGATCGCCCACTCCTTGAGTCAAAGCGGAGGAGTTGGACTGGCGAAGCTGGTACAGCAGGGCCTCACGAAGACCGCGGCAAGCGCCCCGGACTCCCATACGTCCAACAAGTAACGCTTTTCGCCGCTGACTCTCGCTTGCCCGCCGGTCAGGCGGCGTAGGTATAGCGAGCGCTTTCCGGCGTTGAGCACGCCGTGTGATACGCCGGGGCCTCAACGGTTGCCGGCTGGCAGGCAACGAATCCTTCTCGCAGGATTTCCAGGACTTTGCCCGCTTCGATGAACGGCTGTTCTTCCTGAATCACGTGGCCGCGTTGCAGATTGTTCAATGCGTAGGCATACAGTTCGCGCAGCCTCTTGGCGACTTCTCCACCGCGTGACTCGTCCACCGAGGCATCCAGTTCAACCACGATCGCCATGGCCTTGCTGACGGCTGCGGAACGCGCCATGATGTCCTTTTCGTAGAGGCACTTACGCGCCCTACTGATGGACTCCTGCACGGCGCTGAACAACATCACAGAGAGTTCCATGGGACTCGCTCCCATGATCTTCTCGGCCAGGTGTGATTCGTAGGGGTTGTGCATTATTGATTCGTTAACCTCTCTGCTCGTTGTGGTGCCTCTGCGCCAATCTCAGGACGTATTCCGCGGGGATCTGTTGGACAACCTCTTTTGTCCGAGTGTCAACGATCTTGAGTACCGGCTTGCGCGCGGCGCGGTCAAACGTGAAAGTCAGCTCTGTATACTCTCCCAACAGGTGCATGCGGTTGACGGATTCTACCGCGTGAATGATTTCCTGTTGTTCCGCGCGTTGCTGCGCGGAGAGGGGAGCCACAATGTACTGGCTGACAGCCAAGTTGGGTTGGACTTTTCCGACCTCCATCGAAGACTCCTTTCTCGAAGCTCAACAGCTTCCAGAAGTCTTATCGGCAAAGCCCGGCGGATGTTAGGACAAATTCAGCACGTCCATGACCACGCCGGTCTGCCCTTCAATCTTCTTTTGCAGCATCATCAGGGCGTAGATCAGTTGTTCGGGGCGGGGCGGACAGCCGGGCACGTAGACGTCGACCGGGATCACTTGGTTAATGGGGATCAAGGCGTAGTTGCTGAACACCCCCGTCGAAGTGGCGCAAGCTCCCATCGAGATAACCCAGCGTGGTTCAGGCATCTGTTGATATAGCTGCCGGATCACCGGCGCCATCTTGTTGGACACGCGGCCGGCGATGATCATCAGGTCAGCTTGCCGTGGAGAACCGCGAAAGACCTCTGCTCCAAAGCGGGCGATGTCGAAACGGGATGCCGTCATGGCCATCATCTCAATGGCGCAACAGGCCAGACCAAAGCTCATCGGCCAAATCGAGTTCTTGCGGGCCCAATTAATGGCTTTGTCGACCGAGGCCAACACGATGCCTCCGGAAAGATCATCCACGCCCTCCCGGTCGATGGCGGTGTACAAGTCCGGTGGCGCTTCGCCCAACGTGATCTGATTTTCGAGAATCTTGTCTTCCATGGCCCGATTAACCAAGATTATCCCACGAAGCAGCTAGAATCAGAAGGTGCTGGCCCACGAACCCGAGTCGAATCAATCAACTGCCCCGGATAGCTATGAACTGGCGCTCGAACGGGCGGCCAGGCGGGTCCGCATTGAACCGGAGTATTGGGACATTTGGGGTAAACACCATGTCACACCCCGGCAGACGACCGAAGCCATTCTGAGCTCCCTGCGTTACGACACCGACGACCTGGAACAGTCGCTTGCGGAGGTCGAGCACGCGGAAACCGCCACGCTTCTGGACCCGGCATCGGTCGTTACCTGGACCGGTGAGCCAGCCTTGGTCCCCATCCGGATTCCGGCGAGTTACCGGGCAGGAGGCAGAATCCAGCTAGCGCTGTACATGGAAGACGGCCAAAGCCTGCACGAGGAACTGGCTACCGAGACGCTGGGAGACAAGCTGCCAATTCCAGGGCTTCCGCCGCTCGGATATCACGACCTGGAGGCGGTCCTCAAGCATTCCGGACGCCGCGAGATTCGAGCCTCACAACGGCTGATCGTGGCCCCGGCGCAAGCGTGGGTGCCGGACGCGCTGCGGGATGGAGGCAAGGCTGCCGGCCTGGCCATCAGCCTGTATGGAGTGCGCTCAGCGCGCAACTGGGGCGCCGGCGATTTCACGGATTTGGGCCACCTCGTCGAGTGGGTCCATACGCATCTGGGCGCAGGCTTCGTCGCTCTGAACCCCCTCCATGCGATCGCCAACCGTCAACCTTACAACACAAGTCCGTACCTGCCGCTTTCGGCCTATTACAGAAACTATCTTTACCTTGACGTGGAAGCGATCCGGGAGTATGCCACGTGCCACTGGGCGCGCCAACTGGTGCTCAGTCCCGCCGTGCAGGCCGAGATCGCCCAACTCCGGAATTCGGAGTATGTCGAATATGAACGGGTCGCGCGGCTGAAGTTAACGGTCCTGCGGTTGCTCTATCGGGAGTTTCAGACGCATGACGGGATTCGGGTGCGAGAATTCCGGCGCTGGGCGGCCGACCAAGGCGAGTTGCTCGACCGGTTTGCCACCTACTGTGCCTTGGACGAAGTCATCCACACGCACAGTCCGGACACCTGGATCTGGCCGGAATGGCCGGAAAAGTACCGGGATGCGAACTCGCCCGCCGTCCGCCAGTTTGGGAAATCGCATCAACGGCTGGTCGATTTCTACAAGTACGTGCAATGGCAGATTGATATTCAACTGGGCGAAGTCCAGCGCCAGGCGCTCGAGTTGGGAATGCCTGTCGGCTTGTATCACGACCTGGCTCTGGCCACAGATAGCTGCGGCGCCGATCTTTGGGCGTACCGGCCGTTCTTTGTGGACGGTTGCCGGGTGGGCGCGCCTCCGGATGACTTTGCGCCTGACGGGCAGGATTGGGCTTTCCCTCCCCCGAACACCGAGGCCCACCGCGCCGACGGCTACCGGTTGTATATCGCCACCATCCGGCAGAACAGCCGCCACGGCGGCGCGCTGCGAATCGATCACGTCATGCGCTTCTACCGGCTGTTTTGGATTCCTGACGGGATGACAGCCAGGGACGGCACTTATGTACGGGACCGCTTCGAAGACCTTCTTGGCATCCTGGCGCTCGAGAGCCATCGGGGCAGGTTCCTGGTCGTCGGCGAAGACCTGGGAACGGTGCCGCCCGAAATGCGGGCCGCCATGGACCGGTACGGTCTTTTCAGCTACAGGCTGTTCTACTTCGAAAAGGACGGCGCCGGAAGCCCTCGCCGCGCGGATGCGTACCCCGCCCACGCCCTGGTGTCATCGACGACGCACGACCTGCCGACGCTGAGCGGATTTTGGGCCGGGCGCGACATTGAACTCCGGCGGGAAGCCGGGTTTATACGCGATGACGCCGCATACCGGCGTCAGATTGAACAAAGAAAAGACGACAAGCGCCGCATGCTGGAGACTCTCATCGGCGAAGGGCTTCTGCCGCCGGAATTTCCGCGGGACGCGGCCGAATGGACCGAGTTGACAGGTGAACTTCACAACGCGATCATCGGGCACCTGGTGATGACTCCGTCACAACTCATGCTGCTGAACCAGGAAGACCTGACGAAAGAACTCGATCAGCAGAACCTGCCGGGAACCACCAGCGAGTATCCAAACTGGCGCAGAAAAATGCGGCTGACCCTGGAAGAACTGCAGTCCGGTCCGGCCGCTGCCGGATTCTGCGAGATGTTCCGAAACTGGCTGCGGCGCGAGAACCGGCTTACCGGCGGTCCCGCAGTTGTTCGAACGTAGCGTTGCCAATCGGGTACTGGCGCCAGTCCTTGTAGTCGAAGTGCCACCACTCGTTCTCGAAAACAGTGAAGCCCTCCGCATTCATGGCATGCCGGAGGAGATCGCGCCTTCTGCGCTGCTCCACGGTTCCACCGGTGTACTCCGGACTGGCGCGCGGCGACATTTCGTCGTAGAGACTGGGCATCTCGACCGGCAAACCCGTTCTGAGATCGTAGAGCGTAAGGTCTACGGCGCAACCGCGGTTATGTCTCGACCCGGCCGCGGGGTTGGCCACAAAGGCGCGCTTACTCTCGGGAGTGGCTTCCCAGAAGATCTTGGTGACAAACCATGGGCGGTATCCGTCGTGGATGAGGAGTCCGAATCCGGACGCCGCCAGACGCTTGTGAGCGCGCAGAAGAGCCAGCGCCGCGGGGCGCTGCAAAAATGCGCGCGCCTCGGTGTAGAGCGGAGTGCTGAGAAAATTGTCCGCGGTCGCGTAACGGATATCGAGGTGAATGCCGGGATCGAGCGTCGTGAGGTCGACCAGATCGCTGGGCAGAAACTCGCCGTGCTCGGCGGGTGGACGCAGGCGCAGCGCCTCGCGGCGTAGTTCTTCAACCGGACGCAGCGGCTGAACCCGGAACACGCCCGGAGTCTGCGCGGCCACCGCCGCGGCGGCCAGCGCCGGCACAACCCACTTCAACAGCGGCCGCCGCACCATGTCCGAAGTGTACCGCTCTTGCAGAGCTACCCGTCCTGGCGCCGCTGTTTCTGGCCGCGTAGATACTCGATGAGGAACCCGTCGCGCCGCGCGCGGACCTCTTCGGCGCTCTTGACGGTCCAGTCGTAAAACCCCTTGCCAGACTTAACGCCGAGTTCGCCGCGAGCGACTTTATCGAAGAAGATCCGCGGCGCGCACGGCTCGTTGTTGAGGTCCCGCACGACGTAATCGACAATACGGCAGCCCATGTCGAGTCCGACCATGTCCTGGTGTTCGAGAATGCCGTAGACCGGCAGGCGCAGTCCGAAACCGGTCCGCGCGGCCAAGTCGACATCCTCAACGCCGGCGATGCCCTCGGCCACGATGTTGGCGGCTTCGCGGACGAGCGCCATCTGCAGGCGGTTCCCCAACTGGCCCGGGCGGTCTTTCCTGACCATCACAGGCGTCTTGCCACAACGCGCGAGCAAGTCGCGAACCGCATCGGCCAGAACCGGGCTGGTCTTTTCGCCCAGAACGATTTCAACGAGCGGCATCAGGTGCGGCGGATTCCAGAAATGCGTGGTCATCACGCGTTCCGGGTTGCGGCAGGCGGAGGCGATGGCGGTGATACTGAGGCCCGACGTATTCGTCGCCAGAATGCACGAGCCGGATACGTACTCCTCGAGTTGAGCGAAGAGTTTCTTCTTGAAGTCCATGTCCTCGGGGGCGGACTCAATCACGATCGAGGCATCCCGCACGGCGGCGGGCAGGTCCGCCGAGGCGCTCAATCGCGCCGCGGCTTGCGCGGCGGCAGCCTCCGCGACCAGTTGTTCACGCGCCAGCAGCGCCAGTTGGCTGCGTGCTTTTTCCAGACCCGCGGCGGCGGAATCGGGGTTGCGGCTCAGGATCACTGCCTCGACCCCGCCGAGGGCGAGAGCGCCCGCGATGCCAGGTCCCATCATGCCCGTGCCGATGACACCGGCTCTTTCAAATTGCGTTACGGCCATGGCGCGTATTCTAATCGATGAAGCTATGTTGGTGTCGCCGGCGGCGGGTAAGAACTATAAGTGGTGGGTCGTGGCCATGCTCTGGTTCGTGTGTTTGTTCAACTACGCCGACCGGCAGGCCATTTTCTCCGTGTTCCCGCTGCTCAAGACGCAGATGGGACTGGATGACGTGCAGTTGGGATGGGTGGCGTCGTCGTTCATGTTTGTTTACGCGATCGCGGGACCGTTCGCGGGTATCATCGGCGACCGTTTCTCGCGCCGGACGCTGATCCTCGGCGGGCTGATTTTCTGGTCGCTCGTCACCATCGCCACCGCGCTGGCGACCCAGTACTGGCACCTTTTGCTTTTTCGCGCGCTGGAGGGCTTGGGCGAAGCATTCTACTTCCCGGCGTCCATGTCCCTGCTGAGCGATTATCACGGCAAGGAGACGCGTTCGCGGGCCATGTCCTGGCACCAGTCGAGCGTGTATGCCGGGACCATCGCCGGTGGAACCCTGGCGGGCTATATGGCGGACCGTTTTGGCTGGCGCAGTGGTTTCCTTCTGTTCGGCGGGCTCGGGGTGGTGCTCGGGATTGTGCTGCTGGCGTTCCTGCGGGAACCGCAACGAACCGGCAGAGCCCCGGCGGCTCACGCCCATGGAGACGTGGCCGACCCTTCGCGCAAGCCGCAATTTGTCTCCCGTCCTATGGCGGGAGTTCTCATGGCCGTGTTCATGGGGGCAAACTTTGTCGCCATGATTTTCCTGACCTGGATGCCGTCCTACCTCAACCGCGCCTTCAACATGAGCCTGACCATGGCCGGTTTCAGCGCCACCGCTTACCTTCAAGTAGCATCAGTGGCCGGAGTACTGTGCGGCGGATGGCTGGCCGACAGACTGGTGGTGCGCTATGCGTCCGGCAGGATGCGGACTCAGATCCTCGGGTTGTTTGTCGGAGTTCCGTTTATCTTCGTGACCGGCTGGACGCTGGAAATCAAGATTCTGGTTCTGGCCATGGCTGGATTTGGATTTTTCAAGGGCCTGTATGACGCCAACATCTGGGCGTCGCTCCATGATGTTGTCCCGGCGGAGCGCCGCGCGACGGCGGTCGGCGCCATGAACTCTCTCGGATGGCTGGCCGGGTTCACCGCGCCGCCGCTGATGGCGGCCATGAGCCAGCGCTACGGGATGGGTGCGTGTCTGAGTGCAAACGCGGTGATCTACCTGGTGATGGGATGCCTGCTGACCGCGGGCATCATGAAGTGGATGAAGACGCCCAGCCGCGCGACGGCTGGCGTGGTCCCATGATCAGACTGGGAATCGGCCGCTTCGTAAAACTGCGTTAAGACGGGTGTGGACTGTAATCTAGCGCTGGCGTGCGCCGTTAAGTCAATTAGCCGCCTGAGCGGGCGGCTGGAGACGCTATCCGCGGATACCTGTTCCTCGTTTTGTGGCTGGCAGGCTGCGCCTGGGGCCAGGATAAGCTTTCAGGGCGCGTGACCGTTTCCAACCAGCCCGTGCCGGGCGCCACGGCCACGGCAACCTGGGAAGGCGGCAAAGCTTCAACGACCTCGGATGACGAGGGCCAGTTTGAACTGTCCGGCCTGCCCGCCACGGCTGTGCAGGTTGCCGTCTCGATATTCGGCTTTGAGGCGTACCATCGCACGGTAGGCGTGGCGGAGCGGGCAAAGCCCATCGAGGTTGTGCTGAAGGTGGCCGGTATTGCGGAGAGAAGTCCGGCGCCCACACAGGACTTCAGCCAACTGGCAGCGCTCGAGTCGCAAGCGGCCACTTCGGCGGAAGCTTCCATGGGCGATCCAAGTCAGGCAAGCGAAGCATATCTCGTTCAAGGCAGTCTGAGCCGTGGCCTGGAGCAACCCGCGCAACCGCGCGACCTGACGGCCTTCGGCAACGAAAATCCGGAGACCCCGGCCGCGGGTCGTCCTGGCCGGCCATCAGCAAGACGAACCGGCGCCAACACCCAGGCGCAGTCTTTCGGCAACCGCCGTGGCAGGAGCCGGAACCGGATTCAAGGCGGCGTGTTCATGACCCTACGCAATTCAGTCTTCGACGCGGCGCCCTACTCGCTGACGGGCGCCGCGGTGGACAAGCCTTCCTACGCGAATACGCGGTTTGGAGGTTCTCTGGGCGGCAATCTGCGGATTCCCAAATTGCTGGAAGGTGATCCGGCGTTCTTTTTTCTCAACTACACGGGCACACGCAGCCGCAGCCCGTCCTCGCAGTTCGCCGTGGTTCCGGACGCGGCGGAACGAGCAGGCGATTTCAGCGGCTCGCTCAAAGGCCGCCTGCTGGCCGTCTACGACCCCGCATCCCACCTGCCGTTTCCCGGCAAGAAGGTGCCGGAATCACGGTTCGATGCGGCGGCGCAGGATCTGGCAACGTTGATCCCGCAGCCCAACTACACCGCGGCGCTGCAAAACTACCAACTGGTAACGTCGTATCCGTCCAACTCAGACAACCTCAGCGCGCGCCTGTTGCGGCCTGTGACCAGGAAAGACCGTGTCAACGTGGGGATGAACTGGCAGCAGCGGGACGGGCAAGCGTTGCAGTTATTTGGCTACCGCGATTTCTCCGGCGGTTCAGGACTTAACATCGACACCGGTTGGTCGCACAGTATCACGTCGCGACTACTGAGTAATTTTCGCGCAAGCTACAACCGGAACAACAACGAAGCCCTGCCCTACTTCGCCTACGGGCCCGATATCTCGGGGCAACTCGGCATTCAAGGCAATTCCCGCGAACCGATCAATTACGGCCCGCCGAACCTGAATTTTACGAACTTCGGCGATCTGACCGACGGCGCCCATCTTTCACGCCGGAACATGACGTGGACGTTCAGCGAAGGGGTCTCTTACGTCAAGGGACGGCACACGCTGCAGACGGGTTTCGAGTTCCAGCGAATCCAGTGGAACTCGCTGACCGAGCAGAATGCGCGCGGAACGATATTCTTCGGCGGCCTGGCGACAAGCGGATTCGACTCCCAGGGTCTGGCGATTCGCAACACGGGCTTCGATTACGCCGACTTCCTGTTGGGTTACGCGCAACAGAGCACGGTGCGCTTTGAAGGCGCCGATACCTATATGCGGGCGTCGCAGTACGCGGCATTCGTCCAAGACGACTGGCGCGCGCGGCCGGGGCTCAGCGTGAACCTCGGCCTGCGCTACGAGTACTTCAGCCCCTTCCAGGAAAAGTACGGGCGCATGGCGAACCTGGACATTTCGCCTGACTTCACCAAAGTGGCCGTCGTGACGCCAGGCACTCCTTCACCGTATTCCGGGCTGTTTCCGCCGGGTTTGATTGATCCGGACAGGAACAACTTTTCGCCGCGCGGCGCCGTCGCCTGGAGGCCGTTTGCGGGCAAACGCCACCTGGTGCGAGCGGGCTACGGCATCTACTACGACGGTTCGGTGTACAACCGGATTCCAACGCGGCTGGCCTCGCAGCCGCCGTTTGCGCAGGCATCAACGTTCCAGACCAGCATCGGCAACGTGCTGACGCTGCGGGAACCGTTCACCGGCCCGCCATCGGTAAGCGTCAAGAATACGTACGCGGTGAGCCGCGTGTATCGTACGCCCTACGCGCAGTCGTGGAACCTGTCGTTTCAGTACGACCTGCCGGCTGGAATGGTGATGGAGTTCGGTTATCTTGGGACCAAAGGGACGCGGCTGGTCTTGCAGCGGCAGCCAAACACGGCGCCTCCGGGGTCCCCGGTCAACGCCGAAGACCGCCGCCCAATCGATGATGCGGCGGGCTTCACCTTGGACAGCACCTTGGGAAATTCGATCTTTCATGCGGCCCAGGTTCGCTTCTCCAGGCGCATGCGGCGCGGAATCGCGGTAAACGCGCTGTACACGTTCTCGAAATCAATCGACAACGCCTCTTCGATCGGGGGCGGAGGCAGCGTAGTCGTCCAGAACGACAAAGACTTTCGCGCTGAACGCGGCCTCTCGTCATTCGACCAAAGGCATACACTCACCGTCGACTCGGTGATCACGTCCCCGTTTGGCCCGCGCGGACAGTTCCTGCTGTCTCACAGCCTGGGATCAACCCTGCTGCGCGACTGGAATCTACAGATCAGCGCGAGCTTGAACTCGGGGACACCCTACACGGCTCGCGCGCTCGGCAATGCCGCGGATTCCGCCGGTACGGGCTCGACTGGCAGTTCACGCGCGGATGCGACGGGGCTACCTGTTGACTTGGGGACAGGGTACTTCAACACGCTGGCATACCGTGTGCCGGCGAGCGGAACTTTTGGAAACGCCGGGCGCAACACGATTCCCGGCGTGGGTTTTCTGGGTCTCAACGGTTCGTTCGGCCGTTCGTTTGGAATCGGAGACAATTCCCGGCGCCGCCTCGAATTCCGCCTGGAGGCGCAGAACTTTGTCAACCACGTCAACATCACGGGTCTCAGCACCGTGGTGAATGCGGTGGATTTCGGACTGGCAAACCGGGCCGGCTCCATGAGGACCATTAGCCTGACCTTCCGCTACCGGTTCTGAATCAATGCTACGGACTCTACTCGCCCTGGTCCTCTCCACCTTGCTGGCCGCGCAGCAGCCGGGCCAAGCGCCGGTGTTCACAGCTTCAGCCAACCTGGTCATCGTAACCGTGTTCGCACGCGACCGAAACGGACGGCCCGTTGAGAATCTCA
>JADZCI010000160.1 GCA_020851655.1 Bryobacterales bacterium
CCGAACCGGAACTGCCGCTCCGACGGGGTAGCCAGGCCGCCGAGCGTGCTCGTAATGGATGAGTAGTTGTTGAGCGCCCGGATGGTCCCGTCGCTATTGAGCGACATCGAAGCCACGTTGGCGCCCGGGTTGGAGAACTTGGGTGTGTTCGAGATGTTGAAGCACTCCGCCTTGAACTCCAGGTGGAGGCGCTCGCTAAACCGGAAGGTGCGGAAGAGACTCATGTCCATGTTCACGATGCCGGGGCCGAACAGGGTGTTGCGCCCGCTGGAGCCGTAGCGCACCCCGGCTGGCTGGCGGAAGGCCAGAGGATCGAACCACGAGGTATTCGCGCCGATATTGCCCAGAATCGCAACCTTCCCCTCCTTCACCAGGTCGGCGGTCTGGCTGTTACCAGGCGCATTCAACTGCGTGCCGCTCGCCGATACCGTGAAAGGCGTACCACTGTAGGCCGAAAACATGCCGTTGGTCTGCCAATCGCGGAGCAGATGGCTTAGGAAACCAGACGTTACCAGCGTCTTCCGTGGCCCGAAGGGCAGTTCGTAGACATAACCGAGGGTGAACATCTGGGCGCGGTTGTAGCCGGCGGCCGCCCTGTTACGGTACATCACCGAGTCCGAGTTCCAAAGCGGAGCGCCGGTCCAGCCGTCCTCGTCGGTCCAGTTGATGGCCTTGGACCAGGTGTAGGCGCCCTTCAAGAGGAGCCCCTTGCTGAACTGCCGGTTGATCGCGAGTTGGAGCGCGTGATAGTTGCCGCTGGCAATACCATCCCACATGAGAGCCGCGATGCGGCGGTTTTGGGTGGCGGCCAGGGGCCGGCCCGCGGGTCCGCCACCAGGGGGCGCGGCGTTGATGTCCCGGTCCATCAACTGATGGACGGTTTGTGTTCCGACATAGCCCAGGCTCGTGACAAATTCGCCGGGAAATTTCCGTTCCACAGTGAGGTTCCAGGACTGAATGTAGCCGCGCTTGATCTCGCCTGCCCAGGCGCTCCGCGGGCCCATGTCCACGGTGGGCGGGAGCGTGATGACACCTGTCGAGGTATCGGGAACCGCTATGGCGGGAATGCCCTGGTCGAGCGTCCCGATCCAGGTGAAAGGTGTGGTGGAGACAAAGGTCGATCCGATGGTGGACGGATACATTCCGCGCAGCGGACGCGAGAAGGGCATGGGATCATAGGTGAGCCCGTAGCCGCTGCGAATGACAGTGTTCTCGGTAACCCTGTAGGCGAACCCGACGCGCGGGGCAAAGAGCTTCTTGCTGGTGGTGATCCCGACATTGTTGGGATTGTTGCCTATGCCGCCCATGTAAACCAGGTTGGTGGCGGGATCCCAACGCTCAATTCCGCGGTCCACACGCGTAATCAAGGGGAAATACTCGTATCGCAAGCCCAGATTGAGGGTCAGCTTCTTGGAGATTTGCCAACGGTCGCGAGCGTATCCGCCGAATTGCCATTCCCGGTTGGTGTATTGAAAGAGCTGGACCCCCTTCTGCATGTTGGTGGTGTACCCCATGAGGTACGTGGCGTAGGTGTTCAGGTAGTTGGAGACGTAGCCCGCCGAACCAGTCACGTCACCGCTAAAGGAGATGTTGCCTCGCGGACCGCCGCTCACCTCGGGCTGCCACTGATCCATGTGGTACCGCACCATGTCGAAGCCGAAACGGAATTCGTGCGCGCCTTTCATCTTGGTGGCGTTGGTCGTGTAGGTGTAAGTGCGTTCGGTATAGAAGTGGGGCTGCCACCCGGCGGTCGCTCCCCAGGTTGTGAAGCCGTTGTTGATGGTCGGCATGCCGCTGTAGCACTTGCCGCCGGCCTGGCTGGGGCACGCCGCCATGAGCCGGTCGGCGCCCGGTCCGGTGACGACCGGGTCGTTGGTGTTGGGGATTCCCCAGACGTCACTCCCAGTATTGACGCCAAAGCCCGGGAAGGTGCCTGTCATGTCCATGCGGTTGCTGGCAAACGTCCCATCGAGAATCAGCGTCGGCGAGAAGGCTTTGGTAAAGCCGAAAGTCGGGATGTTCACCACCGTCGGCGTGACCTCGGGCGCGCCCGCGCGAGATAGCCCGGGTCCTCCCAACTGGTCGCCGAAGGCGAACACCGAAGACACATTGGCATCCATGCGGCTATACTTTCCCCAGATCGACAAGTCGTTGCGCGGATTCCAGTTCACCTTGAAGTCATAGTTGTAGCGATTCAGCCGCTCCGTACCGGAACTGTAGTAGTTGTTCAGCGTCCCCTGGGAGGTCCCGGGCAGGTTCGGCATGGGCGCCAGATCCTGGATTTTCCGGCTGATTGAGTTCATCCGGCTGATAGGCACCTGATTGCCGGCCATGGGCGTCCGGCCTACTCCATTGGCGTTGCCGGTGAGTGGATCGAAAATCGTCACAGGCAGGCCCGAGAAGTTGCCGGCGCGAATCGCCGCGGTGGGGACAGCGTCCGTCACACGAGTTATGCCGGCGCGTTCTAACGTACCTTCAAAGCTCCCAAAGTAAAAGAGCTTGTCCTTGATGATCGGCCCGCCCAACGTCCCCCCAAAAATATTGAAGATCGACTTGGCCTTGTCGACGTTCGCCGGCAGAAAGAAGTTGCGGGTGCGCAGTTGTTGATTGTCGTGATAGTGGAAGACGACGCCATGAATGTCGTTTGTGCCCGACTTGGTCGCCACCGTGATGGCTGCGCCGCCGGCCATGCCCTGTTCGGCGTCGAAAGATCCCGTTGTCACGTTCACGGTCTCAATGGACTCCACCGGAGGCACATACACCATGTGGTGCGGCAGCCAGATGTAGACGTTGGTGGCTCCATCAACCCGTGCGTTGTTGTTGTTGCGCGCCGTTCCATTGATGTTGGTGGTGAGCGCGCGCGCCGGCGTCGACCCGACGCTGTTCTGGAAGCCGGCGGGCGTGGCGCCAGGAACCAGATTGATGAGGTTCTGGAAATTCCGGTAGGCGGCCAAAGGGAGGCTGGATACCACCTGGCTGCTGACCTCGGATCGAAGGTCGGATTTGTCGGTTTGCAGGGCGGCAACCGCCGTCGTCACGGTGACCTGCTCAGTCAGTTGGCCCAATTCGAGCTTGACGTCGGCCCGCGTAACGGTGTTGATCGTGATTTGGAGGCCGATCTGGGTGTAAGTCCGGAATCCACCCGCCGTCACTTTCAGGTCGTATTCGCCGGGCAGGAGATTGGGCACGGTGTAGCGTCCATCCTCTCCGGTACTGGTCTCGCGGACTTGACCCGTGAGCTTGTTGGTCAGGCTCACGGTGGCGCCAGGCACCAGGCCGCCGCTTTGGTCTTCAATTGAGCCGACGGCTGAACCGTACAGCACTTGGCCCACGGCGAACTGGGCGGTAGACATTCCAAGCAAGAGCACGGCGATAAGGGTTGTCGGGAACGGCCTAATCATGGGAAACCTCCCTGGTAACTTGTTGGTCGCGACGGCTTTATATCACAGACGAGCGAAACGCGAGCAGTCTCCGGGTGAAAGACTAACCGGGATTACCATATTTCGTTCGATGAATGAAAAATATCACGGGTGCGCAACCGTGTCAAGACTTTTGAGGCTTCAACGGGCACTGAGAAAGCGGGCGCTCGGCGGCTGATCCGTAGAGGCGAATTCCTCCAGGTAACGGAGCGAGACGGCGGCCGAGGCGGCGACGACTCCCGTTCCCGCGTGGTGGGACTCCAGGATGAGCGGGATATCAAAGCTCCTGGCGTTTCCCGTCAGGCCGCCCATGATGGTTTTGGCCGCGTCGATGAGGCCCGGGCAATCGTTGACCACCGGGCCGGTCAAGATGACAAACTCGGGATCGAAGCTCCAGATCACGCCGACCAAGCCGCGGACGAGGTACTGCGCCGATTCCTCAATGACCCCGGCGGCCACCTGGTCCCCTTGTCTGTACGCCGCATTCAGATCCCGCAGAGTAGACAGCGGGTTCAACATGCTGGCCGGGACGTTGTCACCGCCGAGCCTCTGGGCCAGTCTCTTGCGAATCGCCGGGCCGGCACAGAATACTTCCCAACAGCCCTTGAGCCCGCAGGCGCAGACAGGGCCCGCCGGATCGATCGGAATATGTCCCACTTCGCCGCCAATCCCCCCGGCGCCGCGCAGGATTCGCCCCTGCGCGACGACTCCGGCGCCGATTCCCGAACCGATCTCCAGGCAGACGAAGTTTCGATGATTCTTGCCCTTGCCCCAGATGGCCTCCGCCTGAGCCTTGGCCCTCCCCAGGTGCTCGACTCGAACCGGAACGCCGAGCCGCTGCTCGAACAGAGCGCGTAGCTGGACATTGACCCACCCCAGATTCGAAGCGACCTGGACCAGTCCGGTCCTGGAGTTGATCAACCCGGGGATGGCGACACCGGCGCCGGCGACCGAGCTTCGATCCAACGAATTTCGCGCCTCCAGTGTGGACAGACACCCGGCAGCCAGTTCTACAACCTCGTTCGGCTCGGTATAGCGGGGATAACGCGCGCAGGCTTTATCCAGTACGCGCCCGGAAAGATCCACCAGCGCAACCTCGCACTCCTCCAAATCGATGCACACGCCCGCGATGACGGCGATGCGGGAATTGAACGCCAGAATGGAAGCCCGCCGGCCCAGCCCGGTGGACGACTTGCCCTCCTCGACCAGGATCCGTGATTCGATCAGCGGCTGCAGTATCCCTGAAACCGTGGCGGGGCTCAGCCGGGTGCGGCGAGCCAGCTCAGCCTGGGAAGCCGGTCCCTCGGACTGAATATAGTGGAGGAGCAGCAACAGGTTGCGGCGTCGCAAGTCCTGTTTGCCCGATTTGGCGGGGAGTCCGCCGAACTCCAGGCCGACGCGCCGGCCAATTGTTTCTTTCACAATACGAATTAAGTGTATAATGACAGGCGCACCGATTCAATGCTTCCGTCGGAGAAATACCATGTCGACGCACCTGGGTGATGAAGGCGTAACCCGCCGCCGGCTCTTGCAGGCCGCGCCTGTGGCCCTGACCCTGCCCACCATTGTTCCCGCTTCGGCGCTGGGACGCGCCGGCCATACCGCGCCGAGCGACCGCATCAATCTCGGAATTATCGGCGTCAACGGCATGGGGCGCGGCAACCTGGCCAATTGCGCCAAGTTCCCGGACGTGGTGGTGACCGGCATCTGCGACGTCTCGACAGAACGGCGCGAAGCCGCGCTCAACCTGCATCGAGCCACCGCCAAGGGCCATTCCGATTTCCGGGAACTGTTGGCCCGATCCGACGTTGACGGGGTGATCATCGCCTCGTCCCCACACTGGCACGCGCTCATGGCGATCGAGGCGGTCAAAGCCGGCAAAGACATCTATCTCCAGAAGCCGATGACACTCTATCCGGACGAGACTCTGGCCGTACGGAACGCAGTCCGGCGCCACAAGCGGATCAGCCAGATCGGCACGCAAATTCACGCCAGCGACAACTACCGCCGCGTTGTCGAGTGGATTCGTTCGGGTAAACTCGGCCCGGTCAGCACGGTCCACACGTTTAACGTCATGAACCAGGGACCGGAAGGAATCGGACACGCGCCGAAACAGGACCCGCCCCCGGGTCTCGACTGGAACATGTGGCTGGGGCCCGGTCCGGCTCGTCCGTTCAATTCGCTTCTCTTCGCTGACAGTTACAATCATTGCTCGTTCTGGGATTACTCACGCGGCTGGACGCCCGGCATGGCGCCGCACATTATCGACCTGCCCATTTGGGCGCTCGACCTCGGAGTACCGGAGGTCACCTCCTGCTCGGGCGGCCGCTTTGTGATCAAGGATGACGGTGATGCCCCCGATGTGCAGGAAGTCACCTGGCGCTACCCCAAACTCACCATGACGTGGATGATGAACTGCGCCAACAGCTTCGCCTTCGATTTCGGCCGCGGAAAGCCGGCCCGCCGCCTTGGGATCTACTTCCACGCCGTCAATGGAACCTTGTACACCGACTACAGCCACCACGAGATCGTGGCCGAGGGCGAGTTGCTCAAGGACTCCACACCGCCGCCGCAGTCGATCCCGCCCTCGCCCGGACACGAACGCCAGTGGCTCGACTCCATCAAGTCGCGTGTGGAGCCGGATTGCAGCGTCAACTACCACTACAAGCTCGACTTGGCCATCACCCTGGCGAGCCTCTCCTACTCGCTCGGACGGTCGATTCGCTTCGATTCCGTGAAAGAGCGGATCGTGGGAGACAAAGAAGCGGCCCGGCTCGCACGGCCGGTCTACAGACGGCCGTGGAAGTTTCCGGCGGAGTATCTCTAACCGGCCCATCTTCCTCTCCTGAAACGCGTTACACTACTAGTTTGAAGAATCTTGAATAAAGGAGAGGAAAATCTTATATGCCATTAGTCTCGATGCGCCAGCTTTTGGATGAGGCGGCGAAGGGTGGTTATGGCGTTGGCGCCTTTAACGTCAACAACATGGAACAGATTCAGGCAATCATGGAAGCGGCGCGCGAGACCAAATCTCCCGTCATCGTTCAGGCGAGCCGGGGCGCTCGTTCCTATTCCCAGGACCGTTTCCTCTATCACCTGATGCTCGCGGCGACCGAAATTTACCCCGAAATCCCGATGGTTCTGCACCAGGACCACGGAAACAGCCCGGCTACCTGCAAATCCGCCATCGACATGGGCTTCACCTCGGTCATGATGGACGGCTCGCTCATGGAAGACGGCAAGACACCTTCCTCGTTTGAGTACAACGTCAGGGTCACACGCGAGGTCGTCGAGATGGCCCACGCCAAGGGCGTGACCGTCGAAGGCGAAATCGGAACCCTGGGCGGAATCGAAGACGGGCACGGCGCCGGAGGCACCGGGCTGGAGCACGTCACCGACCCTGCACAGGCAGAAGAGTTTGTCCGGCTCACCGGCGTTGACGCGTTAGCCATCGCCATCGGCACTTCGCACGGCGCTTACAAGTTCACCAAGAAGCCGGATGGCAGTGTCCTGAAGATGGATCTCCTAATGGAGATTCACCGGCGGCTGCCGCACACACACCTTGTCATGCATGGCTCGTCCAGCGTGCCAAAGGACCTGCAGGACATCATCAACCAGTACGGCGGAAAGCTCAAGCCCACCTGGGGCGTTCCGGTCGAAGAGATTCAGCTCGGCATCAAGCATGGCGTCAGGAAGGTCAACGTCGACACCGACAACCGTCTGGCCATCACGGGCGCCATCCGCAAGGTCTTCGTTGAAAAGCCGGAAGAATTCGACCTGCGCGGCTACATGAAGCCCGCGCGCGAAGCCATGAAGAAGGTGGTGGCGCAACGCATGGTGGAGTTTGGCCAGGCTGGCCACGCCGGCGACTTTGCACCGATTCCTCTGGCGAAGATGGCGGAATTCTACCGCCAGCCGGTCGGCGCATAAGCCCCGCAAGTTCGCAGATCTCTCAAGGCGCCCGGTCTCAAAGCCGGGCGCTTCGCTTTGTAGAGCCTTTCAAAGCGGATCGTCCGGCAGAACTCCGGCGCGGATCTGCCGGACCTGCTCCTCGGAAAACGGCGCCCGGTAAAGACTCCCGTCTTCCTGGATGCAGCGGAACAGGCGGGCGATGTAGCGCATGCGCTGCTCGATCGCACCCCAGTCCCGGGCGCCGCAGGCAATACTGTCGGCGCCATCGGGAAAGAATCGCCGCACGAAGTCGAGCAGTTCCGGCCGGTCCAGCGCCGCCAGCCGCTGAGGTGGGACCTGAGCGATGTCCTCTGACAGAATCATGAGCCGGTCCGGAAGGCGCAGGCTCATCAACTGCGCCGTCACCAATTCGCGCGTGAGATGCCGCGAGAGGTACTGGAGCGCAGCCCCAAGCGCGCCCAGGACCCACACCAGAGGAATGGCAATGACCGGCCACCAGGTGGGGGAACCGGGCGCGATAATCGCCAGAATCCGCTGGCCCAGCCGGCGCGCTTCGGTGGACGGAACATCCAGAGCCTCGGCAATTTCAGGTTGCAGGCGCGTTTGCTCGTGAAATCCGATCTCGATATTGGCCAGGTAAATCCACTGTGCGCGGACCGTGTCGTCCGGCGCTTCGGCGGCGCGCGCATAATGCGTAAAGGCGCGTTTGAGGTATTCCTGTCCTTCGGGTGGATCGCCGGGCTTGAGTTCCTCGATGAACCGGCTGAACCCGGCAGCCGCCGTCGTAACCGTGGAACCGGACAGGGCGAGGAACCGGGCGAACTCGCGGCCAATCTCGTCGTAAACTTTAATGTTGCCCCGGCTGACCGCCTCGCTGGTGCGTTCAAAGACGTCCAGGACTCCAGGCACGGCCCGGACGATTCGCCCCCAGCGGGTATGCGGGTTAAACGTTCCTTTGCGCAGCAGCCAGCGATTGAGCGATTCGAGCGGAGCCGTCCATTTCGCGGGAACCGAGAGCCGGTCTTTCAACACAGCCTCGGCATCCTGGGCACGGATCGATTGACCCGCCTGTTTCGACGCCCAGGTGGCCAGCGCGCACCAGTTGGTCCAACC
The DNA here is from genome assembly GCA_020851655.1 of Bryobacterales bacterium. Classification (GTDB taxonomy): domain Bacteria; phylum Acidobacteriota; class Terriglobia; order Bryobacterales; family Bryobacteraceae; genus JADZCI01. Next base: position 8,445 of record JADZCI010000160.1, read on the forward strand.
GTTCGATTGGGCGCCAAATGCGCACGAAAGCTCGTAATAGCCCTGCGTGACTTCGAGGTTGCGAATCAGCGGGTCGGTGATCCGGCTGACTCGCGCTACATCCTCAACGGCGGGACGCCACATGGTCCAAGCAGTCTAACAAAGCCGATGCGGCTCAAGAAAGTGCCTGTCTGCCGCCGCCGGTGTTGGGCGCTTCAGGCTTCGTAACAGCTTTGCCCGCGCGCCGGGCTCCGCAGCGGCGCCAGGTTCAGGACTTTCCAGTTATCGAACTCAACGGTCGCCGTCTCCCCGTCCGGGCCGATATTTACACCGGCCACCTGGCACTCGCAACAGATCGAGGGCCGGCGCGTGCCGAACTGTGTCCGGTGAACCCTGAGGGGCTCGGCGTTGTCCCGCAATTCCAGACACTTTTCGGCGATCAGGCGGGTGGTGGTGATGCGCTTCAGACGGTTGTCATCCAACCACTCGTTCTTCCAAGCCGGGACAGGGTTGTAGCGATGGCGTACGACGATGTAGAAGGTCATGGTGTCGCCCCGAATGTGATTCAACCTAACGGCCCGCGCTCTTCAGCGTGTAGCTGGAGAGCACCCTCATATAGTTGGCTCGCTCGAACGCGGCGGGTTCGGCGACAGCCTGAGAGCTCATGCTGCCGCGCATTTCGCGCAACGATTCGTATTCGTGCTCCTCCATCCAGGCAAGCAGGTCTTCCTCCACCCGTTCGAGATAAGGAATCCCGTGCCGCAGCAGAGCCGAGGTCATCATGGTGACGCGCGCGCCCGCCATGATGCTCTTCAGGACATCCTCGGCCGTGTGCACGCCGCCGGTGACCGCCAGGTCGGGGCGGATGCGGTTGTAGAGGACCGCTGTCCAGTGGAGGCGCACGAGAAGCTCGCTGGAATCGCTGAGAGTCAGCGTGGGCTTGGCTTCCAGCAACTCGAGGTCGAAGTCAGGCTGGTAAAAGCGGTTGAACAGGACCAGCGCGTCGGCGCCGGCTTCATCCAGCTTCTTGGCCATATTGGCCGGCGCGCTGAAATGCGAGCCCAGTTTCACGGCCACCGGAATGCGGATGCTGGCCTTGACATGGCTGACCAGATCGCAGTAAATCTCTTCGACTTTGGCGCCCGTCATTTCCATGTCGGTAGGCAGGTAGTAGACGTTCAACTCCAGCGCATCGGCCCCAGCCTGCTCGATCATCTGCGCGTAACGAATCCAGCCGCCCGTAGAAACGCCGTTCAAGCTCGCGATGACCGGAATATCGACGGCGTCTTTCACCTTCCGAATGTGATTCAGATAGGATTCCGGACCGATATTGTAGGTCGTCATGTCCGGAAAGTAGGAGGCGGCCTCGCCGAAACTGTCCGAGGTCTCCGACAGGTAGCGGTCGAGCGCGCCGCTTTCCAAGGTGATCTGCTCCTCAAACAGCGAGTGCAGGACCACGGCGGCGGCGCCGGAGTCTTCCAGCCGCAGAATATTGCCGACTTCCTTGCACAGGGGCGACGAAGAGGCAACCAGCGGCGTGCGCAACTTCAGTCCAAGGTATCCAGTAGTGATGTCCATTTTCGTCTCTCTCTTCATGCTTTCGGCGCTTCAACCGCGGGCTTGGGTTCGGCGCCTTTGGCCGCCATGTGCTCGTAGATCTTCCAACGGTCGTGGACGTCCTTTTGAGCTTCGACGAGCAGGGCGCGGGCCGCCTCAGGCTGTGCGTGCGCCAGCATTGTGTAACGGGTTTCGTTGTATATGTACTTCTCCAGCGGAATCGAAGGCGCCTTGGAATCCAGTTGGAACGGATTCTTGCCTTCGGCCGACAGGCGCGGATTGTAGCGGAACAGAGGCCAGTGGCCGGATTGCACCGCCAGCTTCTGCTGGTCGCAGCCGTACTGCATGTCATAACCGTGGGCGATGCAGTGGCTGTAAGCGATGATGATCGAGGGGCCATCCCAGGACTCGGCTTCGAGGAACGCCTTCACGGTTTGCGTGTCGCTCATTCCCATGGCGATCTTCGCCACGTAGACGTTGCCGTAGCTCATGGCGATCATCGCGAGGTCCTTCTTGGCGGCCGGTTTGCCACCCGCCGCGAACTTGGCGACCGCCCCGCGCGGAGTGGACTTTGACATCTGGCCGCCGGTGTTGGAGTAGACCTCCGTGTCCAGAACCAGGACGTTGACGTTGCGGCCCGAAGCGAGCACGTGGTCGAGACCGCCAAATCCAATGTCGTACGCCCAACCGTCACCGCCGACAATCCAGACGCTGCGGTTGACCAGCGAATCGGCAACAGCCAGCAGGTCCTTGTACACGTTCACCGGTTGCGTGCCTGAGCCAATCATCTCGTTCAGGCGGGTCTTGAGAGCGGCAACCCGTTCCCGCTGCTCGAGGAGACCGGACTCGGCCGCTTGGTCGGCGCCGAGGATGCCCTTGGCGAGTTCGTCTCCAATCCGCGGCCCGTACTTCTCCAGCAGTTCCTGCGCATAGGCGCTTTGCTTGTCGATGGACAGGCGCATGCCCATGCCGAATTCCGCGTTGTCTTCAAACAGGGAGTTGGACCAGGCGGGACCCCGGCCTTCCGGATTCGTCGTATAGGGCGTTGTGGGCAGGTTGCCGCCGTAAATCGACGAGCAGCCCGTTGCGTTGGCGATCATCGTCCGGTCGCCGAACAACTGTGTCAGCAGCTTGACGTAGGGTGTTTCGCCGCAGCCCGAGCAGGCGCCCGAAAACTCGAACAGCGGTTGCAGGAGCTGAATGTCCTTCACCTGGCCAAAGGAAAGGCCGCGCCGGTCGAATTCCGGAAGGGAGAGGAAGAAGTCCCAGTTGGCCGCCTCGGGCTCGCGCAAGGGTGCTTGCGGCTCCATGTTGATGGCCTTCCGTTTCGGCACTTTCTTGTCCTTGACCGGGCATACGTTCACGCAAAGGATGCAGCCGGTGCAGTCTTCCGGCGCCACCTGGAGCGTGTAGGCGAGGTCCTTGTAGTCCTTCCAGGCGGCGGCCCTATGTTTGAAGGTGGGCGGCGCATTCTCCAACAGCTTGGGATCGTAGATCTTGGAGCGGATCGTGGCGTGCGGGCAGACCAGGACGCACTTGCCGCACTGAATGCAAAGCTGCTCGTCCCACACGGGAATTTCGAGCGCGATGTTGCGTTTTTCCCATTGCGCCGTGCCGCTGGGGAAAGTCCCGTCCACCGGCAGCGCGGAAACCGGCAGGGAATCGCCATCCCCGGCGATGATCGGCGCCAGCATCTCCTGGACGATGGCGGGCGCTTGGGAAGGCACCGGCGGCCGCAACTTCATCTGGCTGGTCACCGCCTGAGGCACTTCCACCTGGTGCAACCGGTCCAGCGTCTGATCGACCGCCGCGAAGTTCTTCTGAACCACCGTTTCACCGCGGCGGCCGTACGTTTTCACGATGGCCTTCTTGATCTGCGCGATCGCTTCCTCGCGCGGCAGGACACCGCTGATGGCGAAGAAGCAGGTTTGCATCACCGTGTTGATGCGCGACCCCATGCCGGTCTCTTTGGCCACGCCGTACGCATCGATGACGTAGAACTTCAGCTTCTTATCGATGATGGTCTGCTGCGTGATCCGCGGGAGACTGTCCCACGCCCGATCGGGTGGCAGCGGGCTATTCAACAGGAAGGTCGCGCCCGGATCGGCGCTTTTCAGCATGTCCAGCCGGTCCAGGAACATGTACTGGTGGCAGGCGATAAAGTTGGCGCGAGAAATCAGGTAGGACGATCTGATGGGACGCGGTCCAAAGCGCAAGTGCGACGTCGTCGTCGAACCGGACTTCTTGGAATCGTAAACGAAATACCCTTGTGCGTAGTTTTCGGTCTCTTCGCCGATGATCTTGATCGAGTTCTTGTTGGCGCCCACGGTGCCGTCCGCGCCCAAGCCGTAGAAGAGGGCGCGAACGGTCCGCGGATCTTCCGTTGAGAACGACGGGTCGTAGGAAAGAGATGTATGGGTGACGTCGTCCTCGATGCCAATCGTGAAGTGATTCTTCGGCGACGGCTTCGACAGTTCGTCGAACACCCCTTTGATCATCGCCGGAGTAAATTCCTTGCTCGACAGTCCGTAGCGTCCGCCGACAATCTTCGGCATGGCGCCTTGCGGCCACCGGCCCTCCGTCATACCTTCGGCAAAGGCGGTGATGACGTCGAGATAGAGAGGCTCGCCCGCCGCGCCCGGTTCTTTTGTGCGGTCCAGCACGGCGATGGATTTCACGCCCGGAGGGAGGGCCTTCAGGAAGTGAGAGATGGAGAATGGGCGGAAGAGGCGGACTTTGAGGACACCGACCTTTTCGCCTTGCTTCAGAAGTTCCTCGACAGTCTCCTCGACCGCCTCGGCGCCGGAGCCCATCAGGATCACCACCCGCTCGGCGTCCGGAGCCCCGGCGTAGTCGAAGAGATGGTAGGACCGTCCCGCAAGCCCGGCGAAGCGCGCCATCACCTTCTCGACGACCTCAGGACACTCGTTGTAGTACTTGTTGACGGTTTCGCGGGCCTGGAAATAGACGTCTGGGTTCTGCGCCGTCCCGCGGATGACGGGGCGGTCCGGGTTGAGCGCCCGGGTGCGGTGGGCACGGACCGCGTCATCGGACAACATCGCGCGCATGTCGTCTTCGGTCAGTTGTTCGACCTTGGCCACTTCGTGCGAGGTACGGAATCCATCAAAGAAGTGAACAAACGGAACACGCGATTCCAACGTCGCCGCCTGGGAAATCAGAGCCATGTCCATGACTTCCTGAACCGAGTTGGACGACAGCAGCGCAAAGCCGGTCTGACGCACCGCCATGACGTCCTGGTGGTCGCCGAAGATCGACAGCGCGTGAGCCGCAATCGAGCGGGCTGCCACATGGAGCACCGTGGGCGTAAGTTCGCCCGCGATCTTGTACATGTTGGGGATCATCAGCAGGAGACCTTGCGCCGACGTAAACGTCGTACAAAGGCTGCCGGACTGCAACGCACCGTGGACAGCGCCGGAGGCGCCACCCTCGCTCTGCATCTCGACCACACTCGGGATGGTGCCCCAAATGTTTGGCTTTCCTTCGCTCGACCATTGGTCTGACCATTCCCCCATGGGAGAAGAGGGCGTGATCGGATAGATGGCTATGACTTCATTGGTTCTGTGCGCAATGTAAGCGGCGGCTTCATTGCCGTCAATTGTGACTTTTTGTCGTGGCATGGGGAATGATAACGCTGCCCTACGAGTAGCACGCGGGCTTCCATCATTCTTTTCAGACCGGATTGTCTCAAACACAAGTGTTTAGTGAGTTGACGCGAAGATGAATTCCGCACCCGCTGGTCAGGATGCGCCAGATGCCCCAGGTATCCGGCGCGTTTCTGGCATTCCTTATGCTGGATTTCACCCAGGTGCCGCACTGAAGCGGGTTTGGGGTAACCGGGCCGGGCGGCGCCGAGTCAAAATAGAAGTAGCAGCATTTGCATGAAGGCCCTTCTGCTTTTCTTCCCCCTCATCATGGCCGCCCAACCTCGTGTTGGCTGGGTCGAGATCTTTGGCGCCAAGAAAGTGCCGCCGGCGCGAATCAGCAAGGCCTTGCGGGTGAACGCCGGAGACCCGATTCCGGCGTCCAAGACGGAAGTCGAAGAGAACCTCCAGGATGTGCCGGATGTGGTGCGCGCCAGAGTGGAGGGTTTCTGTTGCCAGGACGGCAAGGTGATCCTGTACGTCGGAATCGAGGAGCGTGGCGCCAGCGCGTTTCAAGTGCTTCCGGAACCGGACAAGGACGTGGATTTGCCAGCCGAAATCACCGCGGTATACCGGGATTTTGCCTCCGCCCTGGCCCGCGCCGCCGCCTCGGGCCAGACACAGGAAGACCTGACGCGGGGGCACTCGTTAATGGCCGACTTGCCCTGCCGGACCTTGCAGGACAGGATGGCCGGCCTTGCTGAGTTGCACGAAGACAAGTTGCGCGAGGTGCTGCGCCAGTCCGGCGACCCGGAACAGCGTGCGATTGCGGCCTATGTCATCGGTTACGCCAAGGACAAGTCGAAGGTCATCGACGATTTGCAGGTGGGATTGCAGGATCCTGACGAAGGAACGCGCCGGAATGCGGCGCGCGCCCTGAAGGCCATCGCGTTCTACGGTTCGCTCAATCCCGGCCTTCACCTGCGTGTGCAGCCGACCTGGTTTGTCGAGATGTTGAACTCCAGTTCACTGAGCGACCGTCTGGAGGGCGCCAACGCCTTGCTCTTCTTCACCGACAAGCCAAATGAGATCGTCCTGGACAATATTCGGGACCGCGCCATGGCGTCGCTGTACGAAATGTCACAATGGCAGTATCTGCCTCACGCACTGCCGGCATATTTGCTGCTTGGCCGAGTTTCAGGCAAGACGGATCAGGAGATGCAAGATGCGTGGTCCCGCGGAGAACGTGAAAGCGCCATCCAGTCGTTACGGAAGTCCCGCAAGTAGGGTCGACCCGGCGGCGGTGGCGGCCAAGCCAAGACTGACCCCGGAGGTCCTGGTACGGGAAATCGAAGAGTACTGCCGGACGCATGCCGACGAGAAGTCGGCGGGCAAGTGGGCCCGCTACTTCAGCGAAGGCTACGATGCATGGGGCCTGCTCGATAAAAACCATGACATCTGGACTACGCAAAAAGCCGCCTGGCTCGAAGCGTACGGCACAGTAGGCCTGTCCGGGTTTCTCAAGGCTGGCAAGTTACTGATGGCCAGCGGGAAATACGAAGAAGGCTCCCTGGCGATTCAATTTCTAGCCGCTCACAAGAGCCAGTTTGAATCGCAGCATATGCCAGTCCTGGCCCGCTGGTTTGAGGATGGCATCCGGAATTGGGCCCATACCGATGTCCTGTGTTCGGAGGTGCTGGGGCCGCTGCTCAAAATGCGCCGCTTGAAACTGGATGACTTTACCTCGTGGCGCACGGCCGCGCCCAAGTTCCAGCGCCGCGCGGTTCCCGTCTCGATGATCTCGCTGCTGGCCGGGACAACCGAACTGGCGCCGCTGCTCGATTTTCTGCGGCCGATGATGCTCGACGAGGAACGCGTGGTCCATCAAGGCTTGGGCTGGTTCCTGAGGGAAGCCTGGAAAAAGCACACCCGCCCGGTGGAGCAGTACTTGCTGGAGTGGAAGGAAAAGTCGGCGCGTCTGATTTACCAGTACGCGACCGAGAAGATGACCGCCGCGCAAAAATCCCGCTATCGCCGCAGCGGGCGGGGTTAGGCCCAGAACAGCCTCATCGCGTTCCCGCCGCGAATCTTGTTCCGGTCCCCGGCCGAGGCGAAGGCGAACATCTGCTCGAACAGTTCGGTTTGCTTGCGATAATCCGGCGCGGTCTGGCCCAGACCTCCCCAGATCATCCGGTCCGGGCCAAACGCGTCGTACGTCTGCCGCACGAGCGCGCGGGCATCGGCATGCGGGTAAGGTTCCTGTGAGGAGTACGCGACGCCTGAGAACTTCATCACCACGTTCTTCAACCGCCCCATCTCGAGCACGTGGGCGTACTCGGCGGGAGTTCCGGCGCCGGACCGCGCCAAGTGATCGATGATGAACTGGACGCCGGGAAACTCCGCCGCCAGCGCCAGGACAGCGGCGGCGTGGTACGGGATGATGTGAAACTGCGCCGCCATGCGCAAGTCCTGGAGCACGCCAAGAGTGACTTTGACACGCGGGTCCCGGAGGTCGCGGTCCCGAATCGCGCCGGACGTGGCCGGGGCCACACCGCGCGCCCGGTTGCAGTGAATACGAAGGCCAACGATCCGCTTCGGCTTGCGCGCCGCGATCTGGCGGATACGGCCGGCGGTGGCCGGGTCGAGCGGATCGAACAGGCACGTTCCTTTGAAGAAGAGCGGCGACGGTTCGTGCGCAAAGCAGTACTCAAGGTAACTGTGGTCGTCCTGGTAGGGTTCGGGATGGACGATGACAGCGTGGCTGATTCCAGCCTGTCTGGCAAATTCGAGATAGCCCGGAAGAGGGGCGGCTGGGGGCCGGTAGGTAGCGTTCCGGTGATAGGGAAACCGCCGCTGATCCTCCGAGAAGAGATGGATGTGGGTATCCACCGTGAGAGGGTGATCTGGTCCGGCGGCTGAGGAGACAGCGGCCCCGGCAAGCCAATCCCGGCGCGAGATGTCCATCGGCCTATTCTCTCTCGGTGTGCGACGCGCCGGCGCCGCGCCCGGCGTAGGGGTAACGGAACACCGAGTTCAGGAACAGCACGTTCAGGCCGTCCATGTATGCGCGGAAATTCGGATCGACCGTGAACCCGACGGCTACGCCCCGCCCTTCGTTCTGAACGACAACCACCGGTTTATAGGCGAGTTGCTTGCGGTTCTCTTCCCAAATGTAGCCTCCGGCAAGCAGCTTTTCCGGCCCTTCAAAGACGACGGCGTTGACACCGCGGTCCTGCTTGACAGGCGAGAAAATGTTGCGGCCACTGACCAGGACATACACCGAAGGAGGCAATCCCGCGGTGATCCAATGCTCGGGATCGACCTTGGCGCGCGCGAGAACGCCTTGAACCGGGTCCGGCAGTTGGTTGTCGGGCACAATCGCTTTGTCGAAGTCCTCCTGATTGGCGAGAATCTTTCCCGGCGGGGGCGCGCCACCGGCGGGAGCACTGGCGCCGCCCGGCGCGGGCGATGCGGCTGGCGCCGCCGCCGGCGGTTTCGAGGTGTCCGCCGGGCGCGGAGCCGCCTCTCTAGCCGAGCCTTCCTGCCGCACCGCAAGCAAACCCATCGGCGGGCTCGACAGGAATGTCATGGCGGAACCAACGCCAATCACCACTCCTCCCGCTCGCACCCATGCCTTGATTCGATCCTGCGCGGCCGGACTGATGGCCGAACCGTAACCGGACGCAGAACCGCTGTCCGGAAAGATCAACACGTGGAAGCGATTCAAGTCCGCCGTAGCCAGCGCCGGTGCGCGAAGCACCGTCACGGGATACCCATACTGCCGTTCCAGGACAAAGCGCGTCTGCCCGGCGGACAGCGAAGAGACGGGAGAATCCCACAGCATGGCGATGGCGGGCTTGCGAAGCGTCGAGACATTGTTGCTGCCAAAATCGATGCCGTCATCCACCCAACTTGTGTTGGTCGGCACGACATGCGCCCCCGACGCGGCAGCCAGCTTCGCTACCGTCTCGTGAATCGACGCCGGATTGTGCTTGACCATCAGGATCAGCGATCCGCTCGGGAACAGCCGGCCGGTCTGTTTGAATGGCTTGTTGGCCGTGAGAATCTTGAGGTCCGCACGCAGAGCGGCGGTTAGAAAGCGCGCAGCCGCCTGTGTGCCCCACGGCACAAGGTAGGCTACCTCCGCCTTGCCGGAGACCCCTCCGGGCGCGGGCTCCGTGTTGGGCTTGACCGGCTCGAAGCTGCCGGAGGAGACTTCCGCGGCGGCGGCGGATTCGACGTTGTAGTTCATCGGCAATGACCAGGCGGTTACGTCGTAGATCTCGTCTGGAAGCCGCTTTTTCCGGCGGCGCTCCTGCTCCTTGATGAAGTCGGCTTTGAGCGGCGTCTCGGGATCTATCAGGGTTCGGACGAAGCGCTTGCGAGGTTGCGCCAGCGATATCACATAGGACCCGGCCGGATATTCCTTACCCGAGTTCTTGAAGGCGGCGGTGGCGCGCTTGACCTCAATCCCGTGGCTGGCCAGCAGGTGTCCCAGTTTGTCGACCGCCGAAGTGTCGCCGGCGTACGGCAGGATGTATTCTTTGATCGCGTCGCGCTGGCCCTCTTCGATGGCTGTCTGCTGGTACTTGTAGAAATTCGACAACAGGCGCTCGCGGTGGATGTGGGCGGTTTCGCAAGTCGCGATGGAGGCGGCAAAATGTTTCCGGACACTCTCGCGAAACGTGTAGAGCGAATCGTCTGAACGGCGGGCGACGAGTCCGCGCACCGAGGCGTTCTCGAATGTCATTCCCATGGCGCCGTAGAACCATGGCCAACTGGCGCCGTAGCCCGGATAAAACTCGTCGAAGACTTCGCGCGTGAAATACGTGAAACCGAACTGATCGAACCATTTGGCATTGTTCTGGCCGAACCATTTCATCTGGTCGATCTGATCCTGCGTCAGGTTCGGGTTGTAGGGCAGCGATCCGGGCGTAAAGAAATAGCTCGAGTCCGTGCCCATCTCGTGCAGATCGACATAGACCAGCGGGAGCCATTCGTTGAGGTAACGGACTCGGCCGCGAGTTTCCGGTTGCGTCATCGCAAACCAGTCGCGGTTCATGTCGAAGAGGTAGTGGTTGGCGCGCCCGCCGGGCCACGGCTCAGCCCGCTCCGCCGCCGCGGGATTGGGATCCGGTTCCAGCCCTTCGTTGGCTTCGAAGTTGTACACAAAGCGATTTCGCCCGTCGGGATTTTGAATGGGATCGATGAGGACAAGCACGTTCGAAAGAATGTCCTGGACCACCTTGTCGTTTCTGGAAGCCAGGAGGTGATAGGCGGTCTGCATAGCCGCATCGGGCGAGGAAATCTCGTTCCCGTGGACCCCGTAGGACAATGAGATGATCGCGGGCAGACCCGCCATCAGTTTCCGCGCTTCTTCCGGCGAGGTCTTGCGAGGATCGGCGAGCCGGAGTTGCGCGGCTTTGATACCGTCGATGCGCCTCAGATTGGCCTCCGACCCGACGACGGCGTAGATGAGCCGGCGGTTTTCCCATGACTTGGCGTAATCAAAGACTTTGATTCGCGCCGGCGCGGCCGCGGCCAGCGCTTCAAAGTACCGTACCAGGTCGGCGGGCGGCGCGACCCGATCCCCGATCTTGTAGCCGAGGACTTTTTCGGCCGCCGGAATGGCAGCCTCGTACTGGGCGCCAGGCCAGAATTCGAAGGACTGCGCGTGCCCGGCGGCCGCGGCGAACAGGAGAACCAACGGCATCCGCATAAGAAATCAGGATAACGAAGCGCTGAAAACTCCGGAGCAAGACCGGATGGCTCTTGCAAATTGCGGCACGCTACGGCATGCTACTCACATTAGGCGTTACAAACCTTACTTTTGAGGTCCCATGTCAAACTCTCTATTCGTGTTCCGCTCAATCGCTTTGAGGTTGGGTGTGCTTGCCGTTTTTCTGGTTTGCAAGCCCGCCCTCGATGCGCAGGTCCTTTATGGATCGCTGACGGGAAACATCACCGACCCAAGCGGGTCGTCCGTTCCCGGGGCAAAAGTCGAAGCTCTCAACGTCGCCACGGGTATCGCCAAAACAGCCACGACGGATGAGCGTGGCGTGTACCTTTTCACGGATTTGCAGCAGGGGACCTACAAGGTCACGATTTCCGCCACATCGTTTGCGACGCGTGTGCTCGAAAACGTGGTGATCACCACCAACACGGTGGTCCGCCTGGACACCACGATGCAGGTGTCGCAGGTGGCCGAAAGCGTGACGGTGAGCGCCAGTTCGGTGTCTTTACAGACGGACCGCGCCGATATCAACAATGTGATCCGGTCCAACCAGATCACGGATCTTCCGCTGATTAACTCTCAAGGCCGCAATTTCCAGGTCCTCTACAAGATCCTCCCCGGGTATACGCCGCCCACCGAGGCGCATTCCGATTCCGGCAATCCTCAGCGGTCGATGGTTACGCAAGCCAACGGGATGCCGCAATCGAGCAACAACACAAAACTGGACGGTGCGACGATCAGCCACCCGTGGCTGCCGCGCCTGGTTGCATACGTGCCTCCGGTGGAAGCCGTTGAGACGGTCAACCTGGTGAGCAACAGCTTTGATGCGGAACAGGGAATGGCGGGCGGCGCCGCGATGAACGTGACCATCAAGTCGGGGACGAACGAATTTCACGGATCGGCCTGGGAGTATCACACCAACAGCGCGATCAAGGCGCGCAACTACTTCTACTGCCTGTACTCCTGCACGGGCGACCCGAACCGTCCACCCAAGGACCTGTCTAACCAGTTTGGCGGCACAATCGGCGGGCCGATCGTAAAGAACAAGCTGTTCTTTTTCTCCGATTGGGAACGCACGACGCGAAGGAGAGCGGTGACCGCGTTCCGGACGGTCCCGACGGCGGCGCTCAAGGCAGGCGACTTCAAGGGTACCGGGACTACGATCTATGACCCGAGAACCGGCGCCGCCAACGGCACGGGACGGACGCCGTTTGCCGACAACGTGATCCCGTCATCGCGGTTCGACCCGGCGTCGGACTACATGGCCAAACTGATCCCCGCGCCGAACCAAAGCGTGTTTCCGAACAACTACCTGGCCACCGGACGGTACACGGCATTGCGCGATAACGTCGATTTCAAGATCAACTACCACGCCACGGACAAGTTCCAGATGTTCGGGCGGTACAGCTTTTCGCCTACCGAGTTTTTCGATCCTCCATCGCTCGGTGAAGCGGGCGGAGATGCCACCGGAGGGGGGCAACCGGGGCTGGCGCCGGGCATGATCCATAGCGCCGGCATCGGCGGCACCTACATGTTCTCACCCCGAGTGCTCTTTGACGCCGTCGTCGGCTACACCCGTCTGCGCCTGAGCGCCGAGAACATTGATATCGACAAGAATTACGGCTTGGACGTACTGAAAATTCCCGGCACGAATGGTCCCAACCGTTTGCAGGGCGGCTATCCGCGCTTCACGTTCAACACTTTTTCGAGCATTGGCAATCCGAACGTCTCCAACCCGTTCCTGTTCCGCGACCCGCAGTATGTCACCAACGAGAACGTGAGCTGGGTGAAAGGCAGCCACCAGTTCCGGTTTGGATTCGAGTTCAGCAAGTACGACATCAATCACTTCCAGCCGCAAGCGTCCAACGGCCCGCGCGGCGGTTTCAACTTCAACGGCGGCCTGACCTCGTTGAACGGCGGAGTGGCGACGACAGGGTTCAACAGTTGGGCCGATTTCCTGCTGGGCCTGCCCTTCAGCATGGGCAAGGATGTTCAGTACATGAACCCGGCCACGGTGCGTATGCCGTCCTACGGGTTGTTTGCGCGCGACATGTGGCAGGTGACCCGCAAACTGACGATTGACTACGGCATGCGTTATGAATATTACGCCGCCCCCACGCGGGACCATTGGGCCGGGGAGAGGTACGACCCCAACACCGACAAGGTCTACCGCGGCGGCTACGATGTGGGGAAAGGGCAGATTGCGCCCCGTATCGGCATCGCGTTTCGCATGAACGAAAAGACGGTGGTGCGCGCCGGGTATGGCATCAGCGTCGATCCCGACTCGTTCCGCTATTTGCGGGACGATTATCCGGCGACGATTTCGACGCAGTATTCGGGCGCCACCAGCTTCCAGGCGGCCGGGACCTTACGAACCGGGATTCCCGAGGTTGTCGGTCCGGATCTGAGTCAATCCGTCTTCACGCTGCCCTTGGCGGTCGGCACCACGACGTTTCCGCAGGTGTTCCACCGCGGATACATTCAGTCCTACAATTTCACCGTTCAGCGGGATGTCGGCGCGGGGTTCAACGTGCAGGCGGCCTATGTCGGCAGCCGCGGAATCCGCCAGACCGTCAACCAGAACATCAACGCGGCGGGACCGGGCGGCGGCAACAGCGGCAGGGCCCTCTATCCCCAGTTCGGCCGCATCTCCAACATCACCTACCACACCCCCTTCAACACCTCGCAGTATAACGGCCTGCAAATGCAGGCTACGCGCCGCGTCGCTGGTTCCACCTTGGGCGTTTCCTATACATTATCGAGGTCGCTCACCTACGGTGACGATCAGGATTCCGGTCTCACCTGGCATTGGGTTCCCATGCTGCACCGCAACAAGGCGGTGGCAGGCTTCGACCGGACTCACAATTTCCAGTTCTATGGAGTCTACGACCTTCCATTCGGTCCCAAGCACCGGCTGGCGCAAACCGGGTTCACCTCGGCGTTGCTGCGCGGCTGGCAATTGAACTGGATTCTCAGCCGCATGAGCGGCACGCCGTTCACGGTTCAGAGCTCGGGCACGTCGGTCAACGCGCCAGGCAATACGCAGACCGCGGACCAGGTGAAGATGAACGTCGAGATCCTTGGAGGACATGGTTCAAGACAGTCCTACTTTGATCCCCTGGCGTTTGCGCCAGTGACGGCCGTCCGGTTTGGCAACACCGGCCGCAACATCCTGCGGGGGCCGGGCGTATTCAACCTGGACGGCAGTGTTTTCCGGAACTTCAACCTCACCGAGCGCTTTGTGCTGCAGTTTCGCGCCGAGTGCTTCGGGTTGACCAATACGCCGCAGTTCGGCAACCCCGGTGCGACCGTTTCGTCCATGACCAGGCAGGAACTTCGCACGGAAAATCGATTTCCTTCTGAATCAGCGAGGTAGAGGGAAATTCGCATGTCGGCAGATTCGCATCTATTGCAAAGGACGGATTTGGGAGTAGACTTGCACTTAGGTGAAG
>JADZCI010000161.1 GCA_020851655.1 Bryobacterales bacterium
ACGGCTATTGCGACTTGCAGTTCTTCAATCTCCTGGAGGGCGCATGGAACCTCAACCTGGACCGCTGGCCGCAATCCCTGGTCCCGATCGCCGGCGGGCTCCGGACAACCGCCTCATTCCTCGCTAAGCAGAAGCCGTTGTCCAAGACCGGTTACATCGTCGAAGCCAAGGTGGGCCAGGGCCGCCTGCTGGTCACCACGCTGCGCCTGCGTGAGCATCTCGACGAGGCGTTCCCGGAAGCCGTGTATCTCTTTGACCGCCTGCTCCGCTATGCGGCTGGTCCCCATTTCACCCCGCAAACCGAAGTCGCCGCCGGCGAGTTGAAGCGCCTGCTGGCTCGATAGCGCGCTATCAGAGCTTCTTGAGCAGCTCCTGGAAACGCGGATCCGCTCGCACCGCATCCAGGTTGCTGTCGTTTTCGAACCACCCGCGCTGAACCAGCCCCCTCTCGACAGAGCGTTCGAGCGTGGCGACGGCCTCGTCTTTGAGACCCAGCATCGAATAAATGCAGCCCACGTTGTAGAGCACCATCGAGTCCGCGGGACGCATCGTCAGGGCGCGCGCCGCCCATTCAAGCGCCGTGTTCCGCTGCCCTAACCCGGCCATGCCGTTTGCGGCCATGTAAATGGCGCGAACGTCGTCGGGGTTCAGCCGCAGATGCTGTTCGGCCAGTTGAACTCCGGCGCGGCGGACTTCTTTCGCCATGTCGCCATTGCCAAGGTCGTCATAAATCTGCGCCATCAGAAGGCGCGACTGGTAGTCTTCCGGACGAATCCGGATCGCCTCTTCATATAGCCTCAACGCGTCTTGCAGCCGCCCGCGTGCGAAACAATGGCGGGCGTGGAAATAGCGCGCCTCGAACAGGCCTTCATCCAGCCGGATGGCGCGTCCAAACGCCTCTTCGGCTTCCTGGTCGCTGCCCTCCAGCGACAACACGAGCGCCCGCGACGCTTGCGCCTGTCCAGATTCCGGATCCAGTTCAACCGCTCTCTTGCTCGCATGGTCCGCCATCTCCAGCAGGATCGGCTTGCGCTCCGCGTAGAGATACAGGAACGACCAACTGTCGGCCAGACCCGAGTAAGCGAGCGAGAATCCGGCGTCTTTTTCGGCGGCGCGCGTAAACAACTGGATCGCGTATTCCATGTCCGCCGGACCGTACTGGTAGTAGAACCGGCGGCCTCGCAGATACAAATCGTAAGCCTCCATGTTCGAAGTCGGAGCGCGCCGCAGCGCCTCTCTTTCGCCCGGGCTCAGCGTCAACTCCAACGCCTTGGCCACGCTCCGCGCAATCTCCGCCTGTACCTTGAAGATGTCTCCCAGCGTCCGGTCATAGGTCTCCGTCCAGACGTGGTACCCATCATCGGTCGCGATCAATTGAACCGAGATCCGAAGTTGATCGCCCGACTTGCGAACGCTGCCTTCGAGTAAGGCCGTCACCCGCAGCACACGTCCGATTTCGGCGACCTTGGCGGCGCTCTCCTTAAAGCGGAACGATGATGTTCGCGACGCCACGCGAAGTCCACGAATCCGGCCCAGAGTCCCGATAATCTCTTCCGCGATTCCTTCGCAAAAGTACCCCTGGTCCTTCTCCTTGCTCAAGTCGGCAAACGGCAGTACGGCAATCGAACGCTCTTCCGGCGCGCCCGCCGCCGGTTCCTGATCGAGCCGTTCATGCCGGCTCTCCCACCAGGCATCGAGTTCGGATTGGAACGCGTAGACGGACCCCAGCTTGTCGTGCCTCAACCGGTGCACGGGCAGCCCTTCTTCGCGCTCCCATCGCTGTACCGTCCGGGCGCCGCGCTTGAGGTAGTTGGCGATTTCCTTCCACGAGTCGAGCCGTCCGGTGGGAGTCTGTGCGGATTCGCTACCGCGAACCGCGGATCCATCCATACGCAGTTATCCTTGCAACAAGAGTAAAGGCTCCGTGGGTAGTCCTCTTGTTGGGATCATAGCGCAGCGCGCGAGGTTGTAATCGCAACATCACCCTGGCCCGTACCCGCCTGTTTACCAAAGCAACCTTTCAGACCCAAACGCCGCGCATCTTCGTCTACTCCTCTAAAGCATCGAGCGAAGCTCAAAACGAAGCTCAGTTTCGAGGCAGGAGAGGCAGGAGAGTTATGCGGAACCTATTATTGAAAGTCACTCGGAACGCGCTGCTGGGCGCCTCCGGCTTGCTGTTGGCCTCCGCATCGCTATGGGCGCAGACCACGGCGATGCAAGTCGAAATTCCCTTCGAGTTTCACGCCGGGTCCAAGACCTATCCATCCGGTCTCTACCGGATCGAGATCGGCAGCGACCAGCGCATCCTGGTTCTGGGACCAAGGGGCGAGCAGGCGTACCTGATTCCGCCGGTTCGTGACTTTGATCAACCGAACCGCGGATCCGGCGTCGCCTTCCGGCAGTACGGCAAGGATTACTTCCTGGCGCGAATCGTCAGCCGCGTTGGAAGCGGCTATTACGAATGGCCGCCCTCGAACGTCGAAAAAGTGCTCTCCAAGCGCGCTAATGTGCAAGTGGCGTGGGTGCGTTCCTTGTCCAAGACAACGCCCTGACTCGCCCGCGCATCAGACTGGAGAACTTGCGGCGGTGGAGGACGCGGCAAATGCGCTGGTCCCCCGTTCCGGATAGAATCGTGCCAAGTGAATTACCCACGAGCACGCTTCTCCGTCCTCCTCCTGCCCGCGCTCCTCGCGGCGGCCGACGCCGATTGGATTCTCCACAATGGCAAGGTCGTCACCGTCGACGCGCGGTTCTCCGTGGCCGAGGCTGTGGCCATCAAAAACGGCCGCATCACCGCCGTGGGAACGAGCGCGCAGGTTTTGAAGGATGAGCGCGGTCCAAACACCCGTCTGACCGACCTGCAAGGCAAGACTGTGCTGCCCGGACTGATTGACGCGCACGTCCACGCGCTGGGCGCCGGGCTGTCGGAATACCGCGCCAAACTCCCGCCGCTCGACAGCATCGCTTCCATTCAGCGCTACATCCGGGAACGGGCCAAGACCACCGCCAAAGGCGAGTGGATCGTGGTGCCGCGCACCCTTCCGCCGCGCCTCAAAGAGATGCGCATGCCAACCCGCCAGGACCTCGACGTCTCCACCACCCACCCGGTCGCTTTCGACGGCAGTTACGTGTGGGCGGCCAACTCGCTGGCGCTCAAAATCAGCGGCATTACGCGCGACACGCCCAATCCGCCCGGGGGTGAAGTGGTCAAGGGTCCCGATGGCGAGCCGAACGGCATCCTGCGCAACGCCTCGCATCTGCTCAAAGGAATCCACCAGGCGCAACCGTTTACCGAAGCCGGCAAACTGAGCGCGCTCGAAAAGATGCTCAGTCTCTACGCCGCCGCGGGGCTGACCACCGTCGGCGACCGTATCGTGCCGCCAGCCGACTACCCGCTGTTTCAAACGCTGCGCCGCCTGAACAAGCTTCACGTGCGCACCGTTGCCACCTGGCGCATCAACACCGATCGCCCTCTCGATGCGATTACACGCGAAATCCAGGCCTCCACGTGGACCACCAACCAGGGAGACGAGTGGCTCAAGTTCGGATCGTTCAAGGTGACGCTCGACGGCGGGCAATCGGTGGGGACGGCCTACCAGAGAATGCCCTACGGCCCCTTCGGACGCCAACTCTACGGCCAAACCGACCCCCACAGCCGCGGAACCCTCTTTGTCGACGTGGACAAGCTGACCGCCATCTTTGCCGCCGCCCGCGACAAAGGCTGGCAGCTTACCGCGCACGCGCAAGGCGGGTCCGCCATTGACACCCTGCTCGACGCTTTTGAGCGGCTGGATAAGGCAAAGCCCATCGCGCCCACGCGTTCCCATGTCATGCACGGCAGCTTCATGAGCGAAGAAGTCATCCGGCGAATGGCGCGAATGGGCATTCTGGCCGACATTCAACCCGGCTGGCTGCACTTTGACGTGCCGGCTTTGGAGCGCGTCTTCGGCTTGAGCAACATGCGCTATTTCGCGTCGTTCGGATCGCTCGTTCGCGCCGGCATCATCTCGGCGGGCGGCAGCGACCACATGATCGGGCACGACAAGAACAACGCCGTCAATCCCTTCAATCCCTTTTTCAACATGTGGATGGCCATCACCCGCCGCACCACCGAGGGGAAAGTCATCTATCCCGAAGAACGCGTGGACCGCCGCACGGCTCTGAAGATGTACACAATCTGGGCGGCCTATTTGCAGTTCAGTGAGAAGGAAAAAGGATCCATCGAACCTGGAAAGTTCGCCGACCTCGTGATCACCGGCCGCGATTTTCTCTCCTGCCCGGAAGACGAAATCCGCAACATTGAACCGCTGACCACGATCATCGGCGGCCGCGTTGAATACCAGCGCTGATTACTTGGCCAGCAGCGCCTTGGCCGCTTCCATGTTGGGAGCAAGAGTTAGTATCTGATCGACATGGGCCAGCGTAATCACATCGGTCACCCTTTGATTGGCGCCGACCAGAACCGCCTTGCCATCTCTCCGCGCCATCTCGCCGGTGACGAAAACCAGCATCCCCAGCGCGGCGCTGTCGATATACTCCACTCCCGTCATGTCCAGGACCAGCTTGCGTTTACCCGCATTGACAATTTGCCGGGCAGCCCACTCCGCGTCGCTCAGCCGGTTTCCGAGATGCATCCGGCCTTCAAGTTCGAGCACAGTGATATCCGGCTCCAAAGCTTTCTCAGAAAATTGCAGCGTCATAGGCCTTGTGTCTGAGAGCATACCAGAACCGTCCGTCCGCGGACGCCTCGTAGCCGGCCTAGTACTCGCCCTGTTCCATCAGGTGTTGGAGAGCACGCTGGTCCCGCGTCTTGCCGAGCGCGAGCATGAGTTGAATCCGCGCCTTGGCGCCCGTTAGTGTCCCCGCGAAATAGACGCCGCGAGTTCTCAGGTCATGCCCGCTGCCCTCGTAGGCGTATGTGTCCAGGACGCGCCCATGGGCGCACCGCGAGGCCAGCACCACCGGCAACCCCGCGTCGAGATACCGTTGCACCGCCGCCAGCGCGGCCGGAGGAACATTGCCTCGCCCCGTACCCTCGATCACGATACCCTGCGACCCGGTCTCCCGCGAGTGATCGATAAACCGTCCGTCGGCGCCCGCATGCATCTGGACAAGGTCCACGCGCGTCTCGATTTGACTGGTGTCGATGGTCACGCGGTTCCGCAGAACCCGCGAAAAAACCACCCGGTCGGTATCCACAATGCCGAGCGGCCCGAACACCGGGCTGTGAAACGTTTCCGGCTGCTGCGTGTCCGATTTCGTCGCTGCCGACGCTGCGTGAATCGTCTGGTTCAACACCACCATCACGCCTTGCGCGCGCGCCGCCGGGTCCATCGCCACACGCGCCGCGCCGCGCAGGTTCGCCGGCCCGTCATAGCTCAATTCCGACGAATGGCGCATCGCGCCCACCACGCAAACGGGCTTGTAGGAGGTGTGCCGCAGGTCGAGCAAATAAGCCGTCTCCTCCAACGTGTCCGTTCCATGCGTGACCACCGCGCCCGTGATCTCGTCGCGCTGTAGTTCCTTCCGCAGCAGTTCCGACAACTCCCACATCTTCTCCGGCGCCATGTGCGGACCCGGCAGACGCGCGAAATCCACCACTTCCGCCTCGGCGAGTTGGCCGATGCCCGGGTCGAATGCCAGGATCTCGCGCCCCGACAGCGCCGGAACCGCGCCTCCAGTGGCCGGGTCGTACTTCATCGAGATGGTGCCGCCGGTAAAGATGAACAGCAGCTTCGACATGGCTAGGGTTGCAGCAGCCTCAGAGCGCTCCTGACTCCGCCCACGCGCTGTATCGACGGCGCGAAAAAGTTCTCCAGCAGCGCGGCGTCCGTATCGGGAAACTCTCCCGGCTTGACGGCAAACGACACCGGACCCTTGGCGGTCGCGGCCGCAAACAGCGCCCACCAGCGCGCCCCTCCCGCCGCCGAAATCTCGACCGCCGTTCGCGGATACTTCTGCGATAACCAACTGAGCGCGGTCAGCGCATCCTGCACGTGCCGCGCGTCGTCGCTCGGATTGAACGTCAGCCAGTGGCGGTAGCGTTTGTCCGCCTTCAATTCCGCGGGCATCCCGTCGCTGGACCCGATGGCCAGCAGGGGCCGCCCGGCGCGCTCGTAACCGCCTGCTGCCGCCACGCCGTTTGCATCGAGCAGCAGGATCGGCTTGCCTGTCCCGTCTAGCAGCCGGTAGGGGACCGCTCCTTCATGTCCGGCGGCGGTCAGGGTGTTGTTGGCGGCCATAACCCTGGCCGGCCACTCCACCTCCAGTGCGTCCCTCAACCACTCCCGCAATTGCGCCTTGTCCGCCATCGCGTCCGCCTGCCGCCGCGCTTCATCCTGCCAGTACTCGCGAATCTGTTCATAGCTCTTCGCGCCTTCGGGGAATTTCCCGTCAGGAAACACCCTGAGCTTCTCGACGTCCTCGATCCCCGAGGGCGTCTCCCGCGCCGGACCCTCCTTGCCAAACGCGGTCTTCGTCAGAAAGCGGTACACCGCCTCCCGGCTCGCCTCATTGTAGTTGTGCGGCGCTTCAATCTGAACCGTCTCCACCCGCTTGGACGCCCCATACAGGCGGTAGATCGATTCGATGGCCGGGAACTCCTCTTTCGGAACATTCCGGGTCCAGTCCCCCGTCGCCGCCACCACCAGCATCGGACGCGGCGCCGCCATCGCCGCAAACTCCACGTTGTTGGTTCCCACACGCAGCCCTGGCTGGTTCTCGCAAACGCACCCTCCCTGCATGATGAAAGACACCATGTTGACCGGCGCGGCGAACTTGATCCGGTCGTCGACCGCCGTTAAGAGAAACGTCTGCGTCCCGCCGCCGGATGCGCCCGTGATTCCCACACGGCTTTCGTCTACATTAGGCAACATCGTCACGTAATCGAGGACTCGAATCGAATTCCACAATTGCAAGGGCAGCGGGCCGAACGACCACAGTTGCTCAGCCGGATTCCCGAAATCGTGCGGCGTCTGTTTGGTGTCGTTGTAGCCCACCATGTCGTAGGCGAACACCGCAAAACCCCGCCGCGCCAGGTTCACGCCGAGGCTCGGCCCCGAGTAGTTGTCGGTATTCTCCAGGCGGCCGTTCTTCCAATGCCCGTGCGGATGCAGCACGGCCGGATACGGCGGCTTCTTTCCCTTCGGCAGGTACAGGTTCCCGCCCAGCCAGTAACCGGGCAATGTTTCGATGGCTACGTTCTCGACGGTGTAGTCCGGCCCCTCGACCTTCCCCGTGATGCGCGGGTTGAGCGGCGTTTTATCCCGCATCGGCATCAGCCCCGCCGCAAACAGGATTTGATCCTTGAGGGCGCCGCGGCGCGACTGCCACTCCGCCACACTGCGATACGTCCGCGGCGTGAAGTGTGTATCCGTATACGGAATATCGGCCGCCTGCATCAGCAGGGCCGCCGCCGGCAACATCCTCAAGGCAATGGAACTCATGTCAAGGCGCTCTCCGTGGCTGGAAGCCTTGTCATAGTGTACGGGAACCGGCAAGCCGCGCCCCGCCGCGTGGAACAATAGTAAGCATGAACGATCAGTTGACGATTGCCGGCCGCTCCTTCCGTTCCCGCTTGATGATCGGCACCGGCAAGTACCGGAGCTTTCAGGAAATGGCCCGGTGCCACCAGGCCTCGGGCGCCGAAGTCGTCACGCTGGCTGTGCGCCGCGTGAACCTCACCGACCGCTCCAAAGAGTCCATGCTCGACTACATCGACCGCGAGAAGTTCTTCATCCTGCCGAACACCGCCGCCTGCTACAACGCCGATGAAGCCGTGCGCACCGCCATGCTCGCCCGTGAAGTCGGGCTCTCCAACTGGATCAAACTCGAAGTCATCGGCGACGAAAAGACGCTCTTTCCGGACACCGCCGGACTCATTGAAGCCACCCGCGTCCTGGCCAAAGAAGGCTTCGTGGTCCTGCCCTACACCAACGACGACCTGATCGTCGCCAAACGCCTGATCGACGCCGGCGCCGCCGCCGTCATGCCCCTGGGCGCGCCCATCGGATCGGGGTTGGGAATCCAGAACTACGCCGCGCTCCGCATCCTGCGCGAACAGATCACAACGGTCCCGTTGATCGTCGATGCCGGCGTCGGCACCGCCTCGGACGCCTGCATCGCCATGGAACTGGGCTACGATGGCCTCCTGCTCAACACCGCCGTCGCCGCCGCCGAAGATTCCGAAAAGATGGCCGCCGCCATGAAACACGCCGTCGAAGCCGGCCGCCTCGCGTTCCTCGCCGGACGCATGGAAAAGAAACTCTACGCCTCGGCCAGTTCACCCCTGGCCGGCGTCGTCCGCTAGCGCCCACCGGGCCCCGAGCGCGCCCGAGAATAAGCCTTTCGCTTTTCTATCCACACGCATATAATGGGAACGGCTCTGGCTTTCTTCCGCCGAGAGGCGGCATGAAGGCTTTACAATTGGTACGTTCTCCACGCCTCGTAGAGGCCGTGGGTTTGGTGTGCTTCTTCGCAGCCATCGCCTGGGGGCTCGCGCTGGCTACCTACACGCCGCTGGACCCATCCTGGAACACGGCCACTTCCCTTCATCCCCCCCACAACTGGATCGGCCGGATCGGGTCTTATTGGAGTGACCTCACGTTTCAAACTCTGGGGCTGGCGGGCTGGTTCCTGCCGTTCGTGATGGGCTGGGTTGGGTTCCGTCTCATGGTGTCCGGAGAAGTGGCGGCGCCGTATACCAAGGCTCTGGGACTTTCGGCTCTCTTGCTCGCTCTCTGCTCCGCGCTTTCTCTCGCCAGCTTCGTCCACGCCTACAACGGCGCATTTCCCGATGGCGGCGTAACCGGAATCGTGGCCGCCAACTGGCTGACCGGCCTGCTCAACCCCGTCGGAACGTGGCTGCTGTTGGCGGTCCTGGCGCTGCTCTCCCTCTACCTGATCTCGACCTTCTCGATTGCCCGGTTTGCCGAAGCCGCCGGGGAGCGCTGGGCCGCGTTCCTCGAGCGCAGCCGTTCGAAAATCTCTACTCCCCGCTCTCGCCGGAAATCGCCGCAGGACAGCCCCACTGACGACGCATCGGACGAGCCAACCGCGGCTGTGGTGGATGAACCCGTTGCCGAAGCGCCCCAGTACGACGAAGCCTACGCGCCCATGCACGTGGAATCGAACTGGACTCAGGCGCCGCCCGATGAGCCGCCCTTCGACCCCGATGACATCCCCATCCGGCCGCTGGAAGAGGACCCCGCGTCCGTCGCCATCGCCCCCCGCGAACCGGAACCCAAGGCGGTCAAGCGCTCCAGAAAAGACGCCTCGGTCGCGCAGTACCACCTGCCCCCGGCCACCCTGCTGAATGAACCCCCGGCGCGCGAATCCTTCGACAGCCAGGAACTGAAAGACACCGCCAGCAAGATCAAGGCCAAG
Source organism: Bryobacterales bacterium (assembly GCA_020851655.1). Taxonomy (GTDB): domain Bacteria; phylum Acidobacteriota; class Terriglobia; order Bryobacterales; family Bryobacteraceae; genus JADZCI01. The sequence goes on from JADZCI010000161.1 coordinate 9,385, forward strand.
CTGGAAGAGTTCAACGTCCTCGGCAACGTGGTGCAGATCAACCCCGGACCCGTCGTTACGACGTTTGAGTTCAAGCCCGATGCCGGAGTCAAAATCGCACGCATCACCACCTTGAGCGAAGACCTGTGTCTCGGGCTACAGGCCGAGTCGATCCTGGTCGAACGGATCCCCGGCAAACCCACCGTCGGCATCGAGGTGCCCAACTCGCGCCGCGAAATGATCAGCCTGCGCCAGATTCTGGAGTCCGAAGACTTCTTCGAGTCGCCGTCGCGGCTCACCTTCGCCATCGGCAAGGACATCAGCGGGCGCATCCGCATCGCGGAACTGGACAAGATGCCGCACCTGCTGATCGCCGGCTCGACCGGTTCCGGCAAGAGCGTCATGCTCAACGCGCTCATCATGTCGGTGATGTACAAATCGACGCCGGACGATGTGCGGATGATCATGATCGATCCGAAGCGCCTCGAGTTGGGATTGTACGAAGGCATCCCGCACCTGTTGACACCCGTCATCACCGAACCCAAAAAGGCCACCAACGCCCTGCGCAACGCGGTGCTTGAGATGGAGAGGCGGCTGAAACTCCTGGCCTCCTACGGCGTTCGCAACATCGAACAGTTCAACAAGAAGATCCGCTCGGCGCACGAAAAGCCCATGACTCTGTTCCCGGAGCAAGCCGGACCGGATCAGCCCGAAGAGCGCCCGCTGCCCTACGTCCTGATTATCATCGACGAGTTGGCGGACCTCATGATGCAGGACCGCGCCGGGGTGGAGGAGTCCATCATCCGCCTGGCGCAAATGGCCCGCGCCGTCGGCATGCACCTGGTTGTCGCGACACAGCGCCCCAGCGTGGATGTCATCACCGGACTCATCAAAGCCAACTTCCCGGCGCGCATCAGCTTCCGCGTGGCCACCCGCGTCGATTCCCGAACCGTGCTGGACGTGATGGGGGCCGAGCACCTGCTCGGCAAGGGCGATATGCTGTTTCTTCCGCCGGGAACCGCCAGGCTGCTCCGCGTGCATGGCGCCTTTGTGACCGAATCGGAGATCAATGACGTCGTGCGGTACTGGAAAGGGCAAGCCGCCCCTGAGTACGACCAGAGTTACCTGCTCGCGCCTCCCAACGAGGACGACGAAGCCGCCGAGGAGTTTGACGGCGAGGAAGACCCCCTCTACCAGGATGCCGTGCGCGTTGTGCTCGAGATGGGCAAGGCTTCCACGTCCATCCTGCAGCGCCGCTTGCGGCTGGGCTACGGCCGCGCCGCCAGGATCCTGGACATGATGCAGCACGAAGGCATCATCGGTCCGCCCGACGGCAGCCGTCCCCGCGAAGTCCTCAAACGGCCTGATTGGCTCGATGAAGTAGAGGAATCGGTCCGATGAGACACTCATATTTCTGTAGCGGCCTTTCTGGAGGAGGGTTCCCCCCGATTCCAGTTCTCTGTGCCCCTGGGAGCCGAGACTGAGCCCGGCTCCCAGGGTGCCTTTTCCGATATCCTTTACTGAAATGAAGCCCTCGCTTCCCGTTCTGACTCTTCTGGCGTTGTTTCCGCTCGCCTCCGCCCGCGCGCAGGGACCCGTCATGCAAGCCGTGTTGCCCCAGTACGAATCCGCAAAGCTGAACTTCACCGAGGCGGCCCAGTTCATGCCGGAACCGGACTATGCCTTCAAGCTGACTCCGCCGCAACGCGCCTTCGGCGAATGGATCGACCACACCATGGGCATGAACCTGCGCCTGTGCGGCGGAATGAAAGGCGAACCCGCGCCGGAGCCGAATCCGGGTGACAAATCCAAAACCGCGCTCCTCAAAGGGCTCAAAGAATCCTTCGACTACTGCGATGCCGTCTGGCGGACAATGAACGATGAGCTGGCGACCCGCGAAATCCAGGCCGGACAGCGCAAGACCACACCGCTGGCGCTGATGGTCACCCAGGTCACCCAACTGAACGAGCACTACGGCAACCTGGTCGGTTATCTGCGGACCAAGGGAATCGTCCCGCCCACCACTGCCCGGGCCAAGAAAAAGTAGCCCGGGCCCCTTCCCGATTCGCGCCCAACACTAAAACAAATTCCGCAAGCCGGCGAAGTTCTCCACCATCAACAAATGACCCGGACCCGGCGCCCGCAATTCCTGCCGCTCCAGAACCCAGGTCCGCGCATGCGGCACAAACACCGCATTCAGCCCGGCTTCCAACGCCGGATTCACGTCCGATTTCGGCGAGTTTCCGATCATCCACGTCAGATCCGGCTGGAGCGCCCGCTCCTCGACCAGCTTCCGGTACGAGGCGACGTCCTTCTCCTTCACAATCGCCGTGTGCCCGAACCAGATTCCCAGCCCCGACCGGTCGATCTTCATCTTCTGCTCCTCGGGATGCCCTTTCGTGAACAGCGTGAGATCGTGCCGCGACGCCAGGTACTCCAGCGTTTCGGCAACGCCATCGATGATCTCGAGCGGCTGCTCCAGAATCCTCAGCGCGAAGCCCTTCACCTGCGCCAGGTCTTCAGGCCGGATCGTACGTTCGGCCAGGCGGCGGTAACACTGTTGCAGATTGTTCCCGAAGTTCAGCGAACCGTACCCGTTGATCTTGCTATTGGCCAGTTCGATCTGATCCAACACCGCGCGGACTTCCGGCGGGCGCAGCGTCGAATGATTCAGAAAATCGGCAAATTCATCGAATGCCAGCTCGAAGTAGACGTTGTTCTCCCACAGGGTATCGTCGGCGTCGATGATCAAGTGCTGCCGCATCAGCCGTTCTGATCCCGCTTGTGAGGCCCGTGTCCGTTCGATGCGGCCACTTTCCGCATCGCGGTCCGCAGTTGCTGCCGCGTCAGAAGCGTCTCCAGGTGCCCCGCCACTTTGCCGATCCGTTCCGCCTCCGATTGCATGCCGAGCAGCTCTTGAAGAAAGTCCAGGTCGTCGGAAACGCCGGCCAGCACAAAGCTCAACCGCGGTTGCTCTTCGTCCGGAGCGCCGGTCTCCCTGCCGGTTTGCCGCGCGTATTCGCTGAACGCTTCAATCGCCCTGTGCCGCGTCCTCGCCTCGCCGGGGTCCGGATCGTCGTCATCAAAGAACGTGACATTCGCACGCAGGAAGCTCCGTTCCGTGTCCACCTCGCCGATCACGAAGCGGCGCACGCCCACCGTCAGGATGTCCATCTTCCCGTCTTCGTACCTCTTGATGATCGAGTCGACGCGCGCCGTGCAACCGGTGCGGACGATGCCGTCCGCCAGCGCCTGAACCACGCCAAATTCCGCCTGCGCCGCCCAGGCTTCCGAGATCATCTCCTTGTACCGTTCCTCAAAGATGTGCAACGGCAAGGCCTTTCCAGGCAGCAGAACCAGCGGAAGTGGGAACAGTGGCAGCAAGGAATGCTGCATTTCTGTATTATGGCTGCGATTGGAGGAGCGCGGCAATTTGACGGGTGGCAACGGGGCGGGCAACCGATGATCCTCAAGTTGAAACGAACTCCCGGTATCTGGCTTGTCGGCTTCATGGGCTCAGGCAAGTCCACCGTGGGAAGGGCCGTTGCCCGGCATCTGGGCTGGCGGTTTGCGGATCTCGACGAGGATATCGAGAGCCGCGAGAAACTCACCATTTCCGAGATCTTCGAGCAGAGGGGCGAAGAGGAATTCCGCCGTCTGGAAGCCTCCGCGCTAAGCCGCCGCGTCCACGAAGTCGCGCGCGGTGTGCCGTGGGTGATCGCCGTCGGCGGAGGCTGCTTCGCCCGCCCGGAAAACATCGACCTCATCCAGAACCACGGCGTCTCGATCTGGCTCGATGCTCCGCTGGAGACTATCCGCGCCAGAATCGGGCACTCCTCCCACCGGCCCCTGGCCCGCGATCTCCAGAAATTCGAAGAACTGTACCGTAGCCGGCGGCCTTTCTACGAGCGGGCGGATTATCACATTTCCATCGGCGAAGGCGGCTCGGCCGCTGCCGCCGAAGAAATCCTCAAGTTGCCGCTCTTCTAGCCTCATCATGCCAGCCGCCGCGCGAACTCTTCGAAAACATGCGCGCGCCATTTTCGCCGCCTGCCTCAAAGCCTCCGACCCGCGTGCCGCCGTCCGGCGCGAACTCGAACGGCTCAGCTTCGGCCGCCACCGGCGCATCTTCGTCGTCGGAGCGGGCAAAGCGAGCGCCGCCATGGCCGAGTCCGTCGAACGCGTGCTGGGGCGCCGCATCACCGCGGGTCTCATCAACACCAAGTACGGACACCTGGCGCGGCTCCGCCGCATCGAACTGAACGAGTGCGGCCACCCCGTGCCGGACGAGAACGGCGTGCGTGGATCGAGGCGCATCATCGAGATCGCTCAATCCGCCGGCCCGGGCGACCTGGTCCTGTGCCTGATTTCCGGCGGCGCTTCGGCCCTGACGCCGCTTCCCGCGCCGCCCCTCACTCTCGAACAGAAGCAGCAAACCACCAAACTGCTGCTCGCCTGCGGCGCCACGATTCACGAGATCAACGCGGTGCGCAAACACCTGTCCCTCTTCAAGGGAGGCCAACTCGCCAAGGCCGCCGCGCCGGCCCACATGGTCAGCCTGATTCTGTCCGACGTCATCGGCGACCCGCTCGACGTCATCGGTTCCGGACCAGCCGCGCCGGACTCCTCCACCATCGCCGATGCGGCCGCCGTCATCGGCCGCTATCAACTCTGGGACAAGCTCGCGCCGCCCGTCGCCGCGCGTCTGCGCGACCCGC
>JADZCI010000162.1 GCA_020851655.1 Bryobacterales bacterium
AGCTCGATCTTTTCGTCATCGGTGAGCTTGCGTTCCTTTTCTTTCTGCTGGGCGAAGAGCAGGAACGAGGCGGACAGCGCGAAAAGGACCCAGGCTGGGCGCATCAGTCACTCCCGCGGACTGTTGAGCAATGCCGTCTGCCTCTTGATCGGAGCGCGAGCCAGCCAAACGGCCAGCAGCACTACGGCGAAGCTGGTCAGCAGGCTGGCTTCCGGCCCGTAGGCGCCTCCGCTCCACAAACGACTGGCGTTAAACTGCAGCTCGTAGCCCGTCAGTCCCATTGTAAAACCGCTCAAGGGTGCGCCGAACAACGGCAGCGTCCAGTTCCAACCGAAGTGCAGGCCGATGGCGAGCCAAAGATCGCCGCTGCGCCAGAGCGCGTAGCCGAACAGAATGCCCCAGGCGGTCGTGTTGACCATGCCCAGCGGGCTGGCATTCAGGTTTCCCAGGTGCGCCACACCAAAGAGCACACCGAACGGGAGAATGGTCGTCCATGGGCCAAAGCGATTCATAAGCAGTTGGAAGCCGTAGCCGCGAAACAGCAACTCCTCCCCGGCGGCGCCAAAGAACAAAACCACGGTCACCAGGAGGAAGCGCCCCGGCGTGGGACGGTCTTCGAGCGACGGGACCAAACGCGCCAGTCCCAGCACGATGGGGACTCCCATGACGATTACGGCTGAGGCGATGCCGCCTCCCACGCCCAGCCCGAGATGCTTGAGCGACACCCGGCTCCAACCCAGGCCTATGTTTTCCATACGTCCGCGCTCCCAGATGCGGACCACGATGGCGTTGGCTACGGCGGCCGCCAGAAACGTTCCGATGGCCGCGGCGATAAGGTATCCGGCCGTCTCGACCAGGACGGTGGCGAAGATTTGCAGCCCGAAGTACTCCAGGCCGGCGAAGAACAGCAATCGCAGGATGATGCCGCCGCCGGTGACTCCTCCGGGACTTCGAGGCATCCGGCTCAGGCTTTGACTTTCAGGCTCACGCCTTTCGGGGCCACCGAGACGGGCAGGATGGTTCCCCCTTCCGCGGCGATCGCGTCAGCAACCTTCTGTTTGGCGTCCGGTTCGACGAGAAAGACCACACAACCGCCTCCGCCCGCGCCGCACACCTTGGCGGCGAGCGCGCCTTTCTTGCGGGTCGCGCCGATCAAGTGGTCGATGAGCGGCGTCGTGATTCCTGGCGCGTTCTTTCTGCGATGCGTCCATTCCTCGCGCAACAGGCGCGCCACGTCGTCCCAGTTGGCGGCTTTGAGCGCCTGCCACATGGCGTAGGAGATCGCGGCGATGTGCTCGAAATTCCGGAAGACCTTCCGGTCGCCGTCGATGTGCAGCTTGGTCACTTCCCAATTGTTGATACCCGAGTTTCGCGGCTTGCCGGTATAGGCGAGAACGAAGCGCCGGTTGAGGTCGTCCAAGTCGACCTGAATATGGCTGTGGCGAATCCCTTCCACGCCGAGCCGGATTGCGCTCACGGCGCCGTACATGGCGGGGTAGTAATCCTGGCAGCCCGTGGGAACGCTAATGATCTGCGCCTCGATGTTTTGCGCAATCTCCCGCACGGTCTCGAGCGAGTGCCCCGTCTTCATCAACTTGTTGAAGGCGGAGACGGTGGAAATCAGAAGCGCGGAGGAACCCGAGATGCCGCCTCCGGCGGGCGCCTCGGAATTGGTCGTGACCGTCATTCCCATGGGAGGGGCGAAGTACTTAAGCACCCAGGCGGCCAGCGAATGGCTATGTTTCCCGGCGCCGCTCAGCGCTTCAATCGACGGATACGTCTCGTCCACGCCGAGGTCCAGCGACCGGAGCCGGATTTCCTTCCCCGCGTTGGTTTCGATGACGCATGAGGTATAGAGATTCACGGCGAAATTCACCGTTACGGCGTTGGCATGGTAAAGATACAGAGGCCAGATATCGAGGGTGCCGCCGGCGAGATCGACGCGAGTCGGCGACTTTGAGGAGATGATCATCACCGTTCAGCTTACCGAAGAAAGCTGAGCGAAGAGATTTGTCAGGCGCCGGGTTCGTCGCCGGTCGCCGTCAACAGCTCATCGATTCTGGTTGCGGCGTCCCGTGTCCGGGCCTGAATCCCGGCGAGTTCTTTTTGCAGCTTCGTGAGCCGGTCGGCGAGGTGCAACGCTGCCAGCACGGCGACTCGAGCCGCATCGGCGTTGGCCGAACGGTTGGCGATCTGGTTCATGAGCGAGTCGACGGACGCGGCCAGCGCTTCGGTCTCGCCCGGGTCGCCCGAGGCTTTGAGGGTATACGGCTGCTGGAAGATCACGACGCGAACCAGTTGTTTGTCTGGAGCGCCGGCATCCATAACGTCAGCCTTCCGAAAGCAGGTCCATCTGCTCGATTTGCGTCAGCAGGTTCTTGACGCGGGAAGCGGCGTCCTTGTTCCGGGTGCGCACTTCGGCGAGTTCGGTTTGCGCCTGAGACAATTGCGCGAGCGCCGAATCACGCTCCGCGGTGAGAGCGCTGGCGGACTTTTCCAGCTCGGCGTTGCGCGCCTTCAGGCGCGTCACAACCTGAGCCAGCCGTTCCAGCCGCTCTTCCAGTTGCGTGTAGATGGCGTCCTGATCTTGCACGGCCGTTTCTCCTCCCCGCATCGTGTTAAGCCGCCAGCGCCGACTTGGCTTTGGATGCGAGCACCTCAAAACCGGGCGCATCATTGGCGGCGATGTCGGCGAGAACCTTGCGGTTCAGCTCGATGCCGGCTTTTTTGAGGCCGCCCATGAACTTGCTGTACGACAAGCCATGCTGGCGGGCGCCCGCATTGATGCGCAGAATGAACAGCGCACGAAATTCTCTCTTCTTGCGGCGGCGTCCGACGTAGGCGTAGCGGAGCGCCTTTTCGACGGCTTCCTGCGCCGCCCGGTACAGCTTGCTCTTGGTGAGAAAGTAGCCCTTCGCCAAGCGGAGGGTCTTGGTGCGCGAATCGCGCCGGTTGGTACTACGTTTTACTCTGGGCACGTTTGTCTCCTTTTCTTACTTGGCGGGAGAGCGGCTCGGGCACGTGCTCGGCGCACCGGCGCGCATCTTCCCTGGCTTGGCTCCCCTAGTAGGGAAGCATCTCGCGCAACTTCGGCTGGTCGGCGGCGTCCGCCACCACAGCCTGGGTCAGCTTGCGTTTTCGCGACCGTGTTTTCGAAGTCAGGATGTGGCGGGCAAACGCGTGATTGCGCACGATTTTGCCGGTCCCGGTCTTCTTAAACCGTTTGGCCGCGCCTTTGTGAGTCTTCAGTTTCGGCATAGAATTGTCGCTGGATGGGACCGCGGGCAGGACTCCCGCGGCACGTCAAACTCCTTCAGTGTAGCACGCCGCCAGCAGCCTTCTACCTCTTCATCAGGCGGATCGCGCCGTTCGAGGTATTCAGGTCGATGAGCGCGCCACCCGAGCCGATGCTGCCTTCCAGACGGTGCTTGCTCACCGTCGTGGTCTTGGTTTCAAAGTCGGTGTTGATGCCGCCGTTGGACGTGGAGGCGCGCACCTGCGCGTTGACGTCGGCCGGCAGGCGGACGTTGATACTGCCGTTGGAGGCTTCGGCGCGAATTTCGTTGTTCTTGAAATTCTCCATGGTGAGGTTGATCGACGCGTTGGAAGTCTGGAGACGGACCGGACGCGCCGAATCGATATCCGACAGGCTTACGTCGATGCTGCCGTTTGAAGTCTTGCCCTCAAACGAACCTTTCACCCCGTCGGCCTTGATCCTCCCGTTCGATGTCCGCAAAACGGCCGCCCCGCTGAACTGTCCTACCTCGACCGTCGCGTTGGAGGTGTTGGCATCCAGGTCGCCGGTCACCGCCCATACACGAATCCCGCCGTTCGACGTACGGGCCCGGACGTTGCCAGTGATGTTTTCGACGCGGACCGGCCCATTGGAGGTTTCAATCCGGTCCAAAACGATCTTGCGCGGGACGCGGATCGCAAAGCGGGCGCCGCAATTACCTCGCTCCGATGGGCGAATTGCGCGGATGCGAACCGAGTTCCCGTCGGCGGCGATGTCGATTTTCAGTTGTTTGAGGAGATCTTCAGTCGCCGCGTACTTGGTTCCCTTTATGTCGACTGTGTCCTGATCCCAACCCATCACGTCGACCGAGCCGTTCAAGGATTCCAGGAACAGGGATCCGCCCGGTTTCAGGTCGTATGTCTGCGAGAAGTCCTCTTTAAAGCGGTCGGAACTGCCCCAGCCCTCGTAATCACATCCCACCAGCGCCGTGGCGCCGGCCACACAAGCCAGCAGTAGTGCTCTGCGGTGCATAATCACCTCACTTTGCTTTGGGATACGGACTCCTTGCGGGCAATGTTCCGTGATTTTCCTGGTATCCGGAACCAGCTTGGTAACCTAGTCTCTTATGAGAAAAGTGCTGGCCCTGAACCGGGGCGAGATAGCGATCCGTATCTTTCGAGCAGTCAATGAGTTAGGCATGAAGACGGTAGCCATCTACAGTCAGGAGGACCGGCTCAGCCTGCACCGCTTCAAAGCTGACGAAGCCTACCTGGTTGGCAGCGGCAAGGGGCCGGTGCAGGCCTATCTGGACGCCGATGAGGTGGTTTCGCTGGCCAAGGAAAAGGAAGTTGACGTAATCCACCCCGGGTATGGATTTCTGTCCGAGAATCCGGCCTTGGCGGAAGCCTGTGCCAAAGCGGGAATCACGTTTGTCGGGCCGTCGGCGGACCTGCTGCGCCGCCTGGGTGACAAGACCGCCGCTCGCCAACTGGCCGAAGAGGCTGGAGTCCCGGTCCTGCCCGGCACACCGCATCCCGTAGCCGGCCTTGCGGAAGCGCGTAGAGCCGCGGCGAAAATCGGATATCCGCTCATCCTCAAAGCGGCGTTTGGCGGAGGCGGGCGCGGCATGCGCGTGGTCCTCAAAGACGACGACCTGGAGACGCGCTTTAGCGAAGCGACCGCCGAAGCTCAAGCCGCGTTCGGAAACGGCGCGGTTTTCCTGGAGCGGTACGTCCGCCGGGCCCGGCACGTGGAAGTGCAGATACTCGGTGACCGGCACGGCAATATCGTCCATCTGCACGAGCGGGACTGCTCCGTGCAGAGACGGCACCAAAAGGTGGTGGAAGTGGCGCCGGCCGTGGGACTGGCGCAGAGCATTCGCGAAGGCCTGGCCGCCGCGGCGGTGCGCCTGGCACGGACTTCGAAGTACTACTCGGCCGGAACTGTGGAATTCCTCGTGGATACCGATACCGGCGAGTGGTTTTTCATCGAAGTCAATCCTCGCGTGCAGGTCGAACACACCGTCACCGAAGAGGTGACCGGCATCGATATCGTCCGCGCGCAAATTCAGATCGCACAGGGCCTCGAGTTGCACGGGCCCGAGATCGGGATCCCGCCGCAGGAGCAGATCACGGTGAGCGGATTCGCGCTGCAATGCCGGGTGACGACCGAAGATCCGGCCAACCACTTTCTCCCCGATTACGGGAAGATCCAGACGTACCGGTCGCCGGCGGGATTTGGAATCCGGCTGGACGGCGCCTCGGCCTACGGCGGCGCGGTCATCACGCCCTATTACGACTCGTTATTGGTCAAGGTCACCGCTTGGGGCGCCACTCTCCCGCAGGCCTGCCAGCGCATGGACCGGAGCTTGCGCGAGTTCCGGATTCGAGGGGTGAAGACCAACATCCCGTTCCTGGAAAACGTGGTGCTCAGCCCGGAGTTTCAGGCGGGCCACGCCACGACGAGTTTTCTGGAGCAGCATCCCGATCTGTTCAAGTTCAAGACGCGGCAGGACCGCGCCACACGTCTGCTCAACTATCTCGGCGAGGTGATCGTCAACGGCAACCCGGAGATGAAGAATCGGGTCGCGCCGGAAGTGGTTCGCGTGCCTCCGGCGCCCGCGTACGACGCGTCAGCGCCGCCGGAGGGGACGCGGCAGTTGCTGGACCGGCTCGGCGCCGGCGGCTTTGCGCAATGGACGCGAAACCAAAAGAAGCTGCTGGTCACCGATACGACATTTCGCGATGCCCATCAGTCGCTGATGGCGACGCGCATGCGGACGCGCGAAATGATGGGTATCGCCAACTACGTCTCCCATCACCTGCACGGGCTCTACAGCCTGGAAATGTGGGGTGGCGCGACCTTTGACGTGTCGCTGCGGTTCCTGCTGGAAGATCCGTGGCTGCGCCTGCGGCGGCTGCGGCAGGCGATCCCGAACATCTGTTTCCAGATGCTGTTCCGGGCCTCGAATGCGGTGGGCTACACGGCCTATCCGGACAATGTCGTCCGGCGCTTCTGCGAAGTGGCGGCCGAGGAAGGGATCGACATTTTTCGCATCTTTGATTCGTTGAACTGGCTTCCCAACATGAAGGTGGCCATGGAGACGGTGCGGCGGACGTCACGCGTTTGTGAGGCGGCCATCTGTTACACCGGCGATATCCTGGATCCCCGCCGGGACAAGTATTCGCTTCAGTACTACGTCAAGATGGCCAAGGAACTGGAGCGCATGGGCGCGCATATCCTCGCCATCAAGGACATGGCCGGGTTGCTGAAGCCGTACGCGGCATTCAAACTGGTCAAGGCGCTGCGCGAAGAAATCGGGCTTCCGGTCCATTTCCACACGCATGACACCAGCGGCATCAATGCCGCATCGGTCTTGAAGGCGTGCGACGCCGGAGTCGATGTCGTCGACGCGGCGATTTCGTCGATGAGCGGTTCGACCAGCCAGCCGAACCTGAACTCGATCGTGGCGGCGCTGGCTCACGACAAGACGCGCGGCGCCGGGCTCGATTTCGAGGCTCTCAACCGCTGCTCGGATTACTGGGAAGTGGTGCGCGCCAACTACGCGCCGTTTGACACGGCGCCGCGTTCGGGAACCGCCGGCGTGTATGTCCACGAGATGCCGGGTGGGCAATACACCAACCTGCGCGAGCAGGCCGAAAACCTGGGACTCGGCCACCGCTGGCCGGAAATCGCCCGTATGTACGCCGATGTCAACGGCGCGTTTGGCGACATCATCAAGGTCACGCCGTCCAGCAAAGTGGTCGGCGACCTGGCGCTGTTCCTGATTCAGCACGGGATGACCGTCCATGAATTCGAGAATCTGGGACCGAACCATAGCTTGAATATTCCGAACTCAGTTGTGGAGATGTTTGAGGGTTCACTGGGTGAACCCGATGGCGGCTGGCCCAGGAAGGTGGCCGCTGTGGTGCTCAAAGGCGGCAATCCGCGCAGGGGACGCCCCGGCGCCCGGCTTGCCAAGGTGGACCTGGAGGCGGAGCGCGCCACCCTTGACAAAAAGGCCAGCCACAAGTGCACGGAGACCGACTTCATGAGCTATCTGATGTACCCGGAGGTATTTCTGAAGTTCGACAAGGCGCGCACGGCCTATGGCGATCTCGATGTGCTGCCCAGCGGCATGTTCTTCTACGGTATGAAGCCAGGAGAAGAGGGCGCGGTTGAAATCGAAGCGGGCAAGACGCTGATCATCAAGTTCCAAGCGGTGGGCGAGGCGCACGAGGACGGCACGCGAACCGTGTTCTTTGAACTGAACGGCCAGCCCCGTGAAGTTTCGGTGCGGGACAAGGCGCTGCAGCCCAAGAGCCGGGCGCAACGCAAGGCCGACCCGGCAAAGCCCGGCGAAATCGCCGCTCCCATTCCCGGCGCCGTCTCCGCCATCGCGGTGGAATTGAACCAGGATGTTGAAAAGGGGGACAAACTCCTGGTCATGGAGGCTATGAAGATGCAGACGACGGTCTATGCGCCCATTTCCGGCAAGGTTATGGAACGTCTGGTGCACGTCGGGCAGACGGTTGAGCCGAAGGACTTGCTGATCGTGCTGGGGTGACGGACGATCCTCGCTACAACTTCTACGCCAGCCCCACCATGGACGACTTGATCGCTCAACAGGGTAAAAGTCCGATCAGTGGTCCCACGACCCTGTTGGGAGACTTCTGGCCAGAAGACGAGCCTGTCGAGGAGTTCCTGGCTGCACTCCATGAATGGCCTGGGCATGACCGGACATCTCGGCGTGCCGGGGCGCCTTAGGCTGATTTCCGCTCCCGAGGCGAGCCTTGGGCTTTGGAGACCGCTTCAGCGGGGCGCTTGCGGAGTGCGAAAAGTGCGATAGACTGGTGCGCTATGAAAACGTTTACACTCGCCCTGCTCACCTCTGCCGCCTTGTCCGCACAAAGCCAGCAAATCCGGGTCAAGGTGGACATCGACCGCGCTGTCGGTGAGGTTCATCCGCACGTTTTCGGGAACTTCGCCGAACACCTCGGACGATGTATCTACGGCGGCATGTACGAGGAGGGGTCGCCTTTGGCCGACGCCGACGGCTACCGCAAGGACGTGATGCGCGCGACCCAGGAACTGGGAGTCACGCTGCTGCGCTGGCCGGGTGGGAATTTCGCCTCCGGCTATAACTGGAAAGACGGGATCGGGCCCAAGGACAAGCGCCCCACACAGATCGACCACGCCTGGGACGGGATCGAAACCAACCGCTTCGGGACGGACGAATTTCTCAAGTACTGCGAACGGGTGGGCGTGGAGCCCTACATCTGCATCAATACCGGACTGGGCAGCATCGAGGATGCGCGGAACTGGGTGGAGTACACCAATGAAGCGCGCCAGTCCTATTGGGCGGACCAGCGGCGGCGGAACGGACGCGACAAGCCGTACGGCGTCAAGTACTGGGGGCTGGGCAACGAGATCGACGGACCCTGGCAGTTGGGCCACAAGAACGCGGATGATTACTCGAAGTTCGCGCTGGAAGCGGCCAAGGCCATGCGCCGCGTGGACCCGTCCATCAAACTGATCGCGTCGGGGTCCAGCAACTTCGGTCCGGCGGCCGATTGGATTGGCTGGAACCGGACGGTTCTCGAACGGCTTCGCCAGGAGATCGACTACATCTCGCTGCACACCTACGTTGGCAACCGGGACAACGATCTCGAGAAGTTCCTGGGCAACGGCGACATCATCGACCACCGCATCGACGTCGTGCGCGGGTTGATCACGGCGGCGCGCTCGGGCAGGCCAAACCAACGGCCCATCTACATCTCCTACGACGAGTGGAACGTGTGGTATCGGGCGCGAGGCTCCGACCGCGGCAATACATTGGAAGAGATCTACAACTTCGAAGACGCGCTCGCCATGGGCATGTTCTTCAACTCGTTTTTCCGCAATGCCGATGTCGTCAAGATGGCCAATCTCGCGCAACTGGTGAACGTGATCGCGCCGATCTTCACCAACAAGCAGGGGCTCTTCCTTCAACCGATTTACTTCCCCATCGCCGAATACGGCAAGCAGAAAGGGAACCAGGCATTGAGCCTGTACGTTTCTCAGCCCGGCAAACTGCTCGACATTTCCGCCACGTACAAGAACAGCGACAAGGCGCTGTATCTCAATGTTCTGAACCGCAGCGCCAAGCAGGATCTTGAGGTTCGCTTCGAGAGCCAGCAGGGGACGCCCGGCGGACAGGCCGAGGAGTGGCGGATGAATCACTCCAACCTGAAAGAAGTGCACACCTTTGGCGATGACAAGCGAGTGCGGCCTGTAACGCGCACGGTCACCCTGCCGGTGCAGAACAACGCGTTCACCTACAATTTTCCGGCACATTCGCTGACCATTTTGAAGGTGGCGCTGCGGTAGGGGCGCTTACTTCTCATCCAGTAATTGGACGACCAGATGCTCCAGTTCGGCCTTCAACTGCGTGAAGGCGGCGCCGGTGGCGGGACCGGAGAACCCGGTGTGCACATTGCGCACGCGTCCGTCGCGCCCCACAAAGAGGGAGGTCGGAAACGCGCCGAAGTTGGCCAACTGCGGCAGGACGCGCTGCACCTCGCCGTCGTTTGTGGTTCCGGCCAGCAGGGTGGGATACGTAACGCCGTGGCGGCGGTTGAAGGCGCGCACCTGCTCGCGGTCGCGCTCCACCTCGCCCGTATACTCGAACGCCAGGGCGGCGACGCGCAATCCTCGCGACTTGTATTTCCGGTACAACTCCTCGAAAAACGGAGCTTCGTCGTGACAGTTCGGACACCAACTGCCCATGATGGAAACCACCAGCACTTTGCCCCGGAAATCCGAAGCCGAAACGGGCTTTCCGTCGAGATCGGGCGCGGTGAAGCGCAGGGGTTCGGACGGATCCTTGACGTTGGTATAGCGCGAGGGATCGGGCGGGCTCGGAATCCCTCTGGCCGCGGCTTCCGACGCCCGCGCGCCGCGGATCGCGCGCGATCCGTTCATCACTCCTTCAAGGGATCCATCGGGCTTGAGCCGCAACTCGAGGAGCGTGGTGCGGATCGCGTCAAAGTGGCTCAGAGTGAGCGTATCGCCTTTCACTGTTCCGGACAATGCGCCGAAGTCGCCATCCACGGCCTGAATGGTTCCGGTCACTTCGGCGCCGGCCTGGCGAAAGGTGGCGGACCAGATCGCCCCGGCGTTCTCGCCCGCCTTCAGCGTCCATTGTCCTGAGAAGTTCGCGACGCCTTTGCCGGGCACTACGACTGGTTGGAAGGGCCTGGCGGTGAACGCCATACGCACCGGCCCGCGGCGCGTCCGCCGCCCGTACTCACCCCGCAGCACTCCGTTGTCGAGAGCGGCTTCGAGGGTGGCGTCGTAGTAGTCCCACTTGACGTTGAGCCGGCCGTCTTGAAACGACGCCGACGTGGATTCAATCTTGCTGTCGCCATCGAGCAGCGCGACGGAGAGCTTGCCTGGCCGGCTTGAGATCTGCATCCGGAAGGGCACGCTTAGACCCGCGTTGACCACGGCTGCATCCCAGATGCCATCCAGTTTGGGCGTCTGAGCCGGCGCGACGGCGAACACACACAGAGCGAGGGCGAGTTTCACTTTCTTTCCGCAGTATACGGATTCTCCGGCCAGGCGTGCTTTGGATAGCGCCGCGACAGTTCACGGCGCAGGCGCGGATACAGGCGCTCCCAGAATCCGGCCAGGTCTGTGGTGGTCTGCACAGGACGCTGGCTCGGCGCCAGCAGATGAACGACAAGGGCCACTCGTCCGCGGGCCACACGCGGCGTCTCACGCAGACCGAAGAAATCCTGGAGCCGGGACGCGACCGAAGGCGCCTGGTGAAGCGGGTACTCGATTCGGGCAAGCCGCCCTCCTGGCAAGCGAATCTTTTCAGGCGCGACTTCGTTGAGGATCCGCGCCGCGTTGGGGCCAAGCCGGCGCAGGATGGCGGCCTCGGCTTGCCCGCCCGCCATGGCGTGCCGCAACTGGCTGAAGGACTGCAAGCCGGCAGCAAGCTCCGCCAGGGCTCCGGCGATATGGGTGTCCTCCAGCGGAGGCAAGTCACCCTGTTCCGCCGCAAAGGCCAGCCGGGAGGTCAAGCGGGACCAGGCCTCGTTATCCAGGAGCGTTCCGAGCCCTTCGCGCACTGCCTGATCAGCCAGAAGGGCGGCCGATTCCTCGGGCGAAGCCGCTCTCCGTGATTCATCGATCAACAGTTTGTCGTACCAGAGGGTACTGAGGCGTTCGGCGCGCTGCGTCTCAGGATTCCAGCGCGTCTCGGCCGTCTCGCGAACCTGTTCAGGAAACCACTCGAGCAACCACTCCACTTCGATCGAGCTCGCCAGGCGGACCAGCGCACCACCCTGGTCCGGGCGGTGCTCTACGTCGAGGGCTACCAGAAATTCGGCGCCGGTAACGGCGCTCGATGACGCCAGCCGGGCGGAGTCCCCGTTGCTGAGTGCCAGATCGGACTTGCGGCGCCGCGCAACCCGGTCCGGGAACGCCCGCAAGAGCGCTTTGCGGAGCAACTCCTCGTCCTGGGCCGAGTTGTCCGGCGGCCGGGCGATGCGCCGGATCTGCTGCTCCAATTGCCGGGTGCGGTGGTTGCGCGGCTGTTCCACCAGCAGTTGGATATCGGACGGCGCCGGATGGTCCGGCTTTACGGCGAGCCGGTCACCGGCGCTCAGAATCGCCGCCGCGGCGCATCCCGCCGCGCCACCGAGTGTTGCCAGCGCGCTCAACCGCGGGTGAAGCGGCAGGCGGGCCATGCGCCGCCCCGCCTGGGTAATTCCGCCGCGCTGGTCCAGCGCGCCGAGACGGCGAAGCAGGTCTTCGGCCGCGCCCAGCGCCTGCTCCGGCGGCGGATTCAGCCACACCAGTTCCTCCGGGTCGAGCACGCCAGCCGCATGCAGATCCAGGCAAAGCTGCGCCAGTTCCCGCCGGAGAATTTCAGGCGAATCGAACTCCGGACGCCGGTAGGAATCCTCGGCCGTATACAGCCGGATGACGCGCCCCGGACCGGTCCGGCCCGCGCGGCCCGCGCGCTGCGTTGCCGAGGCGCGGCTGATCCGGCGAACCTCAACCACCGGCAGACCGGACCACAGCGAATCGGATGCCACCCGCGCCAGGCCGCTGTCAACCACCGCGCTGACACCTTCCACCGTGATGGAGCTTTCCGCAACGTTGGTGGAGAAGATAACCTTGCGGCGGCCGGCCGGGCTGACAGCGCGGTCCTGTTCGGCGGCGGGCAAGTCGCCGTGCAGCGGCAGCAGCAGGAGGTTGGCACGCTGCGCGAGTCCGGCGCAACTCTCCATCGAGCGCCGGATTTCCGCGGCGCCCGGCAGAAAGACAAGAATGTCTCCCTCGACTTCCAGGGCTTCCGCCACGCCGTTTGCAACCTTCTCCTCCAAGGTGTCGCGGGATTCCGGCTGATACTTGATGTCGAGCGGAAACAGGCGGCCCTCGCTCACCAGCGTGGGACAACCGCCCAGGTGCTGAGAGACGAGCCGGCTATCCGCGGTCGCGGACATGATCACGAGACGGAGGCCGGACCGGGTCGTCTTTTGAAGGCGCAGAAGGAGGGCCAGGGCGAGGTCGGTTTCGAGATGCCTCTCGTGAAACTCGTCCAGGACAACCACACCGGCGTCGCGAAGGCCGGGATCGGCGAGCAACCGCCGCGTCAACACGCCTTCCGTCAGGAAACGCACGCGCGTATCGGGCCCGGCGAATTGCTCGAACCGGACCTGGTATCCGGCGAATCCGCCAATGTCTTCACCGCGCTCGGCGGCCACGCGCCGCGCCGCCATCCGGGCCGCAATCCGCCGCGGTTCCAGAACCAACACCGGTCCCAATCCGGCGTCATCCAGCGCGGGGGGAACCCGCGTGGTCTTGCCTGCTCCCGGCGCGGCCTCGATCACCAGGTTTCGATGCGTACGCAGCGACGCAATGATCCGCGGCATCAGGGCGTCGACCGGCAGCGGCGTCAGTTTCAACTTTGAGAATAAACTGGAAGGCGATGCTTACTGTCGCACCGCCCACCCGCCTGCTCCTTGGCCCCGGACCATCCCCCGTTCATCCGCGCGTCTACCAGGCGATCAGCCAACCGGTCGTGGGCCACCTCGACCCTTACTTTTTCCAGGTGAACGAGGAGATTCGCAAGGGTCTGCAAACGTGCTTCGGCACCACAAACGAGTTCACCATGGTGATCTCCGGCACCGGCAGCGCCGGAATGGAGACGGCGGTCACCAACTTCGTCGAGCCGGGAATGAAGTTCGCCGTGTTCGCCAACGGGTACTTTGCCGACCGCATCACCGAGATGGGGCGGCGGCACGGCGCTCAGATTGTCAGACTGGAGAAACCCTGGGGCGAATCGTTCACCGGTGCCGAGGCGGAAGACTTCATCAGCCGTCACAAGCCGCAACTCGTGGCTTTTATTCAAGCCGAAACCTCGACCGGGTGTTACACGCCGGGGAAAGGCATATGCGAGGCTGCGCGCAAGGTGGGAGCCCTCACGATTGCCGATACCGTGACCAGCCTGGGTGGAATGCCGGTTGATGTGGACGCGATGGGAATCGACATTGCCTACAGCGGCACGCAGAAAGCTCTGGGCTGTCCGCCGGGACTGGCGCCGATCACCGTGGGCCCACGGGGCGTCGAGTATCTGCGCGCCCGCAAGGCCCCATCGGTCAGTTGGTACCTCGATCTCAAGCTGCTGCTCGACTACTACGAACAAGCGCACCGGTACCACCACACGGCCCCGGTTTCGATGTTCTACGCGCTGCGCGAGTCGCTGGCCGTGATCGAAGAAGAAGGTCTCCCGGCACGGCTGGAACGGCATCGCAAGAACCACGAAGCGTTTGTCGCCGGCATGGAGTCTCTGGGCACGGCGATGTACGTGGCGGGCGAGCACCGCCTCTGGACGCTCAATACGCCGAGAGTCCCCGATGGCGTCAATGATCTCGCGGTCCGCAAGCACCTGATCGCCAAGTACGGCATTGAAATCGCGGGCGGGCTGGGACCTCTGGCTGGCAAAGTGTTCCGCATCGGCACCATGGGCTACGGTTCGTCGGCGGAAAACGTGTCGCTGCTGGTCGACGCCCTGCGCGACGCGTTTGCCGTAGCCAAGGCCTGAAACGGGCGGGGCGTTTCTACTTGCGCGTGGATTTCCTGGTGTAGTACGCCTGGTCTCCGGCTTCATCGGCTCGTGGGTCCCCAGCCGGCTGGCCGAACTTTTTGACAAATTCCGCTGAAATCTGAGATGGCGAGCGCTCGGGCCACGGTGGCAGCGCAAACAGGAGCGGATCCGGTTCCCCGAGCAGCACTTCGGCGGCGTCCTTCCGCAACACCACCCTGGAGGCGCCGTTGGCGTCCACCTGACTGAGCACCTCTTGAAGCGGCAGGCAGTTCAGGTCAGGGGCATACGAGGCTTCCAGGACTCTGCCGGGTCCGGCGCCCATGACTTTGACGACGACCTTGTACCCAAGAATGCCGCCACCCACCTTGCCTTCCTCGCAACCGCCCTGTTTGAATCGCGCAATCTCATACTCGCTGAGCACAAATGTCGATATGGACTGCGTGCCGCTTTCAAGCACGATGTGATTGCCGGCGGCCAGATCGTCAATGAGCCGCTGCTGGTAAGCCGCACCATCCGGTCCGGTGACGAACGTGGTCTTGACGCGAGAACCATCCCTGCGCACCGCAACGATGGATTCACTGACAGCGGGCTGGCCGTCGCTCCAGAATGTGGTCACTTTGTACTTGACCGTAACTGGCGTACGGTCCACCGTTTGAGCCATGGCGGTTCGCCCGGCGAACCACAGGACGACTGCTGAGCGGCCGGCAAACCAGACGGCAAAACTCGCCGCCGTGATTGCACAGGCGTACGCAGCGCCTCTTTTAGCATCGAAATGAGGTATCCTGATGGACTTCATACAATCTCCCCACCTAGTAACAACGGATGAATGCGATGCATCCACTGATTTGTCCGCAAAGAAGAGGCGTCTTACACCACTGCCACCATCCGACACAGTGCATTTCGTTGCATATGCCGTTCTCACAAACAAGCCCCGGCGAGCAACCTTCGGCGGGAATGCAGTACATGTCATACGGCGGATAATACAGACCAACTGGGTTCGCATAGCAAGCATGCAACTCAGTCTGAACGGCCATCCATCCGATGAGGCAAAACCAACACGTTAAGGCAATTCGTACCATTCGCATATCAATCAACCTCCGCTTGTTCTGCTTCTCTGTAACACGTGGACACTATGATGTCAAGTGTCTTTTCACGTTCTTCCGGGCACCTCGCTTCACATCACTGATTCAGAAGGGAAATATGATCTTGGTGCGGAGCCACCTCTGTCACGACTAATTGCGCGCCACGAGAAAGCTCGCAATACTTGACGAGACAATCTGAATCTTGCATCTGTGTTGCGTCGAAAAGCCAAGTGCTCCCCGGAATGCCGCCTGATTGGACTGGGTTCGGATAACTTATTGATGCGCGGAGGGTGCGGCGCCGGTGGCGGGCAGCCTCCAGTCCTCCGGGACCTGGCCCTCGGGAAGCAGTTCGCCTTTGTCCAGATAGAGAATCCGTGAGGCAAAATGCGCGGCGTGCGGATCATGCGTGACCATCACGATGGTCTTGGCTTGCTCTTTGTTGAGTTGCGACAGCAGCGATAGCACTTCCTGCGCCGACTTGGCGTCGAGGTTGCCGGTGGGCTCGTCGCACAACAGCAGATCGGGGTCGGTCACGATGGCGCGCGCAATCGCGACCCGCTGCTCCTGGCCTCCGGAAAGCTGGCGCGGGTAGTGGCCGGTGCGATCGGCCAGGCCCACCAGCTTCAGCGCGGTGTTGGCATGCCGCAGGCGGTCGGCTTTCTTGAGCGAGGTCAGTTTCAACGGGAGTTCGACGTTTTCCAGCGCGGTAAGAACGGGAATCAGGTTGAAGGACTGGAACACAAACCCAATGTGCGCGTTCCGCCACTTGGCGATGGCGCCATCGCTTAAGCCAACCAGGTTCTGCCCGAGAACTTCGACTTCACCGCCGCTGGCCTTATCCATGGCGGCGACGACGTGGAGCAAGGTAGACTTACCCGACCCCGACGGACCCATCAGAGCCAGAAACTCTCCGCGCCTGACTTCGAGATTGGCGTTCTTCAACGCCTGAACGCGGAACTCGTCGCGGACAAACTCCTTGTTCAAATTGCGCGTCACGATGACGATATCGCTCATTCAATCGCTCCTAGCCTTGCTTCCGCTTAACCTTGTCGCCGTCCTTGAGACCCGCCGGCGGGTTGACAATCAGGTCTTCGCCGCCAATCAGGCCATCCTCGACTCGCAATCCCTGCGGCGTGTTGCCGGAGGTTCGAACCGGGCGGACCACCACTTTGCCGCCGAGCAGGATATACACCTTGTCGTCGCGAACCGTGGATGCCGGGATGAAGACCACCGGCTTGCCGGCCACAGCCGGCGCTCCTTGCTTCTCAGCCGAGACAAAGGCGACGCTCGCGTTCATTTCCGGCCGCAGAAATTCATCCGGATTGAGAACCTTGACCTTTACCTGGACGGTCGCCTTCTGGCGGTTGGCCTCGGGCGAAATCTCGTCAATCACGCCATCCCATTTCTTGCCGGGGTAGGCATCGACGGTGATGACACCCTTCTGCTTCGGTCCCAGTTTCGAAAAATCGTTCTGGCTGATGTCCAGTTCAACCTTGAGATCGTTCAGGTCGGCAAGCGAGACGACGTAACCCTTGGCGCCGCGTTCGCCGACGAAGCTGGTCGTGACAAACTCGCCACGCTCCACGACCCGCTCGAGAATCGTGCCCGTGACCGGCGCCCGGATGACTGTGTCGTTGAGTTGTGTTTCGGCAAAGTTCACGAGGCCCTTGGCTTGTTCAATCTGTCCTCGCATGGCGTCGATGACTTCCTTGCGCGGGCCGATCTTCACCAGGTCATAGGTTTTCTGAAGGGAGTTGACCCGCGCAACAGCCTGGTCGTACCTGGCCTGGGCGTCATCGAAGGTGGCTTTGGCGAAGATCTTGTCGGTGTACAGTTGACGGACCCGCGCCACGTTCACCCGGGCGTTTTCCAGGTCGGCCTGAGCCTGTTCGACGTTGGCTTTTGCGACGGCGATCTCTTCGGGCCGCGAACCGTTGAGCAACTCCGCCAACCGCGCCTCCAGGTTGGCAAGCTGCCCGCGCGCCTGCTGCAACTGCGCGCGGTACTCATCGTCCTCGAGCCGCACGATGACTTGGCCCTCTTTGACTTTGTCGCCCTTCTCGACGCCGATCCAGGCGACTTTGCCAACCACTTTTGACGCCACCTGGATTTTGTGTGCCGCAACAATGTAGCCGGTGGCGTTGAGCACGACGGATTCACCAGCCCCCGCACCGATTCGCGGCGCGGCCACACGCACCGTGTCGACTTCGAGCGCCTTGTTGAATTGCTTGTACGCCATGGCCGCTGCGCCCATGAGGACAAACAGCAGGATGCCGCCTATGATCCAGCGGACCGCCCAGCGGGACGGCTCGCGCGATGTCTTCTTGGACCGGTCGATCCGCAGACTGTGTAGTTCCGTATCCATATCCACCTATACGGCGCGCAGGGCGCTAAGAATCTCCTTGCGAGCCGCATTCTGGGCGGGCAACAGGCCGCCGAACGCTCCGATGATCAACGAAAAGACGATGCCCTGCGCCATCAGCGCCGGGGTGACGCGCAATTGAAAAGCGACTTCGGCAAACGTAAGGTTGCTGCCGATTCCGGTGGTGATGTTGTTGAGCGGTAAAACCAACAGGATCCCCAGCAATCCGCCGAGCGCGGCGATGAGCAGCGACTCGATGAGAAAGCTGAGCAGGATGGTGAACCGGGAGAACCCGAGGACGCGCAACGTGCCAATCTCCTTGGCCCGGCGCGCCACGGCGGCGTACATCGTGTTCATCGCGGCGAAGCAACTTCCCACGGCCATGATGATGGCGACGAACGTGCCCAGGAACTTGACCAGGTCTCCGGAACTGGTTTGAAGGTCGTAATACTCCTTCTCCGTGCGCGCGCTCACGTTCAGCCGCGGGTCGGCCGAAAGATCGTTGATCAACGCCTGAAGGGTGACGGGGTCCCGCGCACGGATCAAGGCGGAACTCAGGACCTCATTGCGCTCAAAATCGCCGGCCGCCTGGTTCAAGTCGCACAGGATCTCGCTGTTCCGGGCCAGTTGAGGGCTTTTGAAAACGCCAACCACCTCCCAGTCGCCGCGCCCGAACGTGAGCTTCTGTCCAAGACGCGCTCCCGGATAGCGGTCGGAGATCGATTCACCGGCGATCACCTCGCGCCGCCCCGGCGTGAAGGCGCGCCCGGAGATGATCTTCAGGTCCTCTCTCATCTCGAGCCCTACCGGCGTCAGTCCCCGCAGCGTGACGTTGGCGCCATCGGGAGACTCCACGCTGGGCAGGTTGATCACGGTAACCAGTTCGAGCGAAGTCATCGGCTCACCGGAAGCCGTTCTTGCGATCCCATCCTTGAACTTAATCTCGTTGAACACGGAGCGGGCGAAGTTGCTGCTGAGTTCCGAATCGGAGCCTTTTCGCGTGACCAGGATGTGCAGGGGATGGCCGGAGGCGGCAAACGCCTGCCGCAATCCTTCGACCAGGGCAGAAGCCGAAAGCAACACAGCCACCGTGAGGGCAATGCCGAGCGCGGTCATGATCGTCGTCGTCTTGCGGACGGCAAGATTGCGCAGGTTGTAGGAGAGCGGTAAAGACATCAGGATCCTTCTGTCAATCTGTGAACCGCAGCGCGTCAAGGATAGTGGTGCGAGAAGCGTTCCACGCGGGAATGATCGAGCTGATCACACCGATGAAAACCGACAGGCCGAGAAGAGCCAGCAAAACGGGCGGTTGAATGGTCAGTGTCTTAGTCTGCTGGAGGAAACCCGGACCGCTTCGGACGGCGGCGCACAAGCCATAGGCAATAGCCAGCCCGATGGCGCCGCCGATGAGCGCGATGACGGTGGACTCGCCAAGGATCATTCCCAGGATCGCTTCCTTGCTGAAACCCAGGGTCTTCAGAATCCCAACTTCCCTGACCCGCTCGCGCACCGACATGGCCATCGTGTTTGCCGAGATCAGCAGGATGGTGAATGCGACGGCGCCGCAGATAGTCATGAGAATGACCTTGATGTTGCCGAGAAACGAGAGGAAGCTGAGACCGAACGCGTACTCCGATTCCGTCTTGGTGGGGAATGAGGAGTTTGCATACATCGCATCGATTTCTTTGCAGATCCTGGCGACCTGGCCGGGCTCTTCGGCGAGCGACGTGAACATGCCGGCGAAACTCCTGCCCGAATTCCGCAGCGCCTCCTCGAGGTAGGTCAGGTGAAAATAGAGATTCTCGTCGTCGCCTTCATCGGAGGCGTAGACACCGCGAACCGTTAGGTCCAAGTCGAACGGGAAAATATCGCCCTTGATCTGGATTTTGTCGCCGGGCTTGAAGCCGTGGCGCTCGGCCAGGGCCCGGCCCACAATGCACCCGGCACGGTCTCGCAGGAACGCGGTCTTCTGGCTTTCATCGATCCGATAGTCGGCAAAAACGGTGAACAGGCGATCGGCTTCCGCTCCGAAACGGGGAAAGAAGTTGCGCTGATCGCGGTTGTCTTTGTAGACTCCTCCAAACCACTGCAGCGTCACGACCTCCTTGACCCCGGGGATCTTACGGATCTGGTCGCGGTAGTAGATCGGCATGGGGAAAGTCAACGACACCTTGTGGCGCGTGACCATCCTCCGGGCCTGCGATTTGCCCGGGCCTCCGAAAAACAGCGCGTAATACAGCGCCATCATGGTTCCCAGTAGGCACAATGAAATCGCCAGGCTGCTGATGGCGAGAAAGCTCCTCCTCTTGTTGCGGAGCGCATTCTTGAAGATTAAGCCCAGGTAGCGCATGCGGCTTCTCTCTATTCTAGAGGGTGATGGAGGCAACCTAGGATCGTGACAGCGGGACCGGCGCCAGTCTCGGATGAAGTTTACATGCGGGAAGCGCTGTTTCTGGCGCGTGAAGCCGTGGCCGCGGGCGAGGTGCCCGTCGGCGCGGTCCTCGTCCGGGCCGGTGAGATCGTCGGGCGAGGCTACAACCGGCCGATTGCGGCCCATGATCCCACCGCGCACGCCGAGATTTTGGCCCTGCGCGAAGGTGCGGCCGCCAGCCGCAACTACCGGTTGGAGGACACCGTTCTCTACACCACGGTCGAGCCTTGCGTGATGTGCGCGGGCGCGATTGTCCATGCACGCATCCGGCGCCTGGTGTTCGGCGCCCGCGATCTGCGTTTTGGCGGGGTTCGAAGCAAGTTCCGGCTGGCCGATTCTGAACTGCTCAATCATCGCGTCATGGTGTCGGAGGGCGTTTTGGGCGCCGAATGCACCGCGCTGCTCGAGAAGTTTTTCCGGACAAGACGATAGAGGCCCGGGCCTGTTACTCTCATCCTTGATGAGACGAGCGTTTGGCCTTGGATTTACCTTCCTGTCCGTTTCGCTGCTGGCTCAGACGCCGAAGCGGCTGCTCACGCTCGAGGATCTGCACAAGCTCAAACAAGTTGGCGACCCGCAATGTTCGCCCGAAGGCAAATGGGTTGCCTACACGCTGACCACGGCCGACCTGAAAGAAGACAAGCGAAATTCGGATGTCTGGATGGTGAGTTGGGACGGCAAGGAGCAACTGCAGGTCACATCCTCACCGGAAAGCGAGAGTTCGCCGAAGTGGAGCCCGGACGGCCGTTACCTGGCGTTTCTTTCCAGCAGAAGCGGGACGGCAAAGAACAAAGGCTCGCAAGTCTGGATGCTCGACCGGCGAGGGGGTGAAGCCTGGGAGGCGACCGATGTCAAGGGCCGGCTCACGGCCTTCGAGTGGTCACCGGACTCCAAGCGGCTGGCGCTTACCTTTCAGGAGACCGATGAACCCACGCCGGAAGAAGGAAAACCCGCGCCCAAGCCGAAGCCGGTCGTCATCGACCGGTACGGCTTCAAGCGCGACGGCGTGGGATACCTGTCCGGGCCGTATCGGAGCCGCATCTATTTGTTCGAACTGGCAACCCGCAAACTGGCGCCGCTGACTTCGGGCAGTTTCGAAGAATCGCAGGCCGCCTGGTCTCCCGACGGGACTTGGATTGCGTTCGTAAGCAAGCGCCAGCCGGAGCCTGACCGGAGCAACAATTCCGACATATGGGTGGCGGAAGCAAGACCCGGCGCCATGCCGCGCCAACTCACCGTCTTTCCAGGTCCCGACGCCGGACCGGTGTGGTCGCCGGATTCCAAGTGGATCGCCTATTTGCAGGGAAGCGCGCCCGAATTGACGGCGTACAACATGCCGCGCCTGGCCGTGGTCAGCGTCGAGGGTGGCCCCGCGCGGGTACTGACCGCCGGCCTCGACCGCGGTGTCATGACGCCACGCTTTACCCCGGACAGCCGGGCCATCGAGTTCCTGGTCACCGACGACATGTCTGTGTACGCCGGCCGCGTTTCCGTCATGGGGGGCGCACCCGAACGGATGACGTCCCAGGGCCGGACGTTGACTGGAATGACCAGAGGGGGTGGCTGCCTGGCCGCGCTGTCGTCAACCGACAACGCCCCGGCCGAGGTCTACGCTCTCGACGGCGGCTCACTCAGGCCACTGACTCACCATAATGATGAGCTCCTGGCCGGGCTGGAATTTCCCGCCACCGAGGAGATCCGCTTCCGCGCGAAAGATAGTAATGAAGCGCACGGCCTGCTGGTCAAGCCAGTCCATTACGAAGCCGGCCAGAAGTACCCGCTCTTGCTTTGGATTCACGGCGGCCCGAACGGCCAGGACAGCCACAGTTTTTCGTTTGAGCGGCAGCTCTTTGCCGCCCACGGCTACGCGGTGGCGTCGATTAACTACCGGGGAAGCGCCGGACGCGGACAGGACTACGGCAAGTCGATCTTTGGAGACTGGGGCAACAAAGAGGTGCTGGACTTACTGGCCGGAGTAGATCACGTGGTTGCGATGGGAGTTGCGGACCCGGATCGCCTGGGCGTGGGGGGCTGGAGTTACGGAGGAATCCTCACCGATTACCTCATCGCATCCGGCACAAGGTTCAAGGCGGCGTCTAGTGGAGCGGGAAGTGCGCTGCAAATCGCAATGTACGGAGTGGATCAGTACATTTTTCAGTACGACAATGAGATCGGACCACCTTGGAAGAACCTGGAAGGCTGGATGCGGGTTTCTTATCCATTCTTGAGGGCTGACCGGATCAAGACACCCACGCTCTTTATGGGCGGGGAGAAGGACTTCAACGTCCCGATCGCTGGCAGTGAGCAGATGTATCAGGCGCTCCGAAGCCTTGGCGTACCGGCCGAACTCGTGGTGTATCCGGGAGAGTTTCATGGCATATCGAGGCCGAGCTTTCAAACGGACCGCTTGAAGCGTTACCTCGACTGGTACGGCAAATACCTGAAACCAGCGGCGGCGCAACCCAAGCCGGAAAAGGTGGCGCCGTCCGCTGGTTGAGTGAAACGCTCTAGGCGCTCAACCGGACCAGTTCGCCGCCTTCGAGCGCGACGGCCGGCCGCGAGGGCGGCACAGAGGGGCGGATGGGGATGACTTTGCCCGTATGAGGCTGTGCGGGCGTGGCGGCCACGGGCTCACGCATAACGGTGCTGAAGTACTCGTCCAGAGGATACAGGGCGTATGGCTCGAGCTCGCGGAACACTTTCCCCAGCTTCTGTTGGATGCGATAGATGGAATGGAAGAACAAGCCGCGATCCATTTTCAGTTTTCGCGTGCAAAGCTTCCAATCCGCACCAAGGAGGAAATGATAACTGAAGATTTTATATTCTTCATCTGTTAGTGTGCGCCGAGTTACTAGGATAAAATCAGCGCAGTATTCTTCGTCTTTCCGGCCCCATGAAGAGCGCCGGCCACCACCGCGTGGCATGAATTCCAGCGACACGCGGCTAAGGTGTTTTTCTTTGGTCGCGCAGTAGCGAAACCGGTTGTAGCATGCACGGAAGATGGCACGTAAGACGCAATTACAGGGGTTCGACGCCCCTTCACCGCGAGTACGCAAACCAATACCGTGACAGTGTGTGCAGGTCGGCGACGCAAGCGCCAATGTTTCAGATCGGGTCCACTCCATATCTTCTCTTCCCTCTTGAGCGCTGGTTTTTTCTCCGCGCCCTGTTTTTCTCTTCTGAAGCTGAGTTTTCGATGAAGCGAGAAATCAGGCAAGAGGCCAGGTGAGGTTCGAAGCGCCACAAATCGCCTTAAACGCCGGACCACCTATTTCTAACTGAAATAGAGCCAAGGACTTACGCCGCGAAAAAATTTCCGAGAATTTCTTTTGGGATTTTCTTATCCTATATAATTTGGTGGGTACTAGTACTGACGTATACCAACAAGAAATATAGGACCTTATCTCCGAGGGTATGACCTTCGCCCTTTTCCAACACCGCCTCATCGAGTCCATCCGGGCGCGCCTGCGTAACGGCGAGATCACCGAAAGAGGTTTTGCCCGGCGGTTGGGTGTTTCGCAACCCCACATCCATAATGTCCTGAAAGGCGTCAGAATTCTCACGCCCCGCCTGGCGGACAAGATGATGTGCGAACTGGGCCTCACGCTGCTCGACCTGGTCGAAGCTCACGAAATGCGGGCGGCTGGTGAACGGATGTGGTTGCAGCAACTCGATTTAATGGCCGTTCCTCTGGCGGCGGGCCGGCTGGGTCCCGCGGAAGAATGGCCGGATTTTAATGCGGCGCGGGAGTGGGTTCCTCTGAACCGCCGCGAGGTGGCGGGCATCGCCGACCCGCTCTTGATTCAACTTAGCCCGGACCCTAAGTCGCAATGGGGAATCACCCCTAACACCCTAGCCTTAGTCGACAAGGACGAAGAGGCACGCCGCAACCTGGTGGCTGGCGCCTGGTACATCATCAGACATGGCGGCGATGGGGCCGTTGCTCAGGCCGAGCGGAAGGGCGAGCGCTGGCAGGTGGGTGGATTGTCAGTTCCCGCGGGCCGCACGCAGCACCTGCACCTCGTCCAGGCGAAGGTGGTGTGGGTCGGTGAAGATCCCCGGGTAGCGTGCCGGTTGTCTCAGCGGGGCCGCTTTCTCGACACGACTTCCAAGTAGGTGGCAAAGACCTCGGCCGCCGTGGTGTCCCAATTGAAGCGGTGGACTTGTCTTTGACCGGCGGCAATCAACCGGCTCCTGAGGCTCGCGTCCAGTAAAACTTCCTTAATCCCCCGGGCAATATCGAAAACGCTCTCAGGGTTGACGGTTACGGCGGCGTCTCCCACTACCTCGGGAAGCGAACTCGTCGAGGCTGCCACCACGGGAATGCCACAAGCCATGGCTTCCAGTGGAGGCAATCCAAAACCTTCATACAGGGAGGGGAATACAAAGGCCTCGGCTGATTCGTAGAAGGCCCGGAGTGTATCGATGGGAACGAATCCCAGGAACCGGACCGAGGGCTTGACGTGCGCCTTCAGGACCGCCTGCCGCACGGCTGTGGACTTGGACACTTCGTCGCCGATGATAATCAGCCGCAGGTCGTGATAGACCGGATGCTGGTCCAACTCGCCCTTAATCAGAGCGAAGGCTTCAACCAGTCTGGGAATGTTCTTCTGAGGACGGATATTGCCCGAGTAGAGAAGGAACGGGTAGTTGACCTGGTAGCGCTCGAGGATGCGCTGCCGTTCGGCTTCGCGGACCGTATCCCGTTTTCCGGCTTCGGTGAGGAAGCGGGGGTCGGGAGCGCCGTAAATCACCTTGACCTTGGACGAGGGGATGGAGAGCAGGCTAGTCACGTCGCGGGCGGTGGCTGAAGATACGGCCAGGACCTGCGCGGCGCGCAACAGTCCCCGCTGTAGCCGGAAGAAGTGCAGGTCATGCCGCCAGCCGGTTTTCTTTTCAAAGATCAGGCTGCTGAGATCGTGGACGGTAACCAGGTAAGGCGCCGGCATCAGCAGGGGAACCATGTTCAGCGGAATATGGCTGACGTCGGGACGGATCTGGCGCACCAGCCAGGGGAAAGCGATGTTATCGAGGTCGCTGGTATCGGGCCGCTCGTAGCCGATCACGCGGAAGTTGAAGGGCAGACCTTCGAGCTCGAAATGGTCTTTGCGGTACGCCACCACGAAGAACTCGG
Organism: Bryobacterales bacterium; assembly: GCA_020851655.1. Classification (GTDB taxonomy): domain Bacteria; phylum Acidobacteriota; class Terriglobia; order Bryobacterales; family Bryobacteraceae; genus JADZCI01. Next base: position 25,349 of record JADZCI010000162.1, read on the forward strand.
CTGCGCGGCCTATGCGGGCAAGCGAACGCAACAGGTTCCGGGTGTAGGTGCCAAACCCGAAATCCCTCAGGTGCCGGGCGTCTATGAGGATGCGCGGGGTCAGGCGGGTACCGTCGAGTGCTTCCAGTTATAGAGCGGGAACTGCTCGGTCAATGAGTGCACGCGATTGCGGGCGTCGGCCAGGTTGGCCTCGTCGGCGGGCGCGCGCAGGACCTGCGAAATCAGCGATGCGACCTCGGTCATCTGTTGCTCTTTGAAGCCGCGCGTGGTGACCGCCGGGCTTCCCAGACGAATGCCGCTGGGGTTCAGGGGCGGATTGGCGTCAAACGGAATCGCGTTCTTGTTAACGGTAATGTGCGCTTTATCCAAGGCTTGTTCGGCTTCCTTGCCGCGCAATCCTTTGGAGAAGACATCCATCAGAAAGACGTGGCTGTCGGTGCCGCCCGAAACGATGCGATAGCCGCCGGCGGCCATGCCGGCCGCCAGGGCTCTGGCATTGGCGACCACCTGCTTCTGGTAGGTGG
>JADZCI010000163.1 GCA_020851655.1 Bryobacterales bacterium
ACATGTGCGTGTAAATGTCGCCCGGGCGCAGCACCTTCGTCAGCAGGTCGTACAGGGGCCGTTCATCGCGGCGTGAGCCGTAGTCGATCATCACGCGAATTCCAGCCTTTCCGGCGGCCTCCACTGATCGCTCGTAAGGCGCCCATTCCGGTCCGGTGTAGTGCGCGCTCTTGACCCCAACGACGAGGCCCTTGTGCTTGGCGGCCATCTCCACCAGCGGCGCCACCTGCATGTCTTCGAGGTTCTGTTCAATCTGGCCGCCGCGCATTCCAGCGCCTACGATGTTCAGGAAAGCCAGAACCCGCGTGCGGGACCGGTCGATGATCCGGTCTTTGAAATCCTCGAAGTTCCGCCAGCCTGAACTGCCGGCGTCGGCAACCGTCGTCACTCCATTGCGCAGAGTGAAGCCGTCGGGATAAACGCTGTTGTCACCCGCGTAGGAGTTGCGCTCGCCTGTTCCGGTATACACGTGAACGTGGATATCGACGATGCCGGGTGTCACGTAGAGGCCGGAAACGTTGATCGTCTTTGCGGCGCGGTCAGCGGCGATTTCGCCCACCGCGGCGATCTTTCCGTCTTTGATCGCCACATCCCGGACTGCGTTGACGCGGTTCTTGCCGTCAATGACGTGCCCCCCTTTAAGCAGCAGGTCGTATTCTTGCGCAGGCAGGCCGCTGGCCAAAGCGAGGAGGAGGAGGATACTTCGGTTCACAACTGGATCATAGTGACCGGAAACACACCACCGCAAGTGTGGTTTGCGGGGCGCCGGCTTCTTTCACGCGAATCTCGCGCGCCGCGGTCCAAGTCCCAGGTCTCCAAACGGTGGTGGTCCGTTTTCCCGTGTTTGACAGGCCAATTCCCTGGCCGCTATAGTGCGAATTGGCGGACCCGCGCCCGCTCAAGGCGGCGCCGGACTGCCCACGAAGGGTTTTCCCGGGAAGCTAAGTCAAGGAGAGACAGTCAGCCATGAAACTTCGCCCGTTGCACGACCGTATACTCGTCAAGCGCTCTGAAGAGGGTGAATCCATGCAGGGTGGCATCATCATCCCCGACACGGCCAAAGAAAAACCGCAGCGCGCCGAAGTCGTCGCCGTCGGGGCCGGCAAGATGCTGGATAACGGCCAGCGCGTCGAGTGTGATGTCAAGGCTGGAGACCAAATCCTGTTTGGGAAATACTCCGGCTCGGAAGTCAAGATTGATGGTCAGGAATACCTGATCCTCCGCGAGGACGAGATTCTCGCCGTCCTGGGCTAAAAGCCCCGCTCAAAGTCTAAGGAGTTGAGTAATTCGATTATGAAGATTCGCTGGTCGCACCTCGCCGCACTGGCCGCTGGCTGCTTGTTTGTCACCACCACGGCATTCGCTCAAACCAAGATCGGTGTCGTGAGTCTCCAGAAGGCCTTGCAGGATACCGCCGAAATCAAACAGGCGCAGGCCGACCTCGAAGCCCGGTACAAGCCCCGGCAGGCTGAACTGGCGCAACTGGACAAGGAAGTCGCCAAGTTGCAGCAGGATGCCGAGCAGAACCAGGGAAAATATACCGACGCGGCGATGGCCGAACTTTCCACCAGATTGCAGCGGAAACAGCGCGACCTACAGCGCATGACCCAACTGTTGCAGGACGACGTCAACCGGGAGCGGACCGACATCCTCAACCGGAGCGGCCAGCGAATGCAGGAGATCATCAAGAAGTTCGCCGAAGAAAAGGGATTTGACATTGTGGTCGATCCAGGCAGTTTGCTCTACGCCAAGCCTGGATTGGATCTGTCGGCTGAAGTAACCGCGATCTACGACAGGGCCTATCCGGTGAAGAAGTAAATTCCGGGAGCCATGACGGGCGCGGGTGTGTCTGACCCGAAAGAGCCTTATGTCTGACTTTCTTGAAGGGTATGGTGTCGCGGACGCCCGCCGCGGCCGAATCATCAAGCGATTGATCCTGTCCGTGCTGGGCGCCACAGCCATCGGGATCATCCTGTACTTTCAATTCCGCAACTTCGGCGAAGAGCGCCAGGCGAGCCGGTTCCTCAGCCTGCTGAAGAAACAGGATTATCAGGCTGCTTACCGCCTCTGGGGCTGCACTCCGGAGACTCCTTGCCGCGATTACGCCTACGAAAAGTTCCTGGAAGATTGGGGACCCAAGAGCCCGCACGCCGATCTTTCAAACCTCAAAGTGGAACGGACTCGCTCGTGTGACGGCGGTATCATCCAGATCCTCGACTTCGGCAAAGGCGACAAGGTTAATCTGTACGTTCAGCGCAAGGATCACGTGATCGGGTTCGCGCCTTGGGAATTCTGCAATCCCCGGTGGCAGGCTCCACAGCCTTGAGTCCGGTTCTCGAAAGCCTGCTGGCGACCGGTGATGAGAGCATCGAACTGGACAGCATCGCGATCGAGATAGCGCGCTTCGAGAACCCGCAACTGGATGGAACAGCCTGTTCAACCACGCTCGACGAGTGGGCGTCGGCGGTCGAGGCGCGGCTGAGCCCGTCGGCGGGTGGATCCGAGTTTATCTCGAAAACCAATCATCATCTTTTCAATAAGTTACAACTTCGAGGCGATCAGGAATCGTACTTCGATCCGGCTAACAGTTGCCTCGATCAGGTCATCGCGCGGCGTAAAGGGCTCCCCATCACCCTGGCGGTCATTTATCTCGAAATTGCCCGCCGGCTCTTGAGACCGGCCTACGGCGTGGCGCTACCGGCACATTTCGTCGTCCGGTATGACGATGGTCTGTTTTCCGTCTACGTGGATGTGTTCAACCGGGGACAGCTCCTGACACAGGCACAATGCGAGGAGATGGTCCGGCGGGTGACGGCCAGCGGGACAGCGGCCGGGCCCGAAGTCTTTGCGGCGGCGACGAAACGCCAGATTGCCGTGCGCATGCTGAGGAACCTTCAGAACGCCAACTTGCGAGCCGGAAATCGTGCCCGAGCCGTCCAGATTCAGCATTTCCTCAACCGTCACCTGCCCACTGAAATTCCTTTCAATTCCCTCTGAAGTCGTCCGATAAGCCGAGTGACATGTTCCCGGCCATGCCATTTCACAGCATTCCCGCAACCGAAGGGACTCTTCAGCAGTTCAACCGATTGATCCAGGATCTACTCAAGGGCGGAGTCCGCCGCAACCAGTTCCAGCCATGGGAGATTTCGCTCTTGCTGGATATGGACCAGTGCGAACTGCCCAGAGGCCGCCGTTTCGAGATTCTGCGGCGCTATCAGAAAGCCGTCAACCGCCGGTACGAGGATGGAGTGCCGGACCTGTTGAAGCTTTCCGATTACCTCAACCGCCGGCGCGAACGCGAGCAGACCGTCTGAAGCGCTCTGAAGCGCTCGCCGCTGGCTGCTATCCTGAAGTCTGAGAAAAGTTATGGGATGCGGCGGCGGAACACCACTCACAAGTAAACCTGCGGACCTCACTGGGAAGCGCATCGTCAAATGCGTGAAGTTCGGGCGGGAGATGGCCGGTTTAGACGAAGTCCCTTTTGACAACCATCCACTCGGTCAAAGGATTTACGACAACGTCTCGAAGGAAGCCTGGAAAATGTGGCTCGAACATATGAAGATTTTAATGAACGAGTACCGGCTCAACCTGGCGAACCCCGAATCGCAGAAGTTCCTTTTGGAACAGATGGAACAGTACTTTTTCGGCGAAGGCGCACAGTTGCCGCCGGACTTCGTTCCTCCCAAGACCAAGGGCTAAGAAGTCACGCGCGCGAGACGGCCAGCGTCGTGGCGAAGTCGAACCTCAGCTTCGCGTGCGCCTCTTTCAGGCTTTGCACCGTGCCGGACGAGCTTGCGCCCTTCGCAAACAGAAAGCCCAGGTAACTGCTTCCCTCTGGCAGGGTCTTGAGTTCCTGTCCCTCCTTGGCGGTAATCTCCAGGCCCGTCACTCCGGCTACGGCGAGCGCGTCCTGTTGGCCCTCCACGCCGCGGTAGATGCCGCTGTGAGGAATCGGGATCATCATCACGGCCGAAGCGGGACCATCCAGGTGAAGACCGCCCAAGGGCTCACCTGTGGCGTGGCGCAGGATCACCGTTTCCAGGCTTGTGCCGCCGTCGAAGCTGAGAGCCTTAGCGCACAACCCGCCGATCGGGCGCGCGGCGACTTCGAGGATCCATACGCCCCCGGCGCCGGCGCGGACCTCGGCGTGAACAGGTCCAAACGTGAGTCCGAGAGCGCTGACCGCCTGCTGGACCGTTTCGCGGATGGCTTGCTGTAGCTCCGGCGGCGCGGTGCTTGGCGTGGCGTAAATCGTCTCCTCAAAGAAGGGACCCTCCAGCGGATCCGGCTTGTCGAAGATGGCCAGCGTCCTGAGCCGGCCGCCGCTGGCCAACCCTTCCAGAGCGTATTCACGGCCGTCTATGTAGGACTCGACTTGGATGAATTCATCACTTTCATCTCTCATCTGGCGGATTTCGGGCAACGCCAGAATGGAGCGGATCCGCTCAAAAGCGCGCCGAAATTCCACTGCATCACCGGTGCGAATCACGCCCCGGCTTCCCGACAGTCCCAGCGGCTTCAACACGCAGGGATACGTGGCTCGCGAAAGGGCTTCGTCAAGCCCTGTCGCGGCCGGAACCCGGAAATACGACGGCACGAGCATTCCTGCCGCTTTGTAGCGTTCTCGCGCCAGGAACTTGTTGCGGGCGGTTTCGACCGCCGCCAGCGGATGAAACAGAAGGCCCAGGTGTCCGGCGATGGCGGCTGCGACCGGCGTGGGCCGGTCACCGACCGCCACAACCCCATCCACGCGGCGTCCAGCGGCTTGAAACCGGCGAATCGACACATCCAGATCGGAGAACTTGAGCGGGATCGCATGGTCGCCCCAGGGGTCGTCCAGCCGCGTACAGCGGTCCGTCGCCATCACCGGTTCCAAACCCATCGCCTCGGCGGCTTCGGCGAACACACGAGTCTGGTAGCCGAGTTTTGACGCAACAATCAGGACACGCTTAGGCATGGCCGGTATTTCCCCCTCCAAATCAGACAAGAGCCACCTGCTCTTCGGTGGGCTCCGCTCAACAGTACCAGGGCTCATCCAGGTAAGGCACAGTTGCCCTGGGCATCAGGTCGAAGTTCTCCGGCAGCCGGCCGCAGGCCAGTTCCCAGACCTTTGCAAACAACTCCCGGCGCGGCGTTCCCGCCCGCTGTTCCCGCACGACGGCTGAGAACACCGCATGGGCCAGACGGTCCATGCGAGGGTCGGGGTGGCGCCAGCGGTAAAGCAACGCCTCCGGGTCAAACGGCTCCAACCATTGCTGCAAATCGGCCAGTTCGAGCAGGTGCGATTGACGCGGAATCAGCAGCCGCAAGGCCAGTTGAACGGGTGAAACCAGCTCGACCAGTTCGTAGTCCGCGATGACGCGGAGCAGTTTCTGGTATCCAGCCAGCGTTGACCACGGCGTGAAAGCGACAAACGTCGGCGTAAACGCCAGGTCTTCCCGCCGCAGCAGGTCGAGGACGCGGAGGAAGCCGGCGAAATCGTGGCCCTTATCGAGGACTTCAAGGACGGCGTCCTCCACGGACTCAACGGCGCTCGTCACCCACAGGCATCCGGTGCGCTTCAGAACGGGCAGCAGGTCCGCGTGCTTCAGCAAGTGTTCGACTTTGATGGTGACGTCGTAGGACAAGCCGGGAAAATCGCGGTTGAGCGCCTCGACGATCTTAACGGCGTGTCCCGGCCCGTTGAAGAAGTCAGGATCGCCAAAAGTAATGTGGCGCGCGCCCGCCGAGACCTGCTGGCCGATATCGGCGAGCACCACACCGGCCGGCACAACCCGAAATGTCCCCTGGTATACCGGCACGACCGGACAGTGGCGGCACATATGCTTGCAGCCGCGGCTTGCCTCGGTGTATCCGGCCGGGCGGCGCTCATTGCCCACGTGGACGTGGGCGTAATGTTGCAATCCGGGAAGCAGCGAACGGTCCGGCACCCGGAATGGGAGGCGGTCGAGGGAGACCAACTCCGTCTGGCGCCCTTCAATCGCGTCGACCAAGGCCTGCTCGAATTCACCGCCGATCGCCGCCTCGACGCCCAGGTTCGCCAGGTACTCCCGGTTGAGGGGAGCGTACAGCCCGTAGGCAACCACGCGGGCAGTGGGATTGATCCGGCGCACCTTCTCCATCACCGGCGCCGCAAGCCGCGTGGCCGTGTGCATGGGCAAGTAAAAGGCTACCGCCCCGGCTTCACGAAATTCAGACGTAGCGAAGGCGCCGACGGCAAGGTCTACCGCCGTAACCTCATGGCCTTTCTCGCGCAACCACGCGGCCGGTGACGCCACGCCGAACGGCTGGCGTCCCAATTCGTAGGTCGAAACCAGGACCACCCGCATCTGTCTTCATTTTCTCTCAGTTGCACGTTCGGGAGGCCGCCAGCGTCAGCACTAGAGGTGAGGTGTGTTCTCCTACTGCTGGTTGCAGTGGCGGCTCTGGCCGCTCCCAGCGCATCGTCGCTGTACAAGCAAGGGCGGAAGGCGGAGGCGCGGGGCGACTTCGCGAATGCCTATCTCCTCTATTCTCAAGCGGTTGCACTTGCTCCAAAGAATGCCAAGTACTGGCGCGCCTCGCAGGCGGTGCGAGGGCTAGGCACAGACCAGTTGACCGTTGACAGCCAAGTCACATCCAGCGCACCGGGAGCGCTTCCGCCGGTGCTGCCCGACGCCACTGAAATCGAAGCGCAAGCGTTGCTGCCGCCGCCCAGCCTCAAAGGCGCTCCGGGCAAGCACAGCTTCGACCTGCGCGGCACTCCGCAGGAG
>JADZCI010000164.1 GCA_020851655.1 Bryobacterales bacterium
ACGGAATTTCACGCCTCTGGCCTGCCTCCCGACTTCAAATCGTGCTCCGCGAATCTCGGCTGGGGCCTTCCATCCGAGTTCTCATGCCTTTCCCGACAGTTGCAGGCGGTTGTGCGAAGTTCCTGTCATGGTTGCAGATTTTGGGCGGAAATGCGAGTGTTTCGGGCTATAATGAATCAGGACGCGCCGCCCCGGCGCAGTCGTGCCGGATCGCGGCGCTCAAGGAGATAAGCCTATGAGCACCTTGACCGTTGCTATTATCTATCTCTTGACGTTTGCCGTTGCGATCTACCTCGTCTATCGCTATAGCCATCACAGTTGGATCTGGCATGCTTGCGCCTTGCTTGCCGCCGTCGTGGTTGGATTCACGCCTCCACCGGATTACTGGTCCGGTCAGAGCTATGACCTCATTGTGGGAGTGTGCTTCCTGTTCCTGGTGATCTGGGGACTGGGCGAGTTCATCGTGCGAGGCTTGCGTCTTCACCGTCACGCCTGAAGACCGGACTCGATTCCGCGCGCTTGCCGGCGGCTATGCCTGGCGTATCCTGAGGCTAGAGGTGTTGCGATGCAATTGCCATTGAACCGCCGTGAGTTGTTTCAGGCTGCGTTGGCGACGGCGTTATCGCGGAAACTGCTGGCCGGAGCACAGGTTTCGCCGGCGGCGCCGCTATCCAAGTTGGCGATTCCAGGCCTATACCGCGGCAAGGTTGTCGCGGTCGAACACTCGGGGTCGATCATCGCGGGCCGCTATCAGGCCGAACCGGTGCGCCAGATGATGCGCCGGGGCATGGGTGACTTGACCGGCGCCGCAACCTGGGCGGATGCCTGGAAGCAATTCGTCAAACCGGGCGAAATTGTCGGCATCAAGGTAAACCCGGTGGGCCAGCCGCAGGTGATTTCGGCGCCCGAGGTGTTGCGGGAGATCATCGACGGTCTCCGCGCCGCCGGCATCCCAAATAAGGACATCGTTGTCTACGATCGCTACCGCGATCAGTTCTATCAGGCGGGCTTCGACAAGTGGCTTCCCGCGGGAGTCCGGGTGTCGAACGCGGTCGGGTCGTATGACGCCATCCAATTGGACATCAAGGGCTACGATCCGGAGCACTACATGGAGATGGCCCTGACGCATCCCGGCCATAACAGCGTTGAAGCCCGGCGCTCGTATGCGGCGAAGTTTATCACCCGCGAAGTGGACAAGCTGATCAACCTGTGTGTCCTCAAAGACCACCAGTCGGCGGGCATCACACTATCGCTCAAGAACCTGTCGCATGGCCTCGTCAACAACGTGTCCCGCAGCCATTCCACCGTCACGCTCAACGCTTGTGGCGCATTCATTCCCGCGGTGGTCGCCATGCCCGTGATTCGGAACAAGGCGGTGCTGCATGTCCTCGACGGCGTGAAGGGCCAGTATCACGGCGGTCCGCCATCCAACCCGAAGTTCATCTGGGAGCACAAGACCATGTACTTCGCCACCGATCCGGTGGCTCTCGATCACATTGGCTGGGAAGTTATCGATGCCAAGCGCGTCTCGGCCGGGATGAAACGGCTGGTGGAAGACAGGCCGGATCAATACAGCACCTATGTGCACCGGCAACCGGAGCACGTCGAGATCGCCGGCGCACTCGGCCTTGGCGTGTGGGATCGCGCCAAGATCGACTTCAAAGCGGTAAAACTGGCGTAAGACGCGGTCAGTTGGCCGCGTAGATTTCGTCCAGCGCCCGGCCGCTGCAGCCGCTGGGAACCTCGATCTCGAGGTAAGTCGCCAGGGTTGCGGCGATGTCATTCACGGCGATCCGTTCGTTATACGAACCAGCCTTGATCCCCGGACCCATGAACAACACCGGCACGTGCGAATCGTAGTTGTACGGGGTGCCGTGCGAGGTGCCGCTCTTTTCGAATAAGAAGTACGGCCGGGGGACAATCACCAGGTCGGTCGCCCGGTCGTAGAAGAACCCGTTCTGGACCCGCCGTCCAATCTGATCGTTGAGCGCGAGCCCTTTGCGCAAGTCCTCACGCGTGAACACACGCGCGATGTTGGGGAGGTCGAGGACCGTCTGGGCAGCCGTCCGCTGAACCTCTTCCAGGCTCAGCTTCTTCTCTTTGATCAGGTTGTGGTCGAGGTAAGGCGAGGGACCGGACTTGCCCAGGACCCACTTGCCGGGGCCGTACTTTTCGCTGAGTTCCTCCTGGACGGCATTCAAGACAGACTGCTCGGTCATGCGGCCGCCGGGCATCTTCCGCTCCGCCTGTTTTTCGGGGAGCGGAGCGACGCCATGGTCGGCAGTCATCACCACCAGGACATTGGCCATGCCGACCTGTTTGTCGAGGACGTCAAAAAACTTGCCTAACAAGCGGTCTGTGCGCAAAGTTATGTCGCGCATCAAGGGCGAGTCAGGGCCCACTTTGTGGCCGACCGCGTCGTTCGAGGAAAAACTGACCGAGAGCAGGTCCGTGCCGCCGTTCAACCCGAGACGTTCCGCCTTCACGCACGATTCAGCGAACGATTCCAGGACCTCGTTGCCAAAAGTGCTGGCGTAGACGGCGTCGTAGTATGGCTTGCCCGGCGTGGCGGGCAGCGTCACAAACACCTGGGAACCGTCAAGCGAACTCCACTGCTGCCCCGCGAAGCGATCGACTGACCGCTCCTTGTTGAACTCCTCCACCCACGGAGGAAGCGCCTTGACGTAATAGGAGCTGGTCACAAAGTTGCCTGAAGCGCTGTCCCACCAATACGCGGCGTCAGCCATGTGCCCCGCCGGGAGGATGGCGCTGCGGTCTTTCATCGAAAGACCAATGACCTTGCTCCCCTTGCCGGACATTTTGAGTTCATCGCCGACGGTGCTGACCAGCAGACGCTTGGGCGAAGCCGCCTTGCGGTCCGGGGCGCCCAGCGTGACGTAGTCGGTGTCGGAGACTGAAGTTACCTGCTTACCGGAAGTCCGGTCATACCACTCGTTGCCTACGATGCCGCTCAGCGCGGGCATAGCGCCCGTCAGCGTGATGGAGTGGCCGATGGCGGTCACCGTTGGCATGTGTTCATAGTGCGCGTTAGTAAAAACGGCGCCCTTTGTCAGTAATTGGGAAAACCCGGCCGTATAAGCGGTCCGGAACCGGGTCAGATAGTCGTAGCGGAACTGGTCCACGACGATGAGAACGACCAGTTTCGGCTTCTTTACAGGGACGGCCGCGGCGGGCGCGAGGCTGGCCGTCAACAGGGTGGCAAGCGCAAGAATGAAGGTTTTCATTGACTATTCCAGGATAACGGCCCCGGTTCCGGCAATCTGGTAGATGGTGACAGGCCCTTTGACGCTCGAAGGGTCGAACGTTCGTCCTTTCTCTTCGGCTTCGTGCCGGGCGCTGGCGATGGCTTGCTCTTTGGTCATTTCGATCTTGGCAAGCTTGCCCTCGGCAAGGGCCATCTTTCCCACAGACTCCTTCGGGAAGACGATTTCTCCGTCTTTGACTTTGATCTTGATCGATTTCCCCGACTCGTCTGCAAGCTGCATCCAGCAGCCCATCATCTCGCACACCTCGGAAACTTTGCCCTTTACCAGAACCGTCTTGCCGGCGAGTTCGTTCGCTTTGGCATTGACTTCGGCGATGGGCGTGGTTTGCGTCAGTGTGAGCGGTTTGCCGAGCTTGGTTTCCGCGGCGCAGCAGAGGGAGAGAGCGGTGACGCAGAGGAAAACGACCTTCATGCCTTGATTATAGCGTCCGGCTGCCGCTCAACTACGTTCAGGAGAGCAGACGAAAGACAGCATTGCGTTGGACCATGCGAGTAAGCTAGTCAACTGGACTGATGCTGCTGGCGTTGCAAGGGATTCAGAAGAGGTTTGGAGGCGTGGTTGCGCTCCGCCGGGGCGACTTGGCGGTACAGGCCGGAGAAGTCCACCTGTTGCTCGGCGAAAACGGCGCGGGCAAGTCGACGCTGATGAAGATTACCGCGGGAATGCAAGGCTTCGACGCCGGCGCCATGCTCTGGAAAGGGCGGCCCGTGGCTTTCCGTAATCCCGCCGAAGCCGCCGTCAACGGCATCGCGATGGTTCACCAGGAATCGCTTTTGGCGCCGCATTTGAGCGTTGCGGAGAACATCTATCTCGGGCGCGAGAAGCGCGGCCCCCTGGGATACGTGGATCGCAACCGGGCGCTCAAGGCGGCGCGGGCCCTGATCGACGAGCATCGCTTTCCGCTGCAAGCGGACTGGCGCGTCGAGCGCTTGAGTCCCGCGGGCAAACAACTTGTCGAAATCTGCCGCGCGGTAGCGCACGGGTCGAGCCTGCTGATCTTCGACGAGCCAACCTCGTCGCTGCCAGAGCACGAATCGGCTGAAGTTTTCCGCATCGTGCGCGCGCTTCGCGATCGTGGAACCGGCGTCATCTACATCACCCACCGGCTGGAAGAGTTGCGCAAACTGGGTGACCGCGTCACGGTCCTGCGCGATGGAGAGACGGTGCACACCGGACCGATGGGCGAAACCACCACCGCAAGGCTCATTCAACACATGGTGGGGCGGGAAGTGGCCGCCATATACCAGCGCGAAGCCCGTCCTCCGGGTGAAGTCCTGCTGCGTGTGCGGGGGCTCACGCGGAAACCGCTGCTCAAGGACGTCAGCCTGACTCTCCGGGCGGGGGAGATCGTTGGCTTGGCCGGTCTGATCGGGGCGGGCCGTACGGAACTGTGCCGGACGATATTTGGGGTGGACGCGGCCGATTCCGGCACGGTCGAAGTGGCCGGCCGCGTCATCGGCGGCGGTTCGCCGCGCGAGGCGGTCTCAGCCGGGCTGGCGCTGATCCCGGAGGACCGCCAGCGGACGGGGCTTGCCATCGGCCTCCCAGCCGGGCAGAACATGACGCTCGCCAGTCTGCGCGCGGTCAGCTCCATGGGCATAATCCGGAAGTCGCAGGAACAGGCAGTTATCCAGGAGCAGGCGGACCGTCTCCATCTCAAAGCCGGCTCAGCGCGGCAGATCGCCGGCAAGCTGAGCGGCGGGAACCAGCAAAAAGTCGTGATCTCAAAGTGGGTGATCCGCCTGGCGCGTGTTCTCCTGTTCGACGAACCAACGCGAGGGATCGACATCGGCGCCAAGACCGAGGTGTTCCGCCTCATGGACGAGCTCGCGCGGTCCGGCACGGCGATCTTGATGGTCAGCTCGGAGCTTCCGGAACTCCTGCAAGTGGCTGACCGCATCCTTGTGATGCGCCAGGGGCGAATTACGGCGGAATTGCCCGGCGCGACGACACAGGAAGAGATCCTGCGCCACGCGGCGCTGGAGGCATAACGCGCCATGATTCAAAGGCTGCTCCCGTTCTTCACCCTGATTCTGCTGTTTGCCGCGCTGTCCATTGCCTCACCCCATTTCCTGACCGGCACGAACCTGTCCAGCGTCATTAGGCAGACCGCCGTGATCAACATTATGGCCCTCGGGATGACCATGATTATCATCGCGGGCGGAATCGATCTGTCCGTGGGCGCGATCCTGGCCATTTCCGGGCTGCTCGGCTGCATGGCCATGGAGCATGGCCTGCCGATTGTGGCTGGAGTCGTGGCCGGCATCCTGGTTGGAATGGCCTGCGGCCTAATGAACGGCTTGTTGACCACAAAGCTGAATATCAACCCGTTCATCGTGACGCTCGGCACCATGGGAATCATTCGCGGATCCGCGCTGCTGATCTCCAACGGCCTGCCGGTCCACCAACTGCCGAAATCGTTTTCCTACCTGGGGGAAGGGGTCCTGTTGGGTGTCCCCTTCGTCCTGTGGGTCCTGCTGCTGTGCGGGGTTGTCGTCCATTTTCTGCTGGAACACACGCGCATGGGCCGCTATAGTTTCGCCATCGGCAGCAATCCCGACGCGGCGTTTTACACCGGGATTCCCGTTGCCTTTCACACCACCGCGGTCTATGCGATCGGCGGAATGCTGACCGGCCTGGCGGGCATGATCGAATCCAGCCGCCTGATGACGGGACAGCCGACCGCGGGCCAGGGTTACGAGTTGCAGGCCATCGCCGCCGTGGTCATCGGCGGCGGGAGCCTCCGCGGGGGCGAAGGCTCGGTGATCGGCACACTGATCGGCGCCTTTATCATGGGCCTGCTGGCGAACGGGAGCGATCTGCTGGGGATCTCCCCGTACTTGCAGCAGGCGATCATCGGCGCCGTGATCATTCTGGCCGTTTTCCTGGACGAAGTGCGGAAGCGCAAGCTGATGGCCTAGGCGCCCGCTGCGCGGGACCGTCAGAACCGGCCGTCGAAGTTCAGGCGGTAGTTTCGCCCATCCAGGTTGCCGCTCAAATTCAAGCGATAGATCTGGTTGTTCCGGATACTGATCGTTCCGCCCCCGGAGGCCCCACGGTTGTTGATCTGCTCGATGTCGAGGCTGGCCTCGCTGTCACCGCGGCGGTTAAACCGCCCGGTAATTGCGATGTTCTGGTCGCCTTCCAGCCGCATCCGAAACGAATTGCCGTTCAGGTAGAAACGAGCGTAATTGAGGCGGCGGTCAGGGTCGTTTTGCAGGTAGGCCGTGCCGTTGCCGCGGGTTTCGGCGCGGAAATTGTTGTTGCCGCCACCCCAGCCACTCCCGCCACTACCACCCCAGCCACTCCCGCCACTACCGCCCCAACCGCCGCCACCACCAGCGCCACTGCCGCCGGAGCCGCCGCGGCCTTCCCACTCGATGCGGAACGTGTAGCCTTCGCGGCCGCCCTTGGAGTCGCGAATATAGGCGGCCGCCGTGTAGTTGTTGCCGGAGCCGGGTTGCTCGATCAGACGCTGTTCGCCGCGGCCGTCCACGCCTTTCCAGCGGAAGTTTCTCAGGTAGCGTCCGGGCAGCGGTCCGGAACACTCCGAACCCTGGTCCTTGGGAATGTCGCCGCGTGTGCGCTCGGCGCGAACCCGGTCGCCGCGGATGTAAACATAGACCTCGTCGTCAACTTCGAGCCGTATGTTGCAATAGCCGCGATCTGAGTTCGGATTGTAGTCGCCGGTCCGGCGCGGAGTGAACTCGATCGCAACCGAATTATCCCCCCAACGCGCGCCGCGGTCCTGAGCCGCGCCGGGTGAAGTCAAAGAAAAGAAGAGGATTCCACCAAGGGCAATCCTTTGTAGTGTTGTGCTCGTCTCAAAAGAAACCACGCCGCCTCCCCACAAATCGCTTTGTCGATTTCCCCACCGGTACGACGGAATCCGGTGATCACTGAACTTCCTCAGTATAGTCATCTCGGTCCGGGCTGGAATAGGCCTTGGGCCCGACCTTCGCTTTGGGTATCATTAGGGCAAATGAGTTTGCTGCAGCCGAGACTCCAGATCAAGGTTCAGCAGAAACAGACGCTCACCCCGGGGCTGGTCCAGATGGTGACTGTGCTCCAACTGAACCGTCTGGAACTGCGGGACATGATCACGCAGGAGATCGCCCAGAATCCGGTTCTGGAAGAGTCGGCGGAAGCGGGTGAAGAACTCACGCCGCAGGAAGTGCAGACGCTTCTCGAAGAGGAGCGCGATCCGCACCCATCCGACGAAGCGCTGCTGAACATGACGCGGGAAGCGGTTGCCGAACCTGCCGACGAAGCCGCCACGGAGACCGCGCCAGCCGCTGGTTCGGGGCCGGAGATGGAGACTGGCACCGAGACAAGCCCGGACGCCGCCCCCGTGAGCGAAACGCCTCAAGCGCCTGACCCATTCGAACAAATCGATTATGGCGAGTATTTCGACAACTGGATGGATCCGGGGTTTCACACTCCGGCGTCGGAAGATTCCGACAAGCCCTCTTTTGAGATGTTTCTGTCCTCGCCACTTACCTTGGGGGAGTATCTCCGGCAACAACTGAGCCTGGTCGTGCTCAAGCCCGAAGTTCGCAATGCGGCCGACACGATCATTGGAAACCTGGACGACACGGGGTACCTGTCAACGGCGCTCGAGGAACTCGCGGCCGAAGGCGCGCACCGGATGGAGGATCTGGAGGCGGCTCTCGTGGCGATCCAATCGCTGGATCCCGCCGGCATCGCTGCGCGCAGTTTGCAGGAGTGCCTTCTTCTTCAACTGGAGAGCCGGAACGGCAAAGGCGGGCTGGCCTGGCAAATCGTCAAAGATCATCTGAAGCTGGTCGAACAGAGGAATCTCCGCGACCTGGCGAAGGTTCTCAACCGGCCGCCGGAGCACATTCAAATTGCAGTAAGCGTGATCCGCAAACTCGACCCCAAACCCGGAATCCGGTACTCGGGACCGGGCGCGCGGCAGGTGGCGCCGGACGTGGCGTTCATCAAGGACGGCGACTCCTACATCATTCAAATGAATGACGATGACTTGCCCCAGATTCGGATCAACGCCGATTACCGCCGCATGCTGGACCGGGAAAAGAACCCCGATCGTGACGTTAGAAATTACGTTAAGGAGAGGTTTGCTTCAGCGCTGCAACTCATTCGAAATATCGAACAACGCCGCCAGACCATCCTGCGCGTTTGCCAGGCGATCGTGCAGCGGCAAACCGAGTTCCTGGAAAAAGGCATAGACTCTCTCCGCCCCATGATGATCAAGGATGTAGCGGAGGAGATCGGCGTACACCCGTCGACGGTGAGCCGCGCCGTGGCGTCAAAATACGTTCACACGCCGCAGGGAGTCTTTGAGTTGCGCTATTTCTTCTCCGAAGCCGTCCAGGGACCTTCGGGTAGCGACACCTCGCTTCTGATCCTGAAGCGCAAGGTGAAGAAGATGATCGACGAGGAGGACCGCACCAAACCGCTGACCGACGAACAAATTACCGCCCGGCTGCAAGCCGAAGGCATCGATGTCACGCGGCGCACCGTGGCAAAGTATCGCGAAGATATGAAGATTCCCTCGACGCACCATCGCCGCGTCCGCAACTGAGACGTTGCCAGGACACCGCGATGCCGCCGGGAGGAGTGAGGTGGCGTTATGAAGATCACTTTTACAGGCAAGCAACAGAACCTGACACCTGTTCAAGAGCGCAAACTGGCGACCCGGTTTGCCAAGCTTTCCAAGATGATCGAAAGGCGGGGAGAAAAAGATGCCCAAATGGTGCTGAACACCGAGCGGCACTTGCAACACGCCGAAGTCAGGGTGAACTATTACGATCACCCGCTAGTTGGCGTGGGCTCGGCGACCGATCAGTTTGCGGCCATGATGGAAGCCGTCGAAAAGCTCGAGAAGCAGGTCGTGAAGCTGCGCGCCAGGTGGCGTGACACCAAGCGGACAGCCGAAGGCAAGAACGAGGCTCCGCTGGAGCCGGCTCCCACAGCCAAGGCGAAAACCAAGGCGCCGGAACCCCGCAAGAAAGTCGCGCGGGCGGCTGTGAAACCCAACGGCAAGCCGATGACCGCCGCCGAAGCCATGCTGATGATGGATGAAGAGCAGGATTATCTTGTTTTCAGCGATTCTGAAACGCAGAAGAAATCGGTTCTTGTCCGCCGCCGCGATGGCCGGATCGACGTGGTGGAACCGTAGGGCTCGATGCGGGAAAGGGTGCGCTAAGGCGAATGCCACCGCGGGGCAACCAGGATAGTGCGCCCGAGTTGGTCATCATCACCGGCCTGAGCGGGTCCGGCAAAGGGACCGTGCTCAAGGCGCTGGAGGACATCGGCTACTACTCGGTCGACAACATGCCGCTGGACCTGCTGCGGAAGTTTGCGGAATTGACCAAGGACTCCCCCAACATCCGCCGCGCGGCGCTGGTGGTCGATATCCGCGAAGGCGGGCAGCTCAAGGAATTTCCCGCCCTTTACGGCCAGATCCGCCAGAAAATCAGGACGCGCATGGTGTTTCTGGACACCGATGACCGCACTCTCGTGAGGCGCTACAGCGAGACGCGCCGTCCACACCCGCTGGGACGGTCCAAGAACCTGATGGCCAGTGTGCGCGCCGAACGGCGGCAACTCAGGAGCATCCGCGAACTCGCCGACCACGTGATCAACACGTCGGAATTGAACGTCCACGAACTGCGGCGGCGGATCATCGATACGTTTGAGCCTCCCAAGAACGAGGGCAAGCTGCGCGTATACGTGATGAGCTTTGGCTTCCGGCACGGCGTGCCTCAGGAAAGCGATCTGGTCTTCGACGTGCGATTTCTCCCCAACCCCAACTACGTGCCGTCGCTCAAGAAGCTCACCGGACGGAGCCGCGCCGTCGCGCGGTTTGTCGCGGGTTTCCCGCAGACGCAGCAGTTCCTCAGCCGTGTCTCGGACCTGCTGACGTTCCTGCTGCCCTACTACACGCAGGAAGGCAAAACGTATCTCACGATTTCGATTGGCTGCACCGGAGGGCGCCACCGTTCTGTGATGATGGCCGAGGAAATCTATGGACGGCTCAAGAAAGCGGGGTACGCCGTCAAGCTGAATCATCGCGACATCGAGAAGTGACGGCGTAGCGGCGGGCCCGAGCCTGGGTGAAAATAGTAGTCATGGCTGCCGTAGGTACCATCACCGAGGAAATTCTCGAGTTGAAGCGCGACAGACGGGCTGTCCTTCTTGCTCACCACTACCAGGAGCGCGAGATCCAGGAACTGGCCGACGTGATCGGCGACAGCCTCGAACTGGCGCGAAAGGCGCAGGAGTTTGAGGGAGACGTCATCGCTTTCTGCGGGGTGTGGTTCATGGCCGAGACGGCCAAAATCCTCAACCCGCAACGCATTGTTGTCGTTCCCGACCGCGAGGCCGGCTGCAGCCTTGTCGACAGTTGCCCCGTCGAGCAGGTGAGAGCGTTCCGCTCGCGCCATCCCGAATACGCCGTGGTCAGCTATATCAACACGTCGGCGGCGGTCAAGGCCGAGAGCGATATCCTCTGCACCTCCCGCAACGCGGTCAAAGTGGTTCAATCCATCCCGGCTGGCAAGCCGATTCTTTTCCTGCCGGATATCAACCTAGGGACCTACGTCAAACAGCAAACCGGCCGCGAGAATATCAAGATCTGGCAGGGCGCCTGCATCGTGCATGCGACCTTCGCGGCGCGCCGGCTGGCGGCGCTTCGCACGGAACATCCCGCCGCACTGGTGGCCGCTCATCCGGAGTGTCCGCGGGACGTCCTTTCACAGGCCGACTTCATCGGTTCCACTTCAGCCATCATCAGTTGGTGCGCCCAAGCGCCCGCCCGCGAGATTATCGTCGTGACCGAGTCGGGCGTGCAGTACTCGCTGGGAAAGATGTCACCCGATAAGCAGTTCTACTTCCTGGCCAATGAGAACTGCAACTGCAGCGAGTGCCCGTACATGAAACGGAATACGCTGGAGAAACTGCGCGATTGCCTACGCGATCTGCAACCTCGAGTCGAATTGCCCGAGGAATTAATGGAAAGGGCGCGGCTTCCCGTCGAACGGATGCTCGCTCTTGGCTAGGAGTACCCCCTGGCGGCTTCACTGATCGACACCTACGGCAGGGTTCACGACAATCTACGGATCAGCGTGACCGACCGCTGCAACATACGCTGTTTCTACTGCATGCCGGAAGAAGGCATTCAGTTCATGAAACGGGAGGAGATCCTCTCGTTTGAAGAGATCGAGCACTTTGTCCGCGCCGCTGTACCGCTGGGGATCACCAAGCTGCGCCTGACCGGCGGCGAACCGCTGGTGCGCAAAGATCTCGCCCTCCTGCTGAAGAAACTCTGCGCGATCGATGGAATTCGCGATACCGCGCTCACCACCAACGGCGTGCTGCTCGCTGACCAGGCCCAGGCGCTCTACGACGCGGGCTTGCGGCGGCTGAACGTGCACCTGGACACCCTGGACCGCCAGAAGTTCCGCGAGATCACCCGGCGCGATGATTTCGACCGCGTCATGAACGGGCTGATGACCGCCAAAGAGCTCGGTTTTGGGCCGATCAAGATCAACGTGGTGGCGGTGAAAGGGTTGATGGAGCCGGATATCGTTCCGCTGGCGCGTTTTGGAGTGGAACATGGGATGGAGGTCCGCTACATCGAATTCATGCCGCTCGATGCGCAAGGTCTCTGGCTCCGCGACCGCGTCCTGACGATGGACGAGATGCTGGCGATGCTGCGGCGGGAGATCGGCCCGCTGGACCCGATTCCGGACGCCGACCCGCGCGCTCCGGCGACGGAGTTCTCCTTCCGCGACGGGAGCGGCAAAGTGGGCTTCATCGCTTCGGTCAGCAAGCCGTTTTGCCTCAACTGCAACCGGATCCGGCTCACGTCGGACGGCAAACTCCGCTATTGCCTGTTCGCGTTGGAGGAAACCGATGTGAAACACCTCCTGCGGAACGGCGCTCCGGACGAAGAGATCCAGGCGACGATCATCGCCAATGTCCGCAAGAAATGGATGGGACACGAGATTAACTCAGCGAAATTCGTAGCGCCACCCCGGCCCATGTATGCAATCGGCGGCTGAGCGGATGGCGCCGCGACTGGCGCTTCTTCTTTGCCTTCTGTTCTTCGCTCTCGGGTGCGTTTTCCTGCCCTACACCGGCGCGCAGTACGACGAAGTGCTGTTCGCCAGCCAGATCTACCCCCCCTACATCGGGGAGTTCTCGCTCGACACGCCGTTCGGCAAACTGCCGTTGATGGTGATGACCTATGTCGGTTCGCTCAAGACGTGGCTGATGTGGCCGTTGCTGAAACTCTTTGGCCCGTCCCATACCGTGATGCGGTTGCCGATGCTGGCGGCGGCCGCCGTATCGATCTTTCTGTTCTTCCTGACCATGCGGCGTTTGGTCAACCCGTGGATTGCCGTCCTCACGACCGCGCTTTTGGCGACGGACCTCAACTACCTTCTGTTGTCGCTATACGACTGGGGGCCTGTGGCCTTGCAGCACCTGCTTCTGGCGCTGGCTCTTTACGCGGGCGTGCGCTTTGCGCAGGAGGAGCAGCGGCGCTGGCTCGTCATGGCGTCGTTTGCGGCTGGATTGGCGTTGTGGGACAAAGCCATTTTCATCTGGGTACTGGGAGGCTTCGGCGCCGCGCTTTGGTTGGTCTTCACCCGGCCGATGCTACGGTTGGTGGCGCGCCCGCGCCTCGTGGCGCCGGCGGCGGCCGCATTCCTGCTGGCCTGCGCTCCACTGCTGTACTACAACTGGGTCAAGCCGCTCAAGACCTTCACTTCCGACGTCGAGATGAGCAAGGAAGATTACTACATGAAGATCTCGCAGGTCGATGCGGCGCTGGCCGGTGACGGGATGCGAGGCTACCTGTCGCGGCCCGAGGCTGGACCCAAGCCCGCGGACCTCAAGTTGTGGGAGCGCGCCGCGCTGAAACTGGAGTGGTTGTTGCGGTTTCCGCGCCGGAGTTTTCAGGCGGTCCTGGTCGTCTTGAGCCTGCTGGCGGCGCCCATTCTGCTGTTGGGCCCTCACCGGAAACTGGCGTTATGGGTGGTGCTGGGCTTGACTCTGAGTTGTGCGTTGATGTTCAGCACGCAGCGGGCCGGCGGCGGGATGCACCATACGACTCTTCTGTGGCCCATGTTTCATTGGCTGGTGGCGTTTGCCGCCGCTGAGCTTTGGCGCTGGCGTCCCAGAATCACTGCCGCGCTGCTGATCGCCGGGGCCGCATCGAACCTCATTGTCGCCGATGCGATGATCGCCAACTTCGCGCGCTGCGGATCGACCTCGGCGTGGAGCGACGCTGTGCGTGGATTGGTCAGAGTCGCCGGCAACGACCGGAACCGGATCATCGCCGCAACCGAGTGGGGCATCGTCGAACAGATTCGCTATTTTTCAGAGGGCCGGATCGGATACTATCCGGGAAGCGACGGCTGGCTGCGGGAGTTGAACTCCCCGGGTGCGCTGGCTTCGGCGCGGCGAGCCATTGAACTCGAAACCACGCTGTGGATCGGCCACGCCAAGGGCAGCGAGATTTTTCCGGACACCAACGAGGTCCTGGCGCGCCTGGCCGCGGACATGGGTTATCACAAGCGTCTGCTCCAGACCGTACGTGACCGGCATGGGCGCGCGGTATTCGAATTGTTCGATTTCCGGAAGCCGTGACCGAATTTGACGAAACTCCCGGCGAACCGGTTCGCATTCCGATCCATGACGTCTTCGACCTCCACACCGTACCGCCACGAGACGTAGCGCTGATCGTTGAAGCCTATCTTGAAGAAGCACATTCGCTCGGCCTGACCGCGTTACGTATCATCCACGGCCGGGGCATAGGCACGCAGCGGGAAATCGTTCGGAGCATCCTGGCGCGAACTCCGTTTGTGCTCGAGTTTGGCGACGCTCCGGCGGAAGCCGGCGGCTGGGGCGCCACCGTCGTCACCTTGCGCCCGAAGTGACGGCTCGCGCGGACTCGCCGGGGATACAGCCTCGCGTACCATGGAGAACATGAATCGCGATCAGGCCTGGAGCATCGTGTGCGAATTCGTTCAAAACGAAGCCTTGCGCCGCCACGCCCTTGCGGTGGAAGCCTGCGTCGCCGGGTATGCGCGGAAGTTCGGCGCCGATGCCGAGCTCTGGTCCGTCACCGCGCTGCTGCACGACTTCGACTGGGAAATTCATCCGCAGGCGCCGGATCATCCGATGAGAGGCGAGCCGATCTTGAAGGAACGGGGAGTCGGCGATGAAATCCGGCGTGCGATTCTGTCGCATGCCACCTACTCGGGCGTACCCCGGGAGTCCCAACTCGAGAAGACGCTGTTTGCCTGCGACGAACTGGCGGGTTTCCTCACCGCCGTGTCCTACGTCAAGCCAGGACGCTCCATTGGTGAAGTCGATGCCCGGTCCGTCCGGAAGAAGATGAAGGACAAGGCGTTTGCCAGGACCGTCAACCGCGACGATATCGTTCAGGGCGCCTCGGAACTCGGCGTGGACCTGGATGAGCACATTGCGTTCTGCATCGAGGCGATGAAAGCCCGTGCCGGCGAACTTGGACTGGCGGGTCCGGCTGCGTCAACGGCTCAGGCGGACTAGCTTGACCCCGTGCCGCCCGACCGCCGATTCGTAGGCATCGCGCGAGCGCCCTTCGTTCCGCTGACGCCAGAGGTCGCGCACGGTGCGTGAGCCCTTGATGCCCAGAGCGCTCCATGAAATCGACATCTTGCGCTCGGCTTCGGACAGGTTGAACAGCCCCACCGCAACCGAGCCGTCCTCGAGAGGCTTGGCCAGGATCAGATCGTCGCCGGTCTGCTGGACGATCCGTGCCTGCTTGCCGAGCGTGTCCTGGTTGACTCCAATCACCTCGGCGTTGCACAACACGTTGAGCGTGAACTCGTCCAGGTGTCCCATGTCGCCGGAAAAGAACAACGGTGACGCCATCAGCGCCCACAAGGACATGTAGCTGTACTGCTCACCGGCGCTCAGCTTCACTCGCGCCGGAGGATCGTTCTGGCTGCGGGCATTGCCGATGAAGCCGATCAATATGTAGTCGGGGTCGTTCCAGTGTCCCGGGCCGGCGAACGCATCGAGCACCGCATTCTTGAAGGCGATGGAATAGAAGCCCGGCAGGCGCGTATCCTTCTCCAGGCCGAGATCTCCGGTGGTGCGCCAGCTCTGGCCTCCCACTTCGCCGCCCCATTTCCAAACCTCGCTCATCCCGTACTGGCAAAGGTTGAATACGATGTCGCGATCCTGCCTGGCCAGGATGCCGCCCATCAGCGAGTAGGGCTTCTTCCGGGCTTCGAGCGACGAGGTATCGGGCAGTTTGCCGTAAGAACACCAATCGTACTTCAACAGGTCGAAGCCCCAATCGGAGAAACGTTTCGCATCCGCGCTCTCGTGCTGCCAGGAGCCTTCATATTGCGCGCAAGTCTTCGGCCCCGGCGAAGTGTAGATGCCCGCCTTCAGGCCTTTCGAGTGAATGTAGGAGGTCAGCGCCGGCATGTCCGGGAAGTTGCGGTTCGGCTGAATTTCTCCGGCGCTGTCCCTCGGCGGGCCGCTCAGCGCCGGGTCGCTGGAGCCGGGCTTCATGGCCCAGCAGTCGTCGATGCTGACATAGTCGTACCCGAAATCCGCCATCCCCGATGCGATCATCTGGTCGGCAGCCTGGCGCATCAGCGCATCATTGATGCGGTGATAGTGCGTGTACCAATGATTCCAGCCCATGGGAGGCGTGAGCGCGATTTGATCCCCGACGACGATCCGCAACACGCGCGAATCGCGCCCGGACCGGTTGGACGCGGCCAGTTTGACTTCGTACCGGCCGGTTTGTGCCGGAGTCCGTCCAGTGATGATGCCCGTGTCGCCATCGAGCGCAAGCCCGGGAGGCAGGCCCTGCGCTGTAAAACGGATAGGGCGGTCTCCCGTACACGGGATGCGATAGAGGAAGGGCCGGTTCGGGCGCGCTCCGTAAACGCCCGGGGAGTGAATCGCGGGTTTGGGGCCCGGCTTCGGAGTCAGGATTTCGCTGGCCGGCTGAGTCCAGGCCAAGGCCGGCAGAAACAGCCCGGCGAACCGGAAGATCGTATCTGAATATCTCACAGCATATCCGGTATATCGCACTCGAAGGCCAAATGGCGGCTACCCGGCGTCGAACAGCCGGTCGAAATAGTCGCGCGTGCGCACCTGGATCTGTTTCAGTTCCATGGGCAGAGGCTGGTCGTGGAGATGCGCCGGAGTCCACCGGCAAACCAGTTCGGTCAGCATCTTCAATTGGGACTCGGATTCGGGCAAGTTGCCTTCGGTGTGTCCGGACATCAGTCTCAAGCCGTGATCCACCGCGCGATAGAACACTGCGCCATCACGAATGAAATTGGCGTCAGCCGGGTCGATGTGGCCCATTTGCTCGATGATTTCGATGCGGGCGGGCGTGTTCAGGACCTGGAAGAACATGCCGGCGCCCTTGAGCCGCAGATACATCAAGGCGAAATCGATATCGTAGTATCCGCCAGGACCGGCCTTGAGCGTGTTGGCGGCGGCGTGTTCTTTTTCCAGGCGAAGGCGCATTTCGCGCAACTGTTTCTTCGACCGGCCGCTCTGCCCGTAGCGCCGCCAATCGAGACGTTGAATCTCTTCCAGGAACCGGGTGCCGCGCTGCACGTCGCCCGCCACGGCGCGCGACTTCATGTAGGTGATGCCTTCCCACGCCTCGGCGTGATTCTGAAAGTACTCCCGGTACGCTTTCTCCGATTGCACCAGCGCTCCCGAGCGCCCGTTGGGCCTCAGGCGAGTATCCACGGAGAAGCACGTCCCTTCACCCGTGTAGGAGCCGAGCAATTCGATCATGCGCTCGGCGACGCGCGTCCAGAAATGCGATTCTACGGTGTCCTCGTCCGGGATGATGAAGACGAGATCGGCATCCGAGCCAAGATCGAACTCCTGCATTCCCAGACGCCCAAGCGCGACGACCATCATCTGGCGCCAGGGAGTGTAGCCGGGAGATTTGGGCGGGTGCTGCGAAGCCACCTGGGAGACGGCCAGCCGGAAACACCCACGTACGGCGGCGTCGGCCAGCGCCGAGCATCGCTTGAGTGTGTCGAAAATCGGTATTTGCAGACAGATGCTCTCCGCCTGGAGGCGAAACATTTCCTTGCCGAAGAAGCGGCGCATTTCCGAGGAAGTGTCCGCCCATGGCATCGCCTCCTCGAACGAAAAGTCCCGGATCCCTTCGCGCCGGATGGCAATGAGCTCTTCAAACAGCTCGTGCGAACGGACCATCTGCTCGGCCAGAAACGGGCTGTGCTCGAAAAGGTCGATCAGGTAGCCGGCCAGGACTGAATCATCGTCGAGCATCTTGAGCCAGCCCGGCTGTTTCAAGATTCGCTCCAGGAAGTGCTCAAACGCGAATTGCGACCGGCCCAGCCTGGCATGCGAAACGACCGCGGCCAACTGCGGTGCTATCTGATCGAGGTAGCGAATGAGATTGGTGGGCACAATTTCCGCGCCCGTGGCCTCGGTTGCCCCGGACGCCGTCGAAGGAGAACTTTCTGGAGGCATAGTGTAGTAGAACGGCTGCTGGGCATGAATAACCCGTTCGTAGACTTCCTGGACGTGCTCGAAATGCGCATTGAGCAAGCGTCTTAGGTTTTCAGGCGTAGCCGACTCGCCCATCAATCCCGACGGCATGCGCCGCGCCACGAGCGACAGCCCTTCCGGGTCCTCCGGCAGCAAGTGGGTTTGGCGGTCTTCGTCGTATTGCAGCCGGTGTTCGAGATGCCTTAGGAACTGGTACGCCGAGGCCAGCCGCGAATACTCCGAATCGGAGAGCAAATCCTTGTCCCGGAGCCGCGCCAGAGCCAGCAGCGTGCTCGAATTCTGCAGCCAGGCCCGGTTGCCGCCGTGCACACGCTGAAGGCACTGCACCAGAAACTCGATGTCGCGGATGCCGCCGCGCGTCAGCTTGACGTCGATTCCGCCCGCTCGCCGCCTCTGGGCCATGCGCTCGTTGAGGCGAACCCGCGTTTCGGACATATCCTCGATGGCGCTGAAGTCCAGCGTGGTCGAGTAAATCATCGGCTGAACCCACTTGAGGAAGGCCTTGCCCGGTCCAGCGTCGCCCGCGCAGACTCGCGCCTTGATCAGCATCTGCAATTCCCAGTCGCGCGCCCGCTGGGTATAGTAACCCTGGGCGCCATCCAGGGAAATGCAGACCTCGCCGTAACGGCCATCCGGACGCAGGCGCAGGTCGACGCGGTAGCAGAATCCCTTCGAGCTATGCGTGGACAACAGCTCGGTCAGTTGGTTGGCCACCTTCTTGAAGAATTCCTGGTTGGTGAGCGGTTCAACGCTATCGGTATATCCCGGCCCGCCGTAAATGAACATCAGGTCGATGTCGGAGCTGTAATTCAGCTCGCGGCCGCCCAACTTGCCCAGCCCCACAATGGAGAACTCGCATTCGTTTCCGCCGGCCAGGCGCGGGACGCCGAAACGCGCTGCCAGGCCGGCCCGCAGCCGTCGGCAAGTGACGTCGAGGATGGCATCCGCGAGGTTGGACAGTTCCTCGGTGATTTCGGGGAGCGCGCCAAAACCCAGAACGTCGCGCAACAGGATGCGGAGAAGTTGCGCCCGCCGGAACTGCGCCAGTTGGAGTGCTTGCGGAACGTCGGAGCCCCCGCCCAGGTAGGACTCCAATTGCTCCTTCATCTCGTCCGGCGAACGAACGCGATGAAGCTGGCTGGTTAGCGATTCGGCCAGCCGCGCGGGATGCTGGAGCATTTCTTCGGACAGAAAACCGCTGTGAGAAAAGATCGTGACCAGCGATTGAAGCCCGAACGGGGTCTTGGCGAGATTGGTGAACCAGCCGCTGTGCTCCTGGCAGAATCTCTCGAGCCGCCGCATCGCGCCCGGGGCATCGGCGGCCTGGGAGAGCAGAATCTCCAGGCCCTGCTGCAACTCTGGGGGGACCCGATCATGGAGGAATGCCAGCGCTTCGCGAGTGTACGCCGCTTCCGGCAGTGCGGTTTCCTTGAGCACCTAGGTGGCCCGCCTCGTCAGACTGCCTGGTCCAACCACTTGATTATATCCCCCGTCCTGATTAACCCTTCCACGATGACCGAGGCATACATGCCTCCCATCGCCCAGCGCGGCGAAGTGACATCGCCGGATTTCACCGCCTCGTCGTAGAGCCGCTCCTGGATTGGTCCGCCGCAGTTGTTATAGGGATCCAATTGGCTGCAAGGGGCGCGGACCTTGGTCAACTCGATGACCGCCTCTCCGGCTCGCATCCTCATTCCCGGACGCAACCGGCGAAAATCAATCCCGCGAAGCGTGAGGTTCTCACCCAACGCGCCGGGAAACACGGGGAAGCCTTCTTCCTTCAGCGATGCCAGGTCTTCCTCCGATATCAGTAGCAGCGCCTTGCGGGGACCGCCGTGGACTTGAGGATGCGCCTGCCGGTCGCCTTCCAGTCCCAACGGCCCGGCGTGGGCCTCGGCCACAGGCCGCTTCGGCATGCCGCCGTTGGAGATGTTGATTTGCTGGATGGTCCCGGTCACTGCCTCCATTATTCGACAATGAGGGTGTTGAGGAAATTCACTTCTTTCGACAGCCCGGTGGGCGAGTTGCTGCTTTCGGCCGACGATGGCGGTTTGCGTACCCTGGAGTTTGCCGCGGGCCGTCACCCTGTGGCTCCGCGGCCGGAGTGGACGCGAGCCGATGCGGCGTTCGAGGACCTTCACCAGCAGCTAAACGAGTATTTTGCCGGGCGGCGCACCGGCTTCGACGTGCGTTTGGCGCCCGAAGGGTCCCCGTTTCAACTCCGGGCATGGGAGGAGTTGCGTCAAATCCCGTACGGCGCCACGATCTCCTACGGCGAACTGGCGCGGCGCGTGGGCAATCCGGCCGCTTCACGCGCGGTGGGCCTGGCCAATGGCAGGAATCCGATTTCCATCATCATCCCCTGCCACCGCGTAATCGGCGCGACCGGCAAACTGACCGGTTTTGGGGGAGGACTGGAAAACAAACGCAGACTGCTCGCCTTGGAGCAGCGCCAGCTTACCCTGTTGTAGCCGTCAGTCGAGCTTCTTCTTGAGAGCTTCGACGAATGCCTCGGCGGCTTGCTTCTTCGAATTGTCGCCGCTCATGTGGAAGGAGTACTCGACAATCGTCTTCCCGGTCTTTGGTTCGACCGCCTTGAGCACGCTCTCTTCTTTGCGGCCGGTCTGCTTTTGATACAGAATTTCGGCGTAGACGGACGTGAATTTCTTGCCGAGCAGCACCTTCAGGTCAGGGTGCATCTCCTCTTCGAGAACTTCAACTTTCACTTCCTTCTCAGCGATCGCAATCTCGATCCATCTTTCCAAGCCACCCATTCGGTCGATGAAAATCGTCTTTCTGTGGGTGTCGGAAGCCAACAGGCTAGTAGCGAAAAGAGTGCAGCAGAGGACAATCAACCGGCGTGTCATGCCCTCAGTGTATCAAAAGATAGGTTGAAATGTCTAAATGTCGTAATACAACGCGAATTCGTAGGGGTGTGGCCGCAAGCGCACCGCGTCAGCCTCATTCTTCCGCTTGTATGAAATCCATGTCTCGAGGAGTTCTTCGGTGAACACATCTCCTTTGAGCAGGAAGCTGTGATCGTCTTCCAGGCAGGAAAGGGCTTCTTCGAGCGAAGCCGGCATGGAAGGAACGGCCTTCATTTCTTCCGGTGACAGATCGTAGATGTCCTTATCCAAAGACTCGCCCGGATCGATCTTGTTGAGGACTCCGTCGAGGCCGGCCATGAGCATTGCGCCGAATGCAAGGTAAGGATTGGAAGATGGGTCGGGCGGGCGGAACTCGACTCGCTTCGCTTTGGGGCTTGCCGAGTACATAGGGATGCGGACCGCGGCGGAACGGTTCCGGCGGGAGTAAGCGAGGTTGACCGGTGCTTCATAGCCCGGGACAAGCCGTTTGTAGCTGTTGGTGGTTGGAGCGATGATGGCCGAAAGGGCGCGGGCATGTTTGAGCAAGCCGCCGATGTACCACAGCGCCATCTGGCTTAGGCCGGCGTAGCCGTCGCCCGCAAAGAGCGGTTTTCCGTTCTTCCACAAACTCTGGTGGGTGTGCATGCCGCTTCCGTTATCGCCGAACAGCGGTTTCGGCATGAAGGTGACGGTCTTGCCGTAACGGTACGCCACGTTGCGGATGACGTACTTATAGAGCATCATGTTGTCGGCCGATTTCACCAGCGTGTCGAAACGCTGATCGATCTCGCACTGGCCGCCGGTGGCGACTTCATGGTGATGGCACTCGATGTTGAGGCCGACTTGCAGCATCGTCTCAACCATCTCGGCGCGCAAGTCCTGATAGTGGTCCGTCGGCGGAAGCGGGAAGTAGCCTTCCTTGTACCGCGGCCGGTAGCCGAGGTTGTTTTGTTCGCGGCTGGAATTCCAGCGGCCCTCTTCGGCGTCGATGAAGTAGAAACCGCTGTGCTGGTTTTGATCGAAGCGGATGTTGTCAAAGATGAAGAACTCGGCTTCGGCGCCGAAGTAGGCGGTGTCGGCAAGCCCGCTGTTCTGGAGGTACAGTTCGGCTTTCTTTGCGATCCAGCGGGGGTCCCGGTCGTAGCGCTGCCTGGTAATCGGATCGATGACATCGCCCACCATGCAAAGCGTGGACGTCTCAAAGAAGGGATCCATGTAGGCGGTTGCCGGATCGGGGATGAGCAGCATGTCGCTCTCGTTGATCGCGGCCCAGCCACGAATGCTCGACCCGTCAATTCCGAAGCCTTCTTCAAAAGAATCTTCGCTGAGCTGGCTGATGGGGTAGCTGACGTGTTGCGAGAGTCCGGGCAGATCGGTAAAACGCAGGTCGATCTGCCTGGCATTATTCTTCTTGGCGAATTCCAGGACTTCTTTGGCGGTCATCCGGCCTCCATGATTTGCCGCCTTCGGGCAGCACTTCCTGAGACTACCGGACCTGGATAAAGCGAGTCAAACCGCCATCTTAAGATCCGATAATCGAGGAAATGCGCCGGCTCAGGCGGGCGGTTACTATAACGCCGATTCACCACGGTCGTCGTTGCGAATGCGAATCGCGTCGACTACGTCGTAAACAAAAATCTTTCCGTCGCCAATCTTGCCGGTCCGCGCCGCTTTGACGAGCGTGGCCACGATTTCATCGAGCCGCGCGGTGGGCACAACCATTTCGATCTTGGTTTTCGGCAGGAGGTCCACCACGTATTCCTGGCCGCGGTAGACTTCTTTGTGGCCTTTCTGGCGGCCGTGTCCGCGGGCTTCGGTGACGGTGAGACCGTCGACCCCAATCCCCTTCAGCGCCTCCTTGACCTCTTCCAGTTTGTGGGGTTGGATGATGGCTTCAATTTTCTTCATTGTCAGGCCTCCCAGCCTCTACGCTTCGAGATTGTACCCTTCTTCGCCGTGCTGGCTGAGGTCCAGACCTTCGACCTCCTCCGCCTGGCCGACGCGCACGCCGCGGCAGACAACATCGCAAATCTTGAGGATGATCAGGGTGCCGGCAATCGCCAGTGCCCAGGCGATTGCGACGCCGATCAACTGATTCACGATTTGGCCGGCATTGCCGTCGACCAGCCCGCCTTTGCCTTCCGCGATGGCGCTGTTGACCGCGCGAGTCGCGAAAACACCGGTCAACAGCGCGCCGAACGTTCCGCCTGCGCCGTGGACGCCGAACGCGTCGAGTGAATCGTCGTAGCCGAACTTCGCCTTTACTTTTACCACCATGAGGTAGCATACGATCCCGGCCAGGAAACCGATCAGTAGCGCGGGCATCGGTTTTACAAAGCCCGACGCCGGCGTAATGGCCACCAGGCCTGCGACAGCGCCCGAGATTCCACCCAGCACGCTCGGCTTGCTGTGCAGCCATTCCATGAGCACCCATCCGGCGGCGGCGGTGGCAGCCGCAAAGTGAGTGGCCGTGAAGGCGCTCGATGCCAGCGCGCCCGAATTCAAGGCGCTGCCGGCGTTGAACCCGAACCAGCCCACCCACAGCAGGCAAGCGCCGATGAAACTCAGCACCAGTGAATGGGGTTTCATGGGTTCGACTCCAAATCCCGTTCGCTGCTTCATATACAGGGCGCAGACCAGCGCCGACACGCCGGAAGTGATGTGCACGACCGTTCCTCCGGCAAAGTCGAAGCAGGGAATCGAGCCGCCCAGGAAGGCGTTCAACAGGCCACCCTTGCCCCACACCATGTGCGCCATGGGGTAGTACACCAGCAAGGACCACAGAACCATGAACAGGACCATCGCGCTGAACTTCATGCGTTCGGCGAATGCGCCGGTAATGAGCGCGGGCGTAATGATCGCGAACATCAACTGAAACAGCATGAACGTCTGGTGCGGGATGGTCGCCGCATAGTCCGGCATCGGATCGGCGCCCACTCCGTTCAGCATCAGGTATCTCAGGTCGCCCAGAAAGGCACTGCCTTCGCCAAATGCCAGGCTGTAGCCGAACAGGGCCCAAAGGACCGTCGCCAGCACCATCAGGCCAAAGCTCTGCATCATGGTGGCGAGGACGTTTTTCTTGCGCACCAGGCCGCCGTAGAACAGGGCGAGACCCGGGCCGGTCATCATCAGGACCAAGGCGCAACTGACCAGCATCCAGCCGTTGTCTCCGGCCGATTGGGCCGCGCTGACCTTGGCCTCCAACTCGGCGATCTTCTGCTGCGTGGCCGGATCCTGGCCGAGCAGGAGTGCCGGCAGGCCGATAAACAATAGCGTTCGCATCAAGGTGGTTCGCGTCACTTTCGAAGCTCTCCAAGCTCCAGCGCTACAGGATTTGAGACGCCTGTGGACGGCTCGGGCGCCGGGCGAATAACTCATCATGCAATGCGAGGGCGGCGTTTGTGAAACCAAAGGTTTTTATCGTCGCGATTGAAATAATCTATTGGCATCCCGCGCGGATCCGCCGTTAGAATCCACTCAAGAGATCGCAGTGAGTTAGTCCCAACTTTGCGCGCTAGTCCTGGCCGAGTCCGGGACGGCGAGGCTCAGAGCCAAGCGGCGAGCCGCGGTGGACCCCGTCAGTTCCCGTCGTTACCTACTTACGCCTAGACAGGAGATCCAGATCCGAATGCTACTCGGCAACCCTTTGCGCGCCGTTTGCCTGGCCGCCCTCATCGCCGGTCCTCCCGCGGCCGCGCAGACCGCCACCAGCGGCCAATCCCAAGACAAGCCCGCGGACAAGCCGGCTGATAAGCCTGCTGAGCCAGATGGCCTGCCCGGGCCCTGGGTCGTGAAAGGGCTGAAGTTCTCGGGCCTCGTCGATTTCTACGGCGACATCAATTTCAATCATCCGGAATCGCGCGTCAACCAGTACCGGAACTTCGATGTCCGGGCCAACCAGTTTACGTTGAACATGGCCAAAGTGACCCTGGAGATGGACCCGGCGCCGGTCGGATTCAAGCTGGATTTCGGGTTTGGCCGCGCCTTCGACATTATCAATGCAACCGAACCTGGCGGGCCGGATTTTCTGAAGGTCCTGCCACAGGCCTACCTTAGCGTCAAGCCGCCCAAAGCCGGTGGGTTGCAGA
>JADZCI010000165.1 GCA_020851655.1 Bryobacterales bacterium
CTGGAAGTTCACCGACGTTACGGCGGAGTCCGGCCTTTCCGGCGAAGGCTACTCGATGGGCGCCGCCGCCGGGGATTTCGACAACGACGGCAACGTCGACCTGTTCGTGGCCGGCGTGGGCGCCAACCGCCTCTACCGCAATATGGGGAACGGCAAGTTCGCCGATGTGACATCGGAGTCAGGACTGCGCGACGATGACTGGGCCGTCACCGCCGCCTGGCTCGACTACGACAACGACGGCAAGCTGGATTTGTGGGTGACGCACTACACGAAATGGCCCCCGGCGGCGGACCGCTTCTGCGGCGACACGCTGAAGAAGGTCCGCGTCTACTGCCATCCCAAGTACTTCCCGGGCCTGCCGAACCGCCTGTTTCACAACCTGGGAGGTGGCCGCTTTGAAGAAACCACCAGGAGTGCCGGACTCCAAGCCCTGCCCGGACGCGGTATGGGAATCGCGATTGCCGACTATGACGCCGACTCCAAGATCGACGTCTTTGTCACCAACGACAACGAGCCGAACTTCCTGTTTCACAACCTCGGGCGGGGACGCTTCGAGGAAGTGGGCTTCAGCGCCGGAGGCGCCATGCCGGACTCCGGCAAAGCCGGCGCAAGCATGGGCGCAGACTTCCGGGATTACGACAACGACGGCTGGCCGGATATCATCGTGGTCGATCTGTTTCGCGAAACCTTTCCGCTCTATCAAAACACCGGCAAGGCGTCGTTCCGCGATGTCACGTACAAGTCGGGTCTGGCAAAGCTGAGTTCGGAATTCAGCGGCTGGGGCGTGGGATTCGCGGACTTCAACCTGGACGGCTGGAAAGACCTTTTTATCTCCTGCGCCCACGTCAACGACCTCGTGGACCAGTTCGAGCCCACCACGTACCGGCAGCCCAACCGTGTCTTCGTCAACGTCAAAGGAGTCTTTCAGGACGCCTCGCCGGGGGCTGGAGACGCCTTTCAGACCCCGCGCGCACACCGCGGACTCGCCTTCGCCGACTTCGACAACGACGGGCGCCTGGACGCCGTCGTTTCGCCGCTAAACGAACCCGCCGAGCTGTGGCGCAATGTCAGCGATACCCAAGGCGGCTGGATCGCGGTTCGCTTGCGGGGCACAACGTCCAACCGCGATGGGATCGGCGCGCGCCTTCAATGGGGCGGCCAGCACAACATCATGTCCACCACCACAGGCTACGCATCGTCGTCCCACACCCCTGTCCATTTCGGCGCTCCCCCCGGCCAGTCCCCGCCACGGCTGGAAATCATTTGGCCTTCGGGAAAGAAACAAACCGTGGACACTCCGGCCAGCGGCATCATCACCGTCCGCGAGCCATAACAGGGTAGTCAAACCGGTAATATTTGTGACCGGACTATGCTCAAACCGGAAAGAATTATGACCACTGGCGCCCCTATGATAGAGACCATCATCTCTGGACTTCCAGGATTCCCGGTTTGAGGCCGGGATGTCGCGGCTCATTTGCGTATGGGCCGCCGCTGAAAGCTCCCGCTTTCAGCAATCCGCGCCCAGCGGCGCCAGGACCATCGAATCGGCAAATCGCTCCTGAAACCGCGCGTCGCTGGCCAGGCTGAGATGGCGTGTAATCCGCCGCACGTGATTAATCGCCGCCTGCCTTCTGCCCGCCGAAAGCAGCAGCATTTTGGCGCCGCGCAAGGCGGTGTTGCCGGCTGCTTCAACCGGGTGGCGCGTCAGCAATCCGATGCGCTGCGCGCTTGGAATGCTGACGTAGTTTCCGAACGCGCCGCCCAGGTGGATGAGTTGCGGCGGCGCCGACAGGGCCGATAGTATCCGCAACCCCGCCGCGATCGCGCCCTTGGCCAGTTGCAACTCGCGGATGTCGCTTTGATACAGGGTCACCGGCGCCGCCAGCAGCCACTCCTTGGCGGACGATGCAAACCGCCCGGTCTCCCGGATGATCCCGGCCTCCAATCCGGCCGCCACGGCATCCACCAGGCCCGAACCGCAGATCCCGCGCGGCTCCACACCTCCCAGCACATGCACGCGGCCGGCTTCGGGCACACGGTCGATGGCGCCCGGCGCGGCGCGCATCCCCATGCGGATACGTCCGGCCTCAAACGCGGGCCCCGCGGCCGTCGAGGCGCAGACCAGTCCGTCCCGGCTCCCGGCCACAATCTCGCCGTTGGTGCCGAGATCGACCAGCGCGGCGGGGCTTGCGGAAGTGTGCAGCCCGCAGGCAATCACGCCCGCCAGAATGTCGCCGCCGACAAAACTGCCCAGGTTTGGAAGGAGCGTCACCTGAGGGTCGCCCGCGATCTGCCAGCCGGTTTCAGCGGCGCGCCAAGCCAGGCCATCAAGATGCGGCGTTTCAAACGGAACCGCCGCAAACGGTTCGACCGAAAGCCCCGCGAACAAGTGATGCATCACGGTGTTGCCGCAGATCAGAATCTCGGCCACCGGCCGGCTGCCCGCCAGTTCGCCGGCCAGGCGGCCCAGTTCGTCGCGGATCAAGCCTGTCAGCGTGCCTGGCGCGCGCAGGTCGAACTCGACCCGCGTCATCAGGTCGGCGCCGTGGCGGCACTGCGGGTTCAGCCCGGTGCGGACGTCCAGCACTTCGCCAGTGGCGAGACTCAGAAGTTGCGCCACCAGGGTGGTGGTGCCCAGATCGACCGCGATCCCGTAGCCCTCGCGAGGTTCGACAACAAGCTCGGCTTCATCCGACAGCACCAGGGTGTCCCATTGCTCGACGTCGATCGTAACCGGGCCGCTGGCTTCGGCAAAACAGGCCAGCCGCCAGCCGCCGGCCAGTTCGTCCTCGCTCAACACCTCGCGCATCTCCGGCGTAATCGGGACGTCGCCATCGAGCACACGCACGCGGCACCCTCCGCACAGCGAGGTGCCGCCGCAGGGAAACTCGACACCCTTGGCGAAGAGCTGATCCTGCAGGCTCCCGGCGCCAATGTGTATGTGTTCAGGCACGGTGCTGGTGCGCGTAGGAAACCAGCGCCCTCACGTTGTCCGGAGGAGTGCCTCGTGGAATCTCGCAACCCGCGCAGACGATGTAATGCGGGCCGGCCTGGGCGTGGCAGGCGGCAATGCCTTGCGTGATGCTCTCCGGCGTGCCGTCGCGAATGGCGCGCACGGGGTCCAGGTTGCCCGAGAGCACCTGCGCCTCGCCCATGGCCGCGCGGCCTTCCGCCAGTGGCGACGGATAGTCGAGATCGATCATCGACGCGCCTGTCCTGCCCATGCCGTTCAAAATCCGCCGCGTGTTGCCGCAAATATGCAGCCGCGTCTTGCAGCCCATGGCCCGGATCCCCTCAATGAGTTTCTGCTCATAGGGCAGAACAAACTGCTCGTAGATCCGCGGTCCCACCAGCGAAGCGGCGGCATCGCCGATCCCTATCAGCGCCGCTCCGGCTTCGATCTGCGCCCTGGCAAAGCTCAGTTCCATGGCAACGACGAATTCAAAGAGGTCCGTGACAAAGCCCGGATCGTCCGGAAAGTCGAGCATCAGCGTGTTGACCCCGCGCAGGTCGGCGGCCATCGCGCACGGCCCCTCCACCCAGCCTTCGACAATCAGATCGTTGCCGGCGCGGCGCGCCAGTTCGCCGGCGGCTTGCACCCGGTCCCACATACGCCCCGGAGCATACGGGTCCGGAATCCGGATTTCCGTGAGCGTGGCTTTGTCATGCAGCAGCGCCCGGCTCTCCACGATGGCGGGTGGCTGATCGTCAAACCATTCGACTTGCGCGCCAAGGTCGGCAGCCTCGCGGGCGGGATCCGAGATGACCGACACATAGTCGAACTCGTAGGTCCCGGCCACGTTGATCTGCGCCTCCACCAGCTTGCGATAATCCCGCGCGTATTCTCCGTACCGGATGCCGGCCGCATCGGCGGCAAACATCATCGTGATCGGCATCGCCGCCAGGTGGTCCGGGACGCCGCCGTCGAGCGTCGCCAGGATGCGTTCCTTGCCCGTCATGAGGCCGGCGCCTCCTCGATGCCGATCACGTCGTCATCGTAGGTGGCGCGAATGCGGTGGCCCGGCGGAACCACCAGGAAATCCGCATCCTGCCATTCGCCGTTGACCAGTTGGCGAAACAGCGAAAGGCTGCCGGGAATCTTGGCGAAGTTCCAGCCGCGCCCGGCCGCCTCGCTCCGCGCCCGTTCCTCGAACGTCCCGTCCGGCTCCAGCCCCGTCTCGATGTAGGTCAGTTGCCGGTAGTGCTGCTGGTAGCGGTTCATCTCTTCGAACAGGTACCGTCCGTTGTCCTCGCCGTACTGCGCGATCAGCTCTTCGAGAGAGAACCCGGCGCCGGTGCGCGGCCGCATCGCCAGCTGCTCCAGCCCGTAACCGCGCTCAAGCCAGCCGGTCGACCGGAAATACACGCCCGGGTTGGCATCGAAATACTCCTGATACTGCCGCCGGCTGCCCATGAGAAGGGCAATGCAGTCGTGCGCGCGGGGCACAACCAGCTTCAGGTCTCGCGCCGTGAGCCCAAAGAGGCCGTTGCCGCAAAGCGCATAACCCATCAGCACGGCTTCGTACTTGCGCGTCTCGACCGCATCGACCATCCGCTGGAGTTCATCGCGCATTCTGGCCCCGCCCAGGTCGTGCAGTCCCTTGGGCAGAAACTCGACGTCCACCTGGTGCGGCGAGCGCGCCACCGCATCGCACATTTCGCGATACAGGACTTCGCAACTGATCAGTTTCAGGCGCATTGGTTCACCACCGGGGTAATGGCGCGGATAAAGCCGGGGTCCGAGCCGCAGCAGCC
>JADZCI010000166.1 GCA_020851655.1 Bryobacterales bacterium
CGCCGGCCGAGGAGCGCGAAATCCTCGACAAGCTCCCGGCATTCGATCCGTTGGCAACGCGCTCAGCCCGGGACAATGGGACTCTGGTCGAGTTTCTGCGGACCTACCCTGGCTCGCGCGTGAACCAGCACATCGTGCGATTCGTCGTATGGGGCGAACAGTCAGACTACCTGCTGTGCGAACAACCTTGGGATTTCGCCTACGGGCGTGGCTCCGCTCTGGAACGCCTGGTCAACCTGGATGCCAGGATCCTGCTGCTCGGCTCCGATCACGATGCCGTGACTTTCCTGCACTATGCGGAACACGTTGTCGACATCCCAGGTAAAAACGTAAAGCGCTATCAGGTCCCAATACTCGAGGAAGGGCGGCGGGTTTGGCGGACGATGGCCGAGTTTGACACCGCGGATGCTGCACATCCATCGTGGCCGGAGCGTTTCTTTGCGCAAATCGTGGACGGATACCTGGCGAGCACCGGCAACCAGGGGGGCAGAGCCGGTGATGCCGTGTCCTACCTGATGAGCGCGCGCGGGCTCCTGGAATTCGCCCTGCCGCTGATGGAGCGGACTGCGCGGGGCGCCTGATTATTGGCCGTTCCAGTAGGCGTTCTGGCCGACGTAATCATCGTCGGGAAAACTGGCCAGGATCATGCGTCGCATCTTGAGAATGTCGAGGGTGCCTTGCTCTTTGTAGAGCACCTTGCCGCCCGGGGCGATGAGCATCGAACAGGGAACACCACCGTTCCAGTCCGCGTCGAAGGCCTTCATCGACTCATACGGGTCCATCGTGCCGAACAGGAGGTTCCGGCTCGATGCGTGTTGCTCCTCCAGAAACTTGCGCACGCCCTTTTCCTCATCGGGGTAGTTGATGCTGACCGTCACCAGCTCGAAGGGCCTCTTGCGGTACATTCTCCAGGTCTTGAGCAGTTCGGGAAACTCGGCGGTGCAGGGCCCGCACCATGTGGCCCAGAAATTGACCAGCAGCGTCTTGCCGGTCGCATTCTGCCGGAGTTGTTTCAGTTCGGCCGGAGTAACAGTCTTGACGGTCACGGCCTCCTGACGGATCTTCTCGGCTTCGGAATTGTGCAGCGTCTCTTTGTACGCCCACTTGACGGAACAACCCACCGCTGGCGTGCGTTCAACCGGCACGGGCTTGCCGCTCAGCATGGCGTCCAGCGCATTGCGGGCGTCGGGAACTTTGGCATAAGGCTCGCGCGGATTACTGTCTACCCTGCCCTCGTATCGCAGTTTGCGTTCCGCGTCGAACAGGAACACGTGCGGCGTAGCCGTGGGTCCGTACTTCTGCGAAGCCTCCTGCGTGTCACCGTCATAGAGAAACGGGAAATTGAACTCGCGATGAGCGGCGCGCAACTTCATATCGGAAAGCGAGTCGCCCAGGTCGGTGTAGCCCATCTCGTCGAGCCTGAGAGCTTTCGGGCTATTCGGTTGAATGACGGCAAACTCGACCCCGCGAGGTTTGTAGCCGGCAACCAGCTTCTTGATACGCGCTTCATACACTTCGGCCGTGGGGCAATGAACCGCGGTGAAGATGATCGCGAGAACTTTCGCATCGCGAAAATCGGCCAGCGTGTAAGTCCTGCCGTCGGCGCCCGGCAACCGGAAGTCCGGTGCGGAGGCGCCAATTGCCAGCGTTGGTGGTTGATCGGCGCTCCGTACGGCGCTGCACGCGAACAGCGCAAGGAGGAGCATACGGCCGGTGATGAGCCTCATCTCCTCATTTTGTACACCCGGCAGCGGCGGCAGTCTAGCGGACAAATTCATCCGCGCAGAGTTCGTCGCCTTCGCCGACGTACCGGTAGCGGTAACCCGGGCCGGCGTCGACAACCCGATTCATCCAGTTGGTTGGATCGGTCCAATAAATGCGTTCAGGGCCAATGGCCTTCACCAGGTCCTCCATTTCCCAATGACGGGCGAACCCAGGGATCATGACCTCGAAGAGTTGATTCGTCAGGGGGGCATCAAACGCCGCCGCCAGGCTCCAAGGTGTCCGGTCCAGCCAGATCTTCTTGATGCGTGAGTCCACAGCAGCCGCCAGCATCAGCCAGAAGCCCTTGACGCCTCGCGCATAACCGCCGATCGAATGTGCGTCCACCTCGGGGCGCGCCGACAAGACATCGACGGCAGCGAGAATGTCGTGGGCGCGCATGGCGGCAAGGTTGCGGCCAACCAGGTCGGCGCGCTCGTTGGTAAGCCAGTTGCCGAGAAACGGCCGCCCGTCGAGCGCCGCGGGAGAGTCCCGGGGATCCAACTCCAACACAACCCGCCCACGCTTGACCAGCGCCTGCACGATCGCGGCGGTCGATTGGCTTCGCTGCACATACAGCGGCACGGGAAGGCGCTTCTCCTCAACGACGACGACCGCCGGACGCCGCCCGGAGACGGGCGGCAGATACAGTCTCCCGTTAATGAAAATGCCGGGTTCGCTCTCGAACCGGAGCGAATCGACGGTGATGGTTGGAGCGGCCGTGCCGGCAGACGGGATGCCCAGCCGGCGGAGTTCCTCAAGCAGGCCGGACAGCGGCCGCGGGCTCTGCCTGGCTCTGAACTCGTCCGCGATCACCTGGTATACCTTCCGGCTGTAAGGTTCGTTCTCGACATTGCCGCTGGCCGTGACTTGCAGTTCTCGATTCGTGTAGAGCTTGACTGCTTCGTCCTTGGGATCGCCCCGGCCATCTTTGAGCC
The DNA here is from genome assembly GCA_020851655.1 of Bryobacterales bacterium. Taxonomy (GTDB): domain Bacteria; phylum Acidobacteriota; class Terriglobia; order Bryobacterales; family Bryobacteraceae; genus JADZCI01. Next base: position 2,700 of record JADZCI010000166.1, read on the forward strand.
AGCGAATCATCCACGAGTAGATCTCTTCGCGCGATTCGGCGGGAGTTCCGTGAGGGCCCTTTCCCACTGCGAATCGAATCTTGTCGCCGGCGCCGTAGAGGGCATACCAGCGGCGTGCTTCCTCGTACACGGGACGCGCTCCGGCGGGTGTGAAATAGTCTTCTGTGGTCGCCAGCAGCAGCCACGGCATCGGGGCGCGCTGTTCAAAGAAATCCGCCCAATCGAGCCCGTTGGCGAGCAATGAAGGCAGGCTCATTTCGGAGTCGGCTGTAGGTCCTGTAAACAGCGTGCGGAACGTGTTGATGAAGCAGGCCGAGGCGGCGGCTTTGATCCGCGTATCGAACACCGCGGCGTAGGCGGAAATCGCTCCTCCGCCGGAGCATCCCGCGACTCCAATGCGTCCGGCATCGACATCGTCTCGCGAAATCAGGTAGTCGACCGAGCGGCGGGCATCGAAGATGAAGTAGCGGGCCGCGCTTTGGCCGATCAGCATGCTGCGTGCGCCCAGTTCCAGGTGTTCATTGCCGGCGCCGCCGGAAAGAGCGCGCCCCAGCTGTGGCAGGTAGGTTTGTTCGCGCTCGCCCTGGCCGATGGGATCGTAGGTGAAGGCGACGAATCCTTTTCGCGCGAAGTTGGCGGCGAGCGCCTGATTCTCGGGCTTGCCTTCCTGCGTATGGCCGGCCGGGATGAGTATGGCCGGATAACGTCCCGGGGCGTTGGGGCGGTACAAGTTGCCGGTGACATAGAGTCCCGGCAGGCTCTCAAAGATCACCTTCTCGATGGTGTAGGCGCCAGCTTGGATTTGGCCGGTGATCCGCGCCTCCAGCGGCCCGCTGTATGCCGGCAATCCTCCCAGACTCTCGAGCAGTGTGCGGTGAACCCGCCCGCGGCGGCGTTCGGCGTCCGCCACAGAGCCGATGGAAGCGATCTCGCGCTCGCGCCTGTCCAGATGCTGTTGTGCCTGTCGGTCAAGCCAGTGTAGGAGTGGATCCGGAGTTTGGGCAGTCAGTGGGATCGCAAGCAATGCCCAAGCGGCACGTCGGCGAGCGGACTCGAGCATTCACCAATCATAGTCCGCGCCTTGAAGCCCGCGCGGTCTTGATACAATCCCCCCCTATGTACTCCTTCACTCGCCGGACTTTCTGTCAGGCCGCCTCGGGCGCGGCGGCCCTCGCTCCACTGGCGTTCGGGCAGACGCGAACCGCGATTGTGCGGCAGCCAACCGAGTGGTTGTTTTCGTCGGGCAAAATCTATGGCGATCCGTTCAACGAGGTCGATCTCGACGTGACGTTCGAAGGTCCAAACGGGCGGCGGCTGACCGTTCCCGCGTTCTGGGCGGGCGACAATCACTGGCGTGTGCGCTTTGCGCCGCCTGAAGCCGGCAAATGGACGTGGCGCTCCAAGTGCAACGACGCGGCGAACGGCGATCTGAATGGCAAGTCGGGAACATTGACCGCCGCCGCGGTACCGTCCCGGAACGTATTTCAACACCACGGCGCCCTTCGCGTCTCGGCAAACCGCAGGACGTTTGAGCACGAAGACGGGACGCCGTTCTTCTGGTTGGGAGACACGTGGTGGATGGGTCTGTGCCGGCGGTTGTCGTGGCCGGAGGATTTCCAAAGGCTGACGGCCGACCGGACCGCCAAAGGGTTTAATGTGGTGCAAATCGTCGCCGGGCTGTATCCGGACATGCCGCCGATGGACCAGCGGGGCGCTAACGAAGCGGGGTTCCCGTGGACGCCCGAGTTTACGCGGATCAACCCGGCTTACTTCGACATGGCCGACTTGCGCATCGAGTCGCTGGCGCAGGCCGGAGTCGCCCCGTGCATCGTTGGTTGTTGGGGATACTTTCTGCCCGTGATGGGGATCGAGAAGATGAAGCGGCACTGGCGCTACCTGGTTGCGCGCTGGAGCGCGCTCCCGGTGATCTGGTGCCTGGCGGGCGAAGGCACCATGCCCTACTACTTGTCCAAGACCAAAGAGCAAGACGCACAGGCGCAGAAGCATGGATGGACGGAAATGGCGCGCTACGTGCGCAGTCTGGACGGCTACCGCCATCCAATCACGATTCACCCGAGCGCATCCGCCAAACAGTCGGTGGATGACCCGAGCGTTCTCGATTTCGACATGCTGCAGACCGGGCACAGCGACCGGCGAAGCATCCCGAACACGGTGGCGAAGGTGCGCGAATCGTTTGCCGGCGAGCCGCGAATGCCGGTGCTGGTCGGCGAGGTTTGCTACGAAGGCATCATGGCGGCGAGTCGCGAAGAAGTCCAGCGGTTCATGTTCTGGGCGTCGATCCTGAGCGGCGCGGCGGGACACACCTACGGCGCCAACGGCATCTGGCAGGTCAACACGATGGAGCATCCATTCGGCCCGTCGCCCCACGGACGCTCCTGGGGCGACACCCCATGGGAAACCGCATACCGGCTGCCCGGGTCGGCCCAGCTTGGCTTGGCGAAGCAGCTCCTGAGCCGTTACGAGTGGTGGAAGATGGAACCGCATCCGGAATGGGTTGAACCCGCGTGGTCAGCGCAGAACCTGTATAAGCCGTTTGCAGCCGGTATTCCCGGACAACTGCGCATCATCTACATCCCTGACGGCAGTTCCCCTTCCATCCGTGGACTGGAACCAGGCATTCCCTATCGCGCGTTCTATTGGAATCCCGTGAACGGCCAGCAAACGCCCGCCGCGGCTGCCGCTCCGGACGCGCAGGGAAATTGGACAGCGCCTGTCAGCCCGATCTTCCAGGATTGGATTCTGGTCCTTGAAAAGGCGTGAAGGCCGGTGAATCCACTACAATGGTGGCTGGAGGAATGGGTGAGTGGTTGAAACCGGCGGTCTTGAAAACCGTTAGCGGGGTGACTCGCTCGGGGGTTCGAATCCCTCTTCCTCCGCCACTCTGGATCCGCTACTTGTGAAGCCCCGGCCAGTTGCGCCGTCCGTCTTCGATCCACTTGGCGCGGTCCTCATCCCATCGTTTCTGCACCGGCCGGTTGTAGTTAAGGTACAGTTTGCCGTCAACGATACGCCAAGCCTCCGGGTCCGCGTCAGCGGTATAGTTGTGCCCAACGGCCCACGAGCAATAGCCGCCAAACTGCGGCGCGTACATATCCGGGGCAGCGGCGAAGGTGTCGCGGTTCTGCTTTGATGCGAATCGCCATTTGACGCCCATCCACTGATATTCGAACTGTTCCAAGCCGCGGACTGCTCTGGATTCCGTGAAGTACGCGGTCACGTCATATCCCCGCACAGCAACGCCGTCCTTGGCGTTCCAAGGCGCGGCCGGCTCACCTGCTAACGCGATGCCGGAGGCGAACAGGCCGGCCGCAAGCACTACAGACTGCATAAGTGTCTTCATGCCGGGAACATCCTCTCGCCGGCTCCTTGTATTCCCGTGGAATAAATTCGCCGCGGACGGCATTGTATGTGCCGGCGGGAGTCAGAAACATGAGTAACCTTGAAGGCAAGAACATACTGGTCACCGGCGCGTCATCGGGAATCGGCCAGGCCATTGCGATTCGCTTCGCTCAACACGGCGCCAACGTGGCCATCAATTACCGTGGCAGCGCGGAGCAGGCCGAATCGACACGGTCCATGATCCGCGTCCTGCGCAACGGTGGCGGGCCAGGCAAAGAGATGGTTGTGCAAGCGGACGTATCCGGCGAACAGCAGGTCCGCACAATGTTTGCACGGGTGATCGCAGAATTCGGCCGCCTCGACGTGCTGGTGAACAATGCCGGAATTCAGCACCCAAGCGCCAGCCACGAAGTGGAGATCACGGATTTCGATCGCGTTCTGGCGGTGAACCTGCGTGGACCTTTCTTATGCGCGCGGGAGGCGATCCGGCATTTCCTTTCGCGGCCGGGCGGCGGCGTGATCCTGAACAACTCAAGCGTCCACGAGATCATCCCGAAGCCCAAGTACCTGCCATACTCCGTGAGCAAGGGCGGGCTGGAGAACCTGACCAAGTCGCTGGCCCTGGAGTATGCGGACCGGGGAATTCGCGTCAACGCTGTGGGCCCGGGCGCGGTGGTCACCCCCATCAACAGGGCATGGACGAACGATCCAAGAGCCCGGCGGGAAGTCGAGAGCCACATTCCCGCAGGCCGCGCCGCCACACCCGAGGAGATTGCCTCGGTGTTCACCTTTCTGGCCTCCGATGACGCCTCCTACATCACAGGGCAGACCATATTTGCCTGCGGCGGTCTGACGCTCTATCCCGAGTTTCGAACTGCCTGGTCCTCCGGGGAGTGAGGTGGAGACATGGTGGACCTGACAGGAAAAGTCGCCGTCATCACGGGCGCCAAAGGCGGTCTCGGAAACTACGTCACCCGCGCTTTCCTCGACGCCGGCGCCACGGTGGCCGGCGTGTCGCGTTCTATCTCGGTGTCCGATTTCGAACATCCTCACTTTGAGGCCTTTCCAGCGGAACTCTCGTCGCTGCAGGCCGCACAATCCGTCTTCACGCAGGTGGTCTCGAAGTTCGACCGGGTCGATGCGGCCCTACACCTGGTTGGCGCCTGGGCGGGTGGCGGCCTCGTGGAGAGCACCGATGAAGCCAGCTTCGATCGCATGCTCGACCTGAACCTGAAGCCGGCGTTCTTCGTCATGAGCGCCGCGGCGGCGCTCATGCGCCCGCAGCGTAGTGGACGGTTGCTGGCCATCGCCAGTAAAACGGCGGTTGATCCGGCGCCTGGTACTGGCGCCTACAGCGCGTCCAAAGCTGGCGTGGTTTCCCTCATGCGAACACTCGCCCTTGAATTTCGCGGTACAAACGTGACGGCCAACGTCGTTCTTCCAGGCACGATGGACACCCCTCAGAACCGTGCCGCCATGCCCCATGCCGATCCAACCCAATGGGTACATCCAAGCCATGTTGCAGATCTGCTCGTCTACCTCGCTTCCGATTCCGCCGCGAGCGTGTCCGGCGCGGCACTGCCTGTTTATGGAGCAGATCTTTAATGATGCTTGCGGGATGGTTGGCCAATTTCCTGACGGCTTATGCCCTTGCCGGAGCGGCCTTCGCGATAGCGTTCGTGATTCTTGGAGCGCGCCGTCTCGACCCCGCCGCCGGGCGAAGCGGCATCGCGTTTCGCCTGATCATCGCACCCGGATCGGCGGCCCTATGGCCGGCTCTGCTGCTCCGGTGGTTGCGCGCCAGACGAGGTGAGTCGTGACCGCGCCGCTTCGCAAGGCCCACCTGCGCATCTGGCTGTTCGTGACGGTTGCGCTTGCGGCTGTCATCGCGGCGTCACTCATTTCCCGGCCGGATCCGGCCGTTAACGGCTTTCGATGGGAGGAGTTGCGATGAGCGCTGAATACCGCGCCGTCCAATGGAACCGGCAGAAGCGGATTTACGATGCCTCGATCGCGGGGGGCGTGTTGCTCTACCTCGGCTTGTTCGCAGGCGTGGGAGCGGCGGTAAGTCCCAACGCCACCGCGGAAACACTCCTCATCCGCGGGCTGGGAACATGCGCCTTCCTGTTGCTGCACCTGGTTCTCTCAATCGGACCTATGGCTAGATTGGACCGGCGCTTTCTGCCACTCCTGTACAACCGCCGGCACCTGGGGGTGGCCACCTTCCTTGCCGCCCTGGCTCATGGAGTGCTCTCTCTCACGCAGTTCCACGCTCTTGGCGATACCGGTCCGCTGGTCAGCCTGTTTTCGAGCAACCTGCGTTACGACAGCATCGCCCAATTTCCGTTTCAGACCCTTGGTTTCGCGGGGCTGTTGATTCTCTTTCTCATGGCGGCCACCAGCCATGACTTCTGGCTGCACACTTTGACGCCCCGCGTCTGGAAGCGCATGCACATGGGGGTCTACATCGCCTACGTCATCCTCGTGGCGCATGTTTCTCTGGGGGCGCTCCAATCGGAACGAAACCCGATTCTCGCGGGCATGCTCGCACTGGGCGCCGCATGCCTGTGCGGCTTGCATCTGGCA
>JADZCI010000167.1 GCA_020851655.1 Bryobacterales bacterium
AGGCTATACCGTTTCAAGTCCATGCACGGATCATACGCCAGAGCGCGGAGATATGATGAGGGTGTCATGAGACCGCGCCTCGCGGCAATCGTTCTGACCCTGGCAAGCTTCTGTTTTGCGGCCGACAAACGGGTCCTGGTTTATACGCGCAACTACACGCCGGACGGCAAAGGGTATGTGCACGACAACATCGCCACCTCGGTGGAAGCGATCCGGAAGATGGGTGCGGAGAACAACTTCGACACCGACCACTCGGAGGACCCGAAGGTCTTCAACGACGCCAATCTGAAGAAGTACGCGGCGATTGTTTTTGCCAGCAGCAACAACGAGGCGTTTGAGAACGATGCTCAGCGCGAGGCATTCCAACGCTACATCCGGGGCGGCGGTGGATTTGTAGGCATCCATTCGGCGAGCGGGTCGGAGCGCAAGTGGCCGTGGTATTGGGCGATGCTGGGCGGCACGTTTCTGCGCCATCCGAAGATGCAACCTTTTCTTGTGCGGGTGATCGATTCCAACCATCCGTCGACGCGCGCGCTGCCGGCGTCGTTTGAGTGGACGGACGAGTGCTACTACCACAAGGAACTGAACCCCGGCCTGAAGATACTGCTGGTGACGGATCCGGCCAAGCTGGACGATCCGAAGTGGGCCGAGGCGCCGGGGGCGACGGTGCAAGGGATGATTCCGCTGGCGTGGTATCACAACTTCGAGGGCGGGCGGTCGTACTTCATCGCGCTCGGGCACAAGAAGGAACACTATTCCAATCCGCTGCTGTACGGCCAAATTCTCGGCGGCATTCAGTGGGCCATGGGAGTAAAGCAATGAGCAAGGAAACCACGATGAAACACACGGACCGCCGGCAGGTGTTGAAAGCCGCGCTGGCGTTTCCGGCGATTGTCCCGGCGGCCGTATTCGGCAAGGCGGCGCCGGGCAACCTGATCCAAGTGGGGCAGATCGGGTGCGGGCGCATTGCGCGCGCGTCCGAGTTTCCGGGCGTGCTGCGCAATCACGACATGGCGCGCTTTACGGCGGTGTGCGATCTGGACACGGTGCGGCTGGCGGACGGCAAGGAACTGGTGGAGAGCTACTATGCGCGGACGCTGGGCGCGGGCCAATTCGCGCCGGTGAAAGCCTACACCAACTACCGCGAAATGCTGGCGGACAAGAGCATCGATGCGGTCTGCATCAGCACGCCCGACCACTGGCACGCTGAGCCGGCCATGGAGGCGGCGCTGGCGGGCAAGGACATTTACCTGCAAAAGCCCGCCTCGCTCACGATTCTCGAGGGCCGGCAGATGGCCGATGTGGTCAAAGAGACGGGCCGGATTTTCCAGATGGGCAGCCAGCAGCGGTCCGACTTTCAGTTCCGGTACGCGTGCGAGCTGGTGCGCAACGGGCGGCTGGGCAAGCTGAAGGAAATTTTCATCGGGCTGCCCGAAGATCCCGGCGGCGACGAGGAGCCGCCGATGACGGCGCCGAAGAACCTCGACTACGAGACGTGGCTGGGCTCGACGCCGCTGGTGTACTACACCGAGAAGCGGGTGCATCCGCAGTCGCCGGACATCAAGGTGCGATACGAGCGTCCGGGATGGCTGCGCTGCGAGCAGTTCGGCGCCGGGATGATCACCGGGTGGGGCGTCCATCACGTCGATATCGCGCACTGGGCGATGGACACCGAGTACTCGGGTCCGGTGGACGTGGCGGGCAATGCCGAGTACCCCAAGAAGGGCTTGTGGGACGTACACGGTCCGTATCACATCCGGGCGCGCTATGCCAATGGCGTGGCGGTCTACTTGAGCGAGAAGTATCCGAACGGTTTGCGGTTCATCGGCGAGGAAGGCTGGCTGTGGGTGACGCGCGGGCGCTACACGCCCGAGATGGCGCGCGTAAGCGACAAACGCAGCACGGTGCTCGATGCGAGCGACTTGCGGATTCTCCGTGAAGGGATCAAGCCCAACGAGATTCATCTGCACGCCAGCCCGAACAACGATCATCATCGCGACTGGCTGGCCAGCATCCGGTCGCGCCAGCAGCCGGTGGCGCCGGTGGAGGTGGGCCACCGCACGTGCAGCGCGTGCCTGGTGGGGCACACGGCGATGAAGCTGGGGCGAACAGTGAAGTGGGATCCGGCGCAGGAGAAGTTTCCGGGTGACGAGCAGGCCAATGCCATGCTGCGGCGTCCGCAGCGCGCGCCGTTCGGGACGGAATACGTGCTTGCCAGGCGGAGCAAGTAACTTCAGCGGGCGTCGAACGGCGGTTAAGCCGTGTGAGTGAGGACCGGAGCGGCGTCGCGGCCGCAGCAGCGCTTGTATTTCTGGCCTGAACCGCAGGGGCAGAGGCTGTTGCGGGGTGTGGCGGCGGGTGCGGCGGGAGGCGGCGCTGCGGGCTTTGCCGAACGAAGCCAAACGGGCGCCTGGCGGGCGAGAGCCGCATACATGGTCTCGACCGGATTCAACAGCTTGTGGCACGCCATCCATTCGCGCTGGGCGCGGCTGTACTGGTTTTCGAACTTCGTCTCGTAGCGCAGGAGCAGCTTGAAGCTGTTGGATTCGTTGACGAGGAGGTCGAAGGCGCGGACCTGGAGTTCGAGGGGGCTGGCGGACGGGTCCTGCGATTGGAGGGCGGCGATTTTGTTGTTGAGCGTGAGCTCCATGTGGCGGCGGACGCGGCGCAGGCGCCACTCGGCGTTGGCCATTTCACGCACCGCGCGTTCGAGGGCGAAGTGGCCGCCGGTGGGGAACGAAAATTCGAGTTCGA
>JADZCI010000168.1 GCA_020851655.1 Bryobacterales bacterium
CGCCGCCAGATCGTAAGTAACCGCAGCTTCTTCTGCCGTCGCGCAACTGCCGAGGTAATACGGTTTCCCTCGGTAGACAACCGAGGCGACCCATCGGCCACTGCTGGTAGGGCCGTGTACGCCTTTGTATCCGGAAGTGTTCTTTCTGTTCCGGCTGCAGTTCCTTGCATTCCCTCCGCGATCCGTCAGCCTCAAGTTGCTTCGGCGATTGTCCACCCGGTTGCGGTTGATGTGATCGACCTCAACTCCGGAAGGCGCCCGGATGATCACCCTATGCAGGAGGATCCACTTGTCTCTTTCGAGACGGCGCGCGTACCCCCCGCTGCCGAGGTGCCAACGAAGTCCGGCCAGGTGTGCGTCTTCCTCGTCAATCAAGGCATACCCGGCCAGCGAGCCGTCCTGTCTGCTAAGCGGAACCCGAATGCATCCGAGAGGTTGTTGCGGCACTGTCCGGGTGTCAACCTCGGCAAAGGGAGAGGTTGACTTCGTAATCGACTGAAAAACGGGGGATTGCAAGCCGTTTGTCAACGTCTGTCAGCCTCGAAAATCTCGCTGGCGCTAGGCAAAACGTGCAATCGGTCTACCCGCCGCCGTTTTGGCCCTGGGAGGACCCGACGGAGGATTACTGGACCGCTGATTGCCTGCGCGAGGCGGAATCGACTTCGATACCAGGAATGCCCCACGCCGCCAGGCGATGAACCGCCCGGCGTTCTTGCTCCGCCGGCGCTTCATGAGACGAGGCAGTCCGTCACGACCTGCAGGAACACGCCGCGAGTGCAGACGGGCACCCCGTCCTCGTCGCGTCGATCCAGGCGCCGCAGTTTCCAGCAGCGGCCGGCATCGAGGTTTTCGAGGAAGCTATAGCGCGTCCCACCATGGGCGTGAGTCTCGATTGGATTACCGCCGTCCTCCTTCCGCAGCCAGATCGCCTTGAGGTGCCCCTTGCGGCCATAGGACGGCTTCACGTATCCGCCGCCGATCAGCCGCTTGGCCGCCTCCGGTGAACGGAAACCAAGCGATGTGCCATCGGGCGCGTAATACGGAATCGATTTTTCGGTCTGCATCGGGAGACACTTCGGGTACGGCACGGAAGGGAAGGAGATTCGCGAGAGTCCCGTCTCTCGATGGGTGGGGGTTGCGGGATTTGCGAGAGGCCCGCGCCTCTGGGGAACGCTGCGGAAGCGTTCTACTCAATCTTTAACACGGCATTCGAGGAGCGTCAAGAAAAAAACAAATCGTCGCCGTGCTGTTCGAAAAGTCTGCGGTCGCGTGGTGGCCGTGGGGGCGATGGGCGATTCCGCATGTATAGGGAAAATTCATGTTGTCTCCGTCTCGCGATACAGAGTACAACGCAACATGGCTACCATCCCTACCATGGCTACCATGAAAGATGAGTTTGGTTTTGGACCCAGTTTGGACCCAGTTGGGGATGCTGGTGGAGCTTCGGGTTCGGTAAGTATTTGAGAAATTTGGTGGACCTGGTGAGATTCGAACTCACGACCTCTTCCATGCCATGGAAGCGCGCTCCCAACTGCGCCACAGGCCCACATCCAGCGGGTCAGACGCTTACAGAATACCACGTTCCCCGCGCTCGCCCCGCTCCGCGAAGCGCTAGCGCCCCAGCCACTTACGCAGGAATGGCAGGGCTTCGGCGCCATCGACGCGGTGCGGACCGTTGAAGTAGGCGATCGCTGTGCGGCCGCCCCAGCCGTTCTCGTCGTAATAACGGCGCACCTTCGCATACTCATAAGCGACCCATTCGTCGGCGCCAACGCCGTCGCGATGACCGCGCTCCACCATAAACGGCGTTGGCGCGAGCAGCATGGCCAGTTCAGCATGGCTCGCCAGGTGTGCCATGTTGTACTCCAGAATCTCGTACTCCGGCGTGAACATGTAGGAGTAGACGGCTTCCGTTGACGTCAGCTTGCGAATCCACTCGTTGAAGTCTCCGGCGCAGACCACCACGGCAAAGCGCTTCAAGAGCGGAGGCGCCCGCAATGCCGTCTTGCCGCCGTAGGAAAGCCCGTAATACCCAATCCGGTCCCGGTCTACGTACGGGAGCGCCCCCAGCCAATCGAGCATTCGCTCGTACTGGGCAATGATGAACGAGTAAAGCGACAGTCCCAGCGGATTGGCGAGCCGCGCGATCGGGCGGAAGTCGCCAATATAGGGATTCTGCGGGACGTAGACCACGTATCCCAAGTCCGCCAGCGTCGCGGCAAAGTTGCGGTAGACGTCCAAGTTTCGCCCGCTTTTCTCGTTGAACAGAAATTCCGGCCGCCCACGCAGGCCGTGCTGTACTACGACCGCGGGGCGCTTCTCGCCGGGCTTCAAATCCCTGGGCCGCAAGAGGACCCCATAGCCAAAGACATCCGGCAGAACGTCAAACCGGACTTCCAGGCCTTCCCATTTCTCTGAGCTGTAACGGGAGGCGATCATGGGATTCACCGGTCCGGCTACCGGCTTGAGCAACCCAATGGCTTGATCCCAGAAACGCGGCGCGGTGTCGAGTGAGCGGACCGTCTCGGACCGCTCGACCAGCTTCTGCGTGAAAGCGGCCATCTCGTCAAACTGGCGGTGCAACCTCGCAGGAACGGAGGCGGGTGGAATGGAAGCCATCTCCGTCCGTCCGTCCGGCACGTGGAGCGCTTCGGCGAACAGGTTGAAGGCGTTACCCTGCGCCAGAATCAGGTCGCCGCCACGCCAAAGCTTTCTGGCGCGCTCCATCTCGCGAGCCACGGAATCCGCCTCGGGCGAGGCCAGCACACCCGGCGCCGCATCGTCGCGCCCGTCGATTGCCGGCGGCGGCCCGGAGACTGCCGGACCCGGCGCGGGATCGACAATCAAGGTACGCGGACAAACCAGCGACGCCAGTTCCGCATCGCCAAAATCTTTCAGCAACCCCCACACATTGCGGTAAATCGGCTGCTTCCAGAGTCCCTCGCGCTCGGCGAAATAGCCGGATACGACGGCGGCTTTGATACGCGGGTCCAGCGCCGCGGAATACAACGCGATCGCGCCGCCTTCCCCATATCCCCAGACCCCAACCGGCGAGTCCTTGTCGCGCGCCGCAAACCAATCCACAGCGGCCAGCACCTTCTGCGTTTCGTAACCGAGAACATGGCGCCCCACTGGGAACGCCATGCGATAGATGAATTCCCGGTGCGGCATATTGGTCATACGCAGCCGCGGATTGCCGGACCACGTGGACGCGCGGTCCAGCAACAGAGGCATCAATACCTCGACCCCCGATGACGCCAGGCGGCAGGCGACGGATTCCAGAGTGCCGCCGGCATCGGGAATCACGACGGCGCGTGCCCGCGGTGCGCGCTTGGGCTGGTACAGCCAGCCTTCCGCGGTCAACCCGTCCAACACCGCCCACCGCACAGCGTGAAGACGGTAGGTGGCCGTCTCAGCCAGCAGAGACGGTTGCTTCAAGGACCCGGCCCACGCGATATCCGTCACGGGAACGCGAGGATCAACGGCGCCGAGGTTGTAGCGAAGCTGATCCACGGTGGGCCGGCGGTGCTGGACGGACTCCGCCGTCGCCCTTAACAGGTAGCGCTTGATGCCTTCCACCATCTCCAAGGCCGGGTCCGCGGCGGCAAAAAAAGCCAGGACCAGCGCGAGAATCACGCTTCGATCCTGCGCGCGGCCGGATTCCAGCGGGTGCGAACGCCTTTGCGCAACGAGTCCATCGCCATCGACAGAGCAATGCGCGTGTCGCGGCCGTGCTCGACCGTGGTGTTCGGGTCACGGCGCGACTCGACGCACTCCAGGAAATTGCGGATGTGCATGCGGGTCGCCGAATTGAACGACTTGGGCCGGCGGACATCAATCGCCGGCTTCATTTCGATTTCCTGGCTCGCCGGATACAGGGCATAGCTCTCGCGCGCCATATCCAAGCGGGCTTTGTCGCCGTGGAACTGCTTCAACTGATCGTTGAACGGCGCGTACCGCATCGCCTTGTAGCCGATGGTGAACGTGGCCAGGAAATTCGAAGGATACTCGAGCGCGACACTCGCCGTTTCCGGAATCTCGACACCGGGAAGGTTCACCTTGCCGCCGGCGCACATGACCGCTGACGGGGGTCCGGAGTTCATGAACCACTGAATCGCGTCGAAGATATGCGCCGCCTGGCCAACCAGCAAGCCTCCTGAGTAGTCGTAAAAGTAATACCAGTTGAAAAAGCGCAAGGAGTCGGGTTCGCGCGCGGGCGCCTGACCGAGCCACTGCTTCCAGTCGATGTCTCCCTGGAACCGGGCGTTCGAGATCCCGGCTTGATTGTTCAGCCAGATTGACGTGACCAGGCGGATTTCTCCAAGCTGGCCGGAGTCCATAATCCGCTTGGCGTCTTGAAACAGGTCGAAACTCCGGCGCTGCATGCCCACCTGCACGACCCGCTTCGACTGCCGCACCGCGGCGACGACATCCAGGGCCTCGGCGACTGTGTGCGTCATCGGTTTTTCGCAGTAGACGTCCTTGCCGGCCTGAACCGCATCGATCACCATGCGCGCGTGCCAGTGGTCGGGCGCCGCCACAATCACCGCGCCGATCGACTTGTCGTCCAGCAGCCCGCGGTAGTCCTTGAACGCCTTGGCGCCCGAGGACGCGGCGCGCAACCCAGCTTCAAGGTTGGGTTGGTACACATCGCAGACCGCTGACATCTCCGCACCGATCTCTTTGAATTCTCCGCTCAGGTACCGGCCGCGGCCGCCGCTGCCGATGAGGCCCACGCGGACGCGGCCAGGCTGGAAAAGGACGGCGGCCGAGGCGGCAAAAGTACGTCGATTCATGAGTAGCCCTCTGCAGGGACTTTAGCAAAGACGAGATCAAGAAGCGTCTGAAACCTTGGCTGCTCGCGCAACTCATCAAAGAGCGGGTCGATGTTCAACATGGCCAGCCACACCGAGCGATCCTCGGCGGCCTGCCAAAGGAGGTCGAGGGCCGGGCCGTGCTGAGCCAGCCCAATCTGGATCATGGCCTGGTCGAACGGTGAAACATAGCGCCGCTTGGATTCCTCATCCAATTGCGACGCAATCGCGGATGCCTCCGCCTCCCGTCCGGCGTAGCCGAGCGTGAATCCGATGGCGGCATGGATGCGAGGATCTTCCCCGGCGAGGGGAAGGGCCGACTCGAGCACGGCGGCCGCCTCCTCAAACTCGCCTTGTTCCAGGAGCACGGACGCCATGAGACGGCGCCCTCCATAGAAACCCGGATCAATCTCGGCATTACGGCGAAACTGTCCGGTGGCCGCGGCGAAGTCCCGCTGGCAGTAATAGGCGAGACCGAGGATGACGTTCGTCATCAGGCTGGCCGGATCCAGACGCGTGGCTTCCAGGCTGACACGGAGAGCCTCGGCAACGCGGCCCGTTGGAAGCAGTACCAGCGCCGCCAGCCATTGCCGGGCCTCGACGTGATTCGCGTTCAATTTCAGCACCTGGCGCAGCGTGCGCTCGGCGGCAGGCCAGTCCCAGTCATACGCGGCTTCGAGAAAGCCCCGCCAGCACAGCGCATCGGGATGTTCAGCGTTCAGGCTGAGCGCCTCTTGTATCGCGGCCCGCGCCAGGGGGGCAAGATCGCGCGGACACTGGTGGCCAAACAGCATCAACTGCGCATAACATCCGGCCAGCCCCGCGTGAGCCGCCGCAAACCGCGGTTCGATGATCAGCGCCCGGCTAAAGCTCTCGATACCCTTCCGCAGGTTGGCGGGGGTGGCGCGCGAGGAATAGAAAAGACCCTCCAGGTAAAACTGGTAGGCATCCAAAGGAACGATTTGAGTGGCCGCGCCGGATAGATGAACGCGCAGCACCTTGCAGATCTCGGCGGCCAGTTCTTCCTGAATGGCGAAAATGCTCGTTAACTCCCGATCAAACTGCCCGGACCACAACTCGAAGCCGCTGGCGGCGTCAACCAGCAGCGCTGTGACCCGCACCCGGTTTCCTTCACGCCGCACGCTGCCCTCAAGCAGAGATGCGACTCCAAGCTCCCGGCCCGCCGTGCGAACATCGACGGATTTGGACTTGTAGACAAAGGCGGAAGTGCGCGCCACCACGCGGAGTTGGTCCAATCGCGAGAGCGCATGAATCAGTTCGTCGGTCAGGCCATCGGCGAATACGTCATTGGCGGCCGCACAGGAACTGAGACTGGCAAACGGCAGGACGGCTATCGACGGCCGGAGATCGGGGCTGATGGTGACCCGCTCCTCCGTCTCGACCTTCGCGGAGGTTCCCTCAATCGCGGGAATGTAGCTGCCCGGACGAAAGGAAATCCTGATCGTTTCCTCCTTCCCTTCGCCCGCATAGTAGGCTTTGAGTTTTGAGCGTAACCGCCGCGCCTCGACCCTGACAATCGAATCCACACGCGGATCATAGCCGGCGGTCCGGTCGAAGACCTCCATCCCGATCGCGTACTCCTTGAGCTGATCGGGCTGGTTCCGAAGCGTCTGCCCGACCGTGTAGCGCAGAAACCGCCGCATCCGCTCCGAATTCGAAAACCCCTTTGAATCGAGAATCTTATCGAGGGCGTCGCGGATCTGGTCATCCGCTGGGCCACGCACGCTTACCGGTCTCACTGTTAGCTAACACCTGCTTACTGCAATGTTAATGCCTCGCAGCGCCATTCTGGATTCACGAGAGGAGAATAACAGTGAATTCTACGACGTTCACCCACACCGAGAGCTTTCTCATTGCGAGCGCGCAGGCAGGTTCGCATGAAGCGCTGGGAGAACTCATCAACCGCCACTACCAGCGAATGTACCGTGTCGCGCTGCGGATTGTCCGCAATCCATCAGACGCCGAAGACGTGGTCCAGGATGTCTCCGTGATCGTAATGCGGAAGCTGGGTGCGTTTCGCGGCCAGTCGGCCCTGTCAACGTGGTTGACAACCATCACCATCAACGCCGCTGTCACCTCCCTGCGCAAGAAGAAGCGCCACGTGATGAGCCTGGAACAGGTTCAGGATGAACAACCAGCCTGCCTTCAGGCGGCCATGGCGGAGGGCAACCACGCGGCCAGCCCTGAAGAGGTTTATGCCGGCGAAGAGACACGTGAAATGATCGCGTCGAGCTTGAACGCTCTGCCCGGTTTATACCGCAAGCCGCTTGAGTTGCGGCTGCATCAGGACCTCAATATCGAAGAAATCGCGGACCAACTGAACATCCCCGCCGGGACAGTCAAGGTCCAACTCTTCCGAGGCCGGAAGGCGATAAAGCAACACATCGCCGCCCGGCTAAGGCCAGCAGCATAGGGCCGCCGTCCTCCTCAAAAGGCGGCCCATGTGACTCACCGGGCGGGATCATACGCTCTTCCCGCCCGATGATGCTGGATGTCCGCGGCGGTTCAATGCGCGGCGGGTCGTAGCGCGCGCGCATTTGTTTCCCCGCGGAGGCGCGGACCGTGCCCCCCGCTCCACTTCGGTCGACTGCCTCCCCCACGGGGCAGGCCGAACGTGAACGGGGCGCGGCTGGTCCGCGCCTACTTTTTGCCCTACCCGGTTTCGCAACCGCACATCTCGCACGGGCGACAATAGAGTCATGGCCAAAATCGAAGCATGGCTGAGCGGCCCGCTGGAAGGAACCTCGCCCCTGGTGGCGCCGGTGATTTACGCGCTGCGGCAGACCGAGGAAGACCTGGCGAAATGGACCGCGGGGCTTACCGATGAGCGGATCTGGTCCGCCACCTCGGATCTGGCGCCGGTCGGGTTTCAGTTGAAACACATCGCAGGCAGCATCGACCGCCTGCTGACCTACGCCAAAGGCGAGTCCTTGTCGGAAGCCCAGATGGCTACCCTCCGGAAGGAAACCGAACCTTCCGGCGCCTTGGCCGATTTGCTCGCCGCGGTGAGCGCCAGCATCAGAGCCGTAGAGGAGTACGCACGGACTCTGGACCCGGCGCATCTCACAGACGGGCGCGGCGTCGGACGCAAACAACTCCCGGCCACCGTTATCGGCCTGCTGTTTCATCTCGCCGAACATTCGCAAAGGCATGCCGGCCAAGCCATCGCCACCGTGCGAGTCTTGCGCGCCGGTACTGCGCACGCCGCCGGGTGAAAACCGGCGCGCCCGCGCGGGCCGCTGTATATTGGCTCTTGCCAATGTTCAAACCCGCATTTGCCCTGATCCTCTCCTGCGGCGTGCTCGCGCAGAGTCCTCAACCGCTGCGCCCGCCGGCCGCCCCGCTCGTCGTTCACGACCCTTACTTCAGCATTTGGGCCACGGGTGACACCATCACATCTCAACCCACGAGACACTGGACGGGCGCCGAGCAGCCGCTCACGGGGCTGATCCGGATTGATGGAACGGCGTACCGTTACCTCGGCTCGCAACCACGTTGGGCCGCTCCGCTGCCGGTGATGAAGCAAACCGGGTTCCGCCTGACGCCCACGCAAACGCAATACACTCTCGAAGCGGCTGGTGTGCGTCTGGAAATGACGTTCTTCACGCCCGCCCTGCCTCACGATCTCGAAGTCCTTTCCAGGCCGGTGACGTACCTCATCTGGAAACTCAGTTCCACCGATGGCAAGTCTCACGCGGCCCGCGTCTATCTGGACGCCTCCAGCTACGTCGCGGTCAACCGCCCCGAACAGCGCGTCATGTGGTCGCGCCAGAAGATCGGCGGCATTGAGGCGCTGCGCATGGGCCACAAGGACCAGGCCATCCTGGCACGCTCCGGCGATGACCTGCGGATTGAGTGGGGCTATTTCTATCTTGCCGTTCCTCCCGGTCAGGGCCGGGTTGAGACGCTCGGCACGCGTGCCCGCCTCCGGGCGGCCTATGCCGGCACGCTCGATCTCCCCGACGCCGACGACCTCGATTGGCCGGTCCAGACCTCGCGCGACGATACGCTGATCGCCGCCGCCATCGACGTGCCAATCCCCGCGGCTCAGCCCGTCGAGAAATATGTGCTCCTCGCCTACGACGACTTGTACTCCATCGAATACTTCAACCGGAGGTTGCGGCCCTACTGGCGGCGCGATAACAAGACCGGGGCCGCGGACTTGCTCAGGATGGCGGTGCGCGATTTCGCCGCTCTGCGGCCGCGCTCCGATGCCTTTGACGCGGAACTCACAGCGGACCTCGTGGCGGCGGGCGGCCCGAAGTATGCGGCGCTCGCAATCCTGGCCTACCGTCAAACGTTGGGCGCACACAAACTCGCCGCCGATTTCGACGGCAGCCCGTTGTATTTCTCCAAGGAGAATTTCAGTAACGGTTGCATCGCAACGGTGGATATTACTTATCCGAGCGCGCCGTTCTTCCTGCTGCTGAACCCAGGCCTTCTGAAAGCCCAGGTGCGGCCCATCCTCGACTACGCGCGCTCTCCCCGCTGGCCGTGGGCCTACGCGCCGCACGACTTGGGTCAATATCCGCTGGCCAACGGCCAAGTCTATGGCGGCGGCGAAGAATCAGAGGACAATCAAATGCCGGTCGAAGAGAGCGGCAACATGCTCATCCTGCTGGCCGCGCTGGCGCGGGCCGAAGGCAGCGCCGGGTTCAGCGGCCAGTATTGGAGTGTCTTGACCAAGTGGGCGGATTACCTCGCCGCAAAGGGCATGGACCCGGATAACCAGCTCAGCACCGACGATTTTGCCGGCCACCTCGCCCACAACACCAACCTCTCCATCAAAGCCATCGAGGCGCTGGCCAGTTACGGCCGGCTCGCCGAAATGCTGGGCAAGGCGGACACCGCGCGCAAGTATCTTCAGACCGCGCGCGATATGGCGAAGCGCTGGCCCGCCATGGCGGACGACGGAGACCACTTCCGCCTGGCGTTCGACAAAGCCGGAACGTGGAGCCAGAAATATAACCTCGTGTGGGACAAGTTACTCGGCTTCGCCCTGTTTGATCCCCAGGTCGCGGCAAAGGAACTCGCTTACTACAAGAAGGTCCAAAACGTTTACGGCGTGCCGCTCGACAACCGCTCCACCTACACCAAGCTCGATTGGATTGTGTGGTCGGCGACGATGGCCGGCAACCGTGCCGATTTTGAAACTCTCGTCGCGCCTGTCTTCCAGTTCGCCAATGACACTCCGGACCGTGTCCCTCTCAGCGACTGGTATTGGACGCTCGACGCCAGGCAGCGCGGCTTCCAGGCGCGTGCCGTCGTGGGCGGCGTATTCATCAAGATGCTTGAGAACGCGTCAACATGGGACAAGTGGGCCAGACGGGCCAAGTGAAAAGGAGCAGGCATGTCCAAACCAGTCCGGTGGGGTGTTTTGGGAGCCGCCAGGATCGCGCTCACCAAAGTGGCGCCCGCCATGATGAAGGCGGCCAACTGCGAAGTCGTGGCGATTGCTTCGCGTGACCAGGCCAAAGCCGGGCAGGCGGCAAAGTCGCTCGGGGTGAGACGGGCGTATGGTTCCTACGAAGCGCTGCTGGCCGCACCGGACATCGATGCGGTCTACAATCCGCTGCCCAACCACCTCCACGTACCCTGGTCGATTCGCGCGGCGGAAGCCGGCAAACACGTCCTGTGCGAAAAGCCCATCGGCCTTTCCACCGCGGAGGTCAAGCAACTGATCGCCGCGCGAGACCGCGCCGGAGTCAAGATCGGCGAGGCGTTCATGGCGCGAACGCATCCGCAGTGGCTTCGCGCCCGGGACCTGGTCCGCGAAGGCGCCGTGGGCGACCTGCGGCTGGTGTCCGGACACTTCAGCTACAGCAACCGTGACCCGCAGAATGTCCGCAATGTCGAGGCCTGGGGTGGCGGGGGCCTGATGGATATCGGCTGCTATCCGGTTACGCTGTCCCGCATGATCTTTGGTTCCGAGCCCTTGCGGGTCAACGCCCTGTTGGAGCGCGACCCGGAGTTCCGCACCGACCGTCTGACGTCCGCCTTGCTCGACTACGGTTCGGGCCAGGCCGTTTTCTCCTGTAGCACGCAACTGGCCGCATACCAGAGGATGAACGTGTTTGGAACTCGCGGGCGGATTGAAATCGAAATCCCGTTCAATGCGCCGCCTGACCGCCCCACAAGACTCTGGCTGGACGACGGGTCCAGCCTGTTCGGAGACGGGATCCGCACGGAGGAGTTTCCGGTCTGCGACCAGTACACCATTCAGGGCGAGCTGTTCTCGGCGGCGATTCAGAACAATACGCCGGTGCCCGTACCGCTGGAGGATGCGATTCAGAACATGGCGGTGATTGATGCGCTGTTCCGGTCGGCGAAGACCGGCAATTGGGAAACCCCTTCGATTTGAAGGCCGGCGGTTCGCGGGACAATCAAGGTATGAAGGGCCTGTGGCTGTTGATGGGCGGAGCGGTCATCTTCTTCGGCATCGGCGCGGGTGCGATTTCGTATTGGCGCCAGCATCGCGAGCTCCCCAAACCCGCCGCCGTGGCGCCCCTTGAGTTGCCTTCCGGCAGTGAAATCAATCTTCAGGGCAAGATTCAGTCACAGAACATCCTCGGCGTTCCCGCTCCGGTCGATGGCACGCTTGCCGACGCGCCGGTGAAACCCGGTGATGAGGTCGCCGAAGGACAGATCCTGGGCATCATTCGCAACACACGCCTGGAAGAGGACCAGAAAGAGGCCGAGGCGGAGCTGAGCGCGGCCAACGACAAGAAGGATTCCGCCGAAAGCGCCCTGATTGCCGGGCGCCTGGAAGAGTCGCGCGCCGGCGCCGACGCGTCCAGAGCGCGGTCTGAGTATCAACGCGTCGAGAAGATCTACCAGCGGCAGGCGCTTCTGAATCGCGAGGGCGCCACTCCCCGCCGCACCTACGAAGCCGCCGAGAAGGACTACCTGGCGGCGCAAACCGAATCGAAGATTCTGGACGAGCGCGTGATTCAAGTCCGCGCCCGCATCGAACAGCTTTCGCAGGACGTCGACAGCCTCCGCCAACTTGCCGCCGAAAAAGAAACCGCCCTGGAGACGGCGCGGGAGGATTCCAAATCGGCCGAAATCCGGTCGCCGGTGAACGGAATCATCGTCAGCATCCTGGCGCAGCCGGGCGACGAAGTGAAGAAGGGAACGCCGGACTTTATCACCATCGGTGTCGACCTGACGGCGCTGGAAGTGGTTCTGGAGCCCGATCCCCCAATTCTCAAGCGTCTGAAGACCGGCGACCCCGCCATGGTCCAGTTGGCGGAACTGGCGGGCGATGGACTTCCTGGAACAATCGGTTCCATCGAGAACGGGCGCGTGATCGTCAAGTTCACCAGCCCGACGACGCTCATACGGCCAGGCATGAGCGCCCTTGTCCGCCTCAAGCTACCATGAGGTCTTAGGAGTGAATCATATGGAATTCCTCGCCGGCAGCCTGTTGGAACTCATCACACAAACGTCAACCAATCTGCCTCCCGACGTGCGGGTGGCGATGGGACATGCCCTGGATATTGAGACGCCTTCCACCCAGTCTCACCAGGCACTCAATGTCATGGCGTCGAACATTGACATGGCCTACGAAGACGAAGGCGCCATCTGCCAGGACACCGGCATGCCGACGTTTATCGTTCACACACCGGTCGGCGTCAACCAGATCCAGATCGGCAAAGCGATCCGCGAGGCGCTGGTCGAGGCGACCCGGCGCGGTAAGCTCCGGCCGAATTCCGTCGATTCCCTGACCGGGAAGAATAGCGGCAACAACCTGGGCCCCGAAACGCCGGTCATCCATTGGGAGCAATGGGAAGAGGACGAGATCGAGATCAGACTGCTGCTGAAGGGCGGCGGTTGTGAGAACAAGAACATTCAGTATTCCCTTCCCGCCGATTTGGAGCATCAAGGCCGCGCGGGACGCGACCTGGCGGGCGTTCGAAAGTGCATCCTGCACGCGGTCTGGCAGGCGCAAGGGCAAGGCTGCTCACCCGGCGCGATCGGAGTTTGCATCGGCAGCGACCGGGCCCACGGCTACATGCTCGCCAAGATGCAGTTGTTCCGCGGCATCGATGACGTCAACCCGGATCCACGGCTGGCCGAACTGGAAAACAGCATCATGGAGGAGGCCAACCGCTTGGGAGTGGGCCCCATGGGCTTCGGCGGCAAAGCCACGCTCATAGGCTGCAAGATCATGGCGGCCAACCGGCTGCCGGCGAGTTTCTTTGTCTCGGTGGCCTACGATTGTTGGGCCTTCCGCCGCCTCGGTGTCCGGCTGGATGCATCGAGCGGCGCGATAACCAAGTGGCTGTATCGGGATCCCAACCGTCCGGTGGAAACGATGGCGCGAGGCGAAGGTTTCCCGCTGACCGGCCGGGAAGTGATCCTTGAAGCGCCTCTGACCTCCGAGCAAATGCGCACGCTCAAGGTCGGAGACGTGGTGCTGATTCGCGGCGAGATGTTTACCGGAAGGGACGCCGTTCATGCTTACCTGATGAGCAACCCGCCGCCTGTGGACCTCAACGGTTCTGTCCTGTACCACTGTGGCCCGGTGATGTTGAAGCAAGGTGACGAGTGGGTGATGAAGGCGGGTGGCCCTACAACGTCGGTGCGCGAGGAACCCTACCAAGCCCACGTGCTCAAGCAGTATGGGGTTAAGGCGGTCATCGGCAAGGGCGGTATGGGCCCCAAGACGCTGGCCGCGCTTCAGGAATGCGGCGCGGTTTATCTGAACGCCATCGGCGGCGCCGCCCAGTACTACGCCCGCACCGTTGAAAAGGTCCTGGGTGTGCACCTGATGCAGTTCGGTGTGCCGGAAGCGATGTGGCATCTGAGAGTCCGCGACTTTCCGGCCATCGTCACCATGGACGCGCACGGCCACAGCCTCCACGCCAAGGTCGAGCAAGAAACCGGCGCGGCGCTGGAAACCCTTAAGGCGTAACCGCGCGCCAACTTGGTACAATCAAGGAAAATCGTTCCACTGGCCAGGTAGCTCAGTTGGTAGAGCGCGGCCCTGAAAAGGCCGGCGTCGGCGGTTCAAGTCCGTCCCTGGCCACCATTTCCACGAGCGGCGAGACGCCCCGAAATCGACCAGTCCGGCCGCGTCGCCTCACACCCGGATGCGCGCGTAGCGGATCACGTTGGGTGCGTCCGCGGTGACGCCAATCACGTCGATGAGATTTGACGGCCGCGAACCGCCGCGCTCGGTGGCGGTCATGAAGTTCACAAAAGGATGGCGCAGTCGCAGTTCCGCGGCCGGCTGCGCGGCCCCGGCCGGCAAGAGCCGCATCTTGACGTCCTCCTCCTTCCGAAAGGAGGCGAGCACGAACAGGCGGCCGCCCGGCGCCGCGTGGAATCGCGCATAGGCCGGGACGAAGTCCGCGCCGCCCTCTCCTCCGGCGGCAATTATCTGCTTCTCGCCGGGCTGGCCATTGCGCACCACGCAGTACATCAACGAATCCGTGAGCGGCACGTTCGGAAAGAAACGGTCACGCATGGCCTTGGATTGAACACTGCGTTCGAGCCAGAGCAGGTGGGCCGCTCCGTCGGGCGCGAGCCAGAGGTCAAGATTCACGATGTGGCCCGCGGTCGCATCGAGGTTGGCCACCTCGACCGGCGCCAGGAACGGTCCGGAGGCGACATCCGGAGCGAGGACGTAGTAGAGGCGCCGGAAGACGTAGTCCCATTCACGGCGGGTCTGCTCGAACTTCCACGTCCGCCATTCGGCCACCGGTTCGACGATGTCGCCCACAGCGAGCACGTGCCCCACCTGGGCGCGCAAGGCAGCCTGCGGATAGCATCCGCGTATCGGAAAGACGATCACTCCGGCCTGGCGGGAAACGCCCTTGCGGTCGATATAGACCCAGTGCGCCCGCGGAACGCCTCTGCCATCGTTGTGCAGCACCAGCGCCGCGCCGTTGGCGGAATCAACTGCCAGACCGCGATAGGTGTGCTCGGTCAGGTGCGGCGCGCCGCTCCAGGCGGGACGTACGGCTCGCCCTGGCTTGCCTGGATGGCGAACCGAAAACTCGAGCAGGTGCGGGTCGGAAGGGCCGTTGTAGGCGTCCGGGGCGGTGAGAGCCGGGTTGACGGAGACCAGCAGCCGGCCGTCCGGGAAAACGCCGATTGGACAAGGTTCCCGCTGGCGGTCCTTTTCGTCCGTCAAGACACGCTGCCATCCCCGCGCATCGCGGCGGTGAAGCGCCCAGCGGCAGTTGTTCAGCGGCTTCGCTCCGGGGATGGTGTCGAGCCCGGGAGCGAAAACCAAATCGCCCCACCGCGCGATGCCGGGCGCGCCGTAGTCCCACAGCGGCCCTGCGCCGTTTCCGGGTGGGGTGAACTCGTAGACAATGTCCTCGACCTCGACGCCAGGCGCACCAAGGCCCTTCGCCCCGCTGAGCAGCGCCGCGCAGAACTCTCTCCGGGTCGCGCTCGGCATCAAAGCCAGTATACGCGCCCGCCTTGAGGCAAAAAAACAGGGCACCGGTCTGCGAGGGGGCGCCGGTGCCCTTAGTGCTTCCCACCGGTTCCGACGGTGGTTGGCGTGCGTCGTTCAGAGAACGGCTAGCCAGTGAAGTCCAAAACAGCCTAGCTGTCTGTACAACCGCTAGCCCTACTCTTCCTCCACATAGGTATGCGTCTTTGTACCCCCTTAGGAGCCATTAAACTTTCTTCACGATACGAATTGCACATTCCACCGCCGCCGAACGTCTACCAATCTTGATGCGCCTGGCAGTCATCTTCTTGGTTTTGCATGGCTTACATGGTGCTGACCTGCGCACTACACTCCGTCAGGTGGAGGAACACTACAATCGCGCACAAACGCTTACGGTGGGTTTCGAGCAGCGAAACCTGATCCATGGGACGCCGCGCCGGGTGGAGACCGGGACGCTGACGTTGCGGAAACCTGGCCGGATGCGTTGGGACTACGCCGAGCCCGCCGGCAAGTTCTTTCTGTGCGACGGCAAACAGGTCTACTTCTACAGTCCGGCGGCCAACCGGGTCGAGCGCAGCCCGTTGAAGGAGTCCGGCGACTTCCGGGCGCCCATGGCGTTTCTGCTCGGAAAACTGAACTTCCGGAAGGAGTTTGCCGACCTCAGTCTTCGCGAAGAGGATGGCCGGGGCATAGTGACGGGGCTCCCCAAGTCGGACCGGGTACCATACTCAAAGGTGGAGTTCACCATTACGGAGCAGTACCGGATTTCGAAGCTCGTAATCACCAATCAGGATCAGACAGTGACGGAGATTCAGTTCCGGAACGAGCGGTCGAACGTGGCGGCCCCCGACGGCCTGTTCCGGTTTTCCAAACCTCCCGCGGCCGAACTGGTGGACGTGGAGCAATAAGATGCCGCAGTATGCGTTGAAGTACGCGGATGCGCGGGGAGAACTCCACCAGCAAGTGATGGAGGCCGCAAGCGAGCAGGAACTGCGCGAGCGGCTGACACAGCAGGGATTCCTGGTCTATTCGCTCCGGAAGAAAGCTGATATCGGCGGTTTCTCGGGCGGCCTTCGAGGCGGATCGAAGAAGCTGGACATGGAGAAGTTCCTGATCTTCAACCAGCAATTCGTGACGCTCTTCAAGGCGGGGCTGCCGATCTTAAAGGCGCTCGACCTGCTGGCTGAGCGGCTTACCGACGCCAAGCTGGGACCCTATATTCGGGAAATTCGAGACGACGTCAAGAAGGGATCGCTGCTGTCGGACGCATTCAAGCGGCAGGGCATTTTCCCTCCGATCTACGTCACGTCGATCATGGCCGGCGAAAAGAGCGGCGCGCTGGGCGAAGTTCTCGAACGCTACGTCAACTACCAGCGGCTGGCTCTGGCGGTGCGCAAGAAAATCCTGGTTTCGCTGATGTATCCGGCAGTGCTGATGACGCTGGTCGTCGTGCTGGTGATCTTTCTCGTGACGTTTGTTGTTCCCCGCTTCGCCGAGCTTTACTCGACCACTTCCGCGCAACTGCCCTACATGACGCGGCTCCTGATTGCCATCGGCACCACGGCAAAGAATTACATACTGCTTGCGGCCGCCGTACTCGCCGGGCTCATTATCGCGGCGCGCCTCTACCTGCGCACGGAAGCGGGGCAGATCTTGTCGGACCGGATCAAGCTGAAGATTCCGGTGCTGAACGAGATCTGGCTGAAGTACCAGGTGGCGCAAGTGGCTCGTTTGCTGAGCACGATTCTGACGGGTGGAATCCCGCTGGTGCAGGGACTGGAAACTTCGGGTGATTCGCTGGGGAGCCCGCTGCTGCGGAACGCCCTGGCGGCCGCGCAGCGCGGCGTCAAGGAAGGGCAGCCGTTGTCGCGCTCTTTGCAGGCAACGAAAATCTTCCCGCCTCTGGCCATCGACATGATGGAAGTCGGCGAGTCGACCGGAGCCCTGCCGGCCATGCTGGCGAGCGTTGCCGAGTTCTATGAGGAAGACGTCAACACGCGCATGACCGCGGTGCTGTCGCTGGTCGAGCCGGCCATTATGCTGATCATGGGCGGCTTTGTGGCGTTCGTCCTGATCTCGCTCTACCTGCCCATCTTCTCGCTGGCCGAATCGTTCAGCTAATCCCGCTTCGCGGCCTACGGCATCCGCGCGCTCTGATGCGCAACCAATTGCCACGTCCCGTGCCGCAGGACAAAGACGTGCAAGAAGGAAAGCTTGGCGTCGTTCCTCTGCCCGTTGCCCAACGTTTGGACGCGTGCCCGGCAAATCGTGATAGCCGTGTCCTTGGTCAGCGGGCGCGCAATCAGCTCATCGTACTCGATGTAGTAGTAGCGGGCTTTTCCCGTCTTGAGGTTGTCGATGTAGGACTGCTTGGTGTCGCGGGCGCCTGTGGAATGGGTATAGCTCAGGTCGTCGCCCATAACCTTTTCCAATGCGGCGAAATCCTGTTTGACGACGCTGGCAGCCCAATTCCGCTCAACCTGCTCGATGCTTTGCGCCGACGGCTGCGCGCATGCGGCGCCGGCCATCAAGAGAAAAACGAAGAATCGCATAGGGAGATTATTCCATGTTCTGAGATTGGCAAGCGAAGCCGGACCGCGGATCAAACCTTGAGCGCGCCGAGCGCTTCACGCCAGTGCGCCAAACGGCGCTTCAGCGTGTCGTTGACGGCAAGCGGCGGCAAATCATCGTCAAGCGTTTCCAGAACTTCGTAACTGAATGCCGGCCGGCCGTGCTCCTTCCAGGCGGCGTCCAGTCCCGGGTTCAAGTGGTGGCCCTTTTCAAGCTGAAACCAGAGGCTGTTTTGTTCCGAATCCAGGTGGGTGGAGCTACCGGTCCAGACTTGACCCGTAGAGGCGCAACGAACCGCGAAGATGCCTTTCGGCGTCTTGCGTTCCTTGTACTGCCGCCGGGCTTCCCGTTTGTCCGTGGTCATCTTCCCCATTGTCTTCGAACTGCCGCCCCAGAAAAAATTCGGTCCGGCCGTGTAAAGGAATTCGCCGCATTGTTGAATAGAACCTATGTGGAGGTTCCCAAGCTTATGAACAAACCGGTCATCGGCGTGATTGCCGGTGCAGTACTCGGGTTCATTGACGGGGCGACGGCGTGGTTTACGCCAGAGGTGCGCCCCATGATCGCCAGCATCCTGATGGGGTCCACCGTCAAGGGACTGGTTGTTGGCCTGCTGGCCGGCTGGTACGCGCGAAAGGTCCAGTCGCTACAAAAAGGAATCCTCGTCGGGGCGGCGCTGGGACTGCTCTTCGCCTTCCTGGTGGCGGCGGCGCCCGACCCAAGCGGAAAGCACTATTGGATCGAGATCATGTTTCCTGGATTCATCACGGGGGGCATCGTCGGTTTTCTGACTCAACG
>JADZCI010000169.1 GCA_020851655.1 Bryobacterales bacterium
TGCTGTGCGCCCCGCCCGAGCTTGCATCGATCAACTCCAACTTCAGCAAGGCGATGGCTGGTGTTCCGCCACCACAATTACAGACCAGGCTGGTGACCCGGTCCAACCAGATACGGCATGTCCTCTGGTCGACGGTTCTGCTGCGCGGCCATGACGGCCAACCGTCCGGCACGATCAGCGTCGGGGCCGATATCACCGACAGGGTATTGGCGGAGGCCGGCCGTGATCAGGCGATGTCGCAGCTAGCCGTTCTTAAGGCGGACCTGGAGGCCGAAAATGAGTATCTGAAGATGGAACTCGCTACCAGCGTCGATGCGCCCGACGTGATCGGGAAGAGCGATGGAATCCGCTACGTGCTTCACAAGGTCGCCCAAGTCGCGGGAACGCAGGCGACGGTATTGATCGAAGGCGAGACCGGTGTCGGCAAGGAACTGGTTGCGCGGGCTATTCACCGGTCCAGTCCGCGGGCCCAGATGCCTTTCATTCGGGTAAACTGCGCGGCGTTGCCCCCCAGCCTCGTGGAGAGCGAGTTGTTTGGACATGAACGGGGGGCTTTCACCGGCGCGGACAGGCAGAGGCAGGGGCGCTTTGAGATGGCCGATGGCGGGACAATCCTGCTGGATGAGATCGGTGAGATAAGCCTCGACATTCAAGCCAAGCTATTGCGGGTCCTGCAGGAAGGGGAGTTCGACCGGGTGGGAGGCGTCAAAACACGCAAGACCGATGTGCGGGTGATCGCCTCAACCAACCGCGACTTGAGGCAGGATGTCGCCCAAGGCCGGTTCCGGGAAGACCTGTACTACCGGCTGCAAGTGTTCCCCATCAGTGTGCCGCCGCTCCGCGACCGGCGCGATGACATTCCCCTGCTGGTTCAAGCCTTTGTCCAGCGCATCTGCCAGAAGCACGGAAAGCCGGTGCTGGAGGTTTCGATGAAGACGATCCGGCAGTTGAGCGAGAGGGATTGGCCGGGCAACATCAGGGAATTGGAGAATGTGATCGAGCGCGCGGTCATCACGAATTCGGGCTCTGTCTTGAACCTGTCCGAAGAGAGCGGCCGGGGCGGCCAACCTCTCATGAATGGCCCTGCCGCTCAAAGCCTGACCCTGGACGAGGTGGAGCGCAACCACATCGAGCAGGTCCTCCGGCGTACGGGAGGTCAAATCGCCGGCGAGGGAGGCGCGGCCCAAATCCTCGGTCTGCATCCGAATACGCTAAGAGGACGCATGGCCAAGCTCGGGGTCGCGCGGCCGAAGTCCGCCGAGAAGGCCGCTTCAGCTTGAGCGGCCTTCTCCCGGTACATGGCTACTGGATGTAGACGAGCACACCGTCCTGGCTGGTGCTGCCGTAGGAATTGAGCAGGAACTCCTTGGCGCCGGACGAGATCGCCGGATTGACGACCACGTTGACTTGGAAGATTCCGACCAATCCTGGCGCCAGCCCGGCAAATTGAACCGTGCAGGGAACGCCGGCGATCGCCGCGCCGACCGGGTACACCGCATAGCTAAGCGGGGAACTGGGAGCTACGACGCCCGCCAGAACCTCGGGCGAGACACTCCCGAGACCCGATGCGTAGAGGCTGATCGTGCCTCCCTTGGGCGCCGGGTGATCGGGACCATTCAGGGTTCCGTCGGGGTTGATCGCCTTCAACTGCCCGATGCCGAGCGGTTGCGATGTATAGACGGCGGGACGCGTGTAGGCGACATCCACTTCAACCGGATCGGTGGTGAACCCGTCACGGTTGACCTGGAAGTGCGTCACACCGGCGGGCGCCCAGACGTATGGCAGTTGAACATCCACCCGGAAGTTGGACGCATAAGCGATCGGAACGGCCACGTTGTCAACCAGCACGGTGGTTCCGCCGAGAGTGGTCGGCAGGTTCCCAGCCGGCGCGGTAACCGGATCCGAGGGACCGAGGCCGGACCCGAAGATCGAAATTCGCTCGCCGGGCGCCACGGTTCCCGTGGCCCTCAAGCTGGCGGAACTCACGATGGTCTCCCGGACAAACGTGGGCTTTGACCCGAGGGTGCCGGTGATGGTGACCGAAAACCCCGTCAGCCAGCCGACCTTGTTGCTGCCGCTATTCTCGACGGCAAGCCGGAAGGTGCCGAGCGCGATTTGGTCATTGAAGTTGGACAGAGGTTCGTTGCCACGATACGGTCCGCGTCCCGCCTCGGCCGGACAGAAGTCAGAGAACTTTTCTGCCGCCGCGTCGTCGAAGCTGGTGTCGACGTTCCTCAGGCTTCCGCAATTCCGTTCCAGCAACTTGGTCCGGGTCAAGGCTGGGGAGTAGAGAAAGACATTCAGGTCACCGACCCCATCAAACGCGATCTGAACCTTCGCCGTAACTTTCGAGATCTTCAGCGCCTTGGGCACATAGATGGTAGCGATGCTGATGATGTCCGCCTCATCGGCGAAGATCGGTACGGCATTGCCGTTGTAACTATACGTGACTGTTTCAGTAGTCTGTCCCATCGCCATGCTTGTAACCAACGCAGCAGCGAGGACCAATGGATAGCTTATTTTCATCAGTTTTGTCCTTTCCAAGATTGAGCAACCAGGGCAGCCTGGCACACGCCCGGCGTGTGTGCGAAAACCTCGTCGCAAATCACGTGCCAAAGCGCTTCAGGATCCTGGCTTTGTTGTTTCAGAACGTTAGCTCCGCACTAATACCACAGCGACACTAAGTCGCGCCCAAATTCGGTACTCCTCACGAAATGTAGTGATGCCTGGAGCTAGGAGATATTCTAGCGCTCTTTCCATCTCCCGGTCAGCACAGCACGAGAGAAACGGCCAAGCCTCCCTCCGACGTTTCTTTGTACTTCGAATTCATCTCCTTGGCGGTCAGCGCCATGGCCGCGACCGTGGTATCGAAATCGACGCGGCGATTTGAGGGGATCTCGTTGCTGGCGATCATGAACCCGGTCCAGGCCTTGACCGCTCCGAACGCGCATCTTTCGATGCACGGAACCTGCACGAACCCGGCGACCGGATCGCAGGTCAGCCCCAGGTGGTGCTGTAATGCCGACTCCGCGGCGTTGGCGATGACCTGGTGATCGAAACCGTGGGCCTGCGCAATGAAGGCCGCGCCCATCGCGGACGCGACGCCAATTTCCGCCTGGCATCCTCCCTCGGCGCCCGAGAGCGTGGCGTTGTGTTTGCAGAGATAGCCGATCGCGGCCGCCGCGAGGAAGCCGTCACGGAGTTTCTCTTTGGGCAGAACCCGGCCGCCTTCGCCCAGAACGTAGACGATGGCGGGCAGGACCCCGGCGGAACCGCCCGTCGGCGCCGTCACCACAAGGTGGCCTCGCCCATTTTCCTCTGAACCGGCCAGCGCATAGGCGGAAACAACCCCGACACCGCGCTGGCGTTCGTACTTGTCGTCCATGGCCCGCTTATACACCTCGCCGGCCTTCGTCTTGAGCTTGATTGGACCCGGCAAAACTCCGGGAGGCGCCTTCAGGCCCGACTTCACAATTGAAACCATCGCGTTGTGGATCTTGTCGATGAACGCCTGGATGTCAGCTTCGCTCTTGCCCGACACGGCCACTTCGTTTGCCATCACCACTTGCGCGATCGACAACTTGTTCTTGGCCGCGTGCTCCTGCAACTCCTTCATCGTGGAGTACGGGAATTTCGGCTGTCCTTTCTTGGGAGGCTGGTAGCCCTTCCACTCAATGAACCCGCCGCCGACGGAATAGTATTCCTGTTCCAGGAGCACGTCGCCGCCAGCCAGAAGCTTGCAAGTCATCGTGTTGGGGTGCGGAAAATTCCCCTTGGGGGAATCGTAGATGACATCTTTCAACGAAAGTTGCAGGGTCTTGTCGCCTAACTTGACCGGATAGGTCTTGTCGGGATTGGCGAGAAGCCCGTCCAGGAACTCGGGCTCGACCGTGGCAGGCTCCTTGCCTAAGACGCCCGCCAAGGAGGCGCGCTCGGTCCCATGTCCCTTCCCCGTGGCGCTCAGGCTGCCAAACAGGTGAACCTTGAGGCCGGTAACTTTAGCCAGTTCGGCGGCGGGCAGTTTCGTGCAGCGTTGATAGAAGTCGTAGGTGATCCGCATCGGACCAATCGTGTGCGAACTCGATGGGCCGGGTCCAACCTTGTAGAACTCATCCAGCGTGGTCATCACCGGACCCTTTGACTTCCTGACCACCTCCAAGTCCGCCGACAACGCACCAGACTTCTCCGCGGGCGGCGGAGTGGCGGCAGCCGTCTTTTCTTTGTCCGGAACCGAGCACCCGGCGATGACCGCGGCGGAACTGATGACTGCGCTGCGCATCAGGAATGCGCGCCGGTCCACACCGGGAGGCGGATCGCCTCCGGCGAACTCTTCTGTCCGTGACAGAAGCGTGTTATTACGAGCTGTGTCAGATTTCATACATGCTCCCTAACGCTGATACTCCTGCCGCCTCCATGGCGGCTAACTCCCGAAAACGCGGAACGAAAAGTTGTATTTGAACGAGAACTGAATCCGGTAATCCGGCACTGACCACCCATCCCGAAAATTCTTACGGTGGCCATATTGAAATTCCCCGCCGGCCATCATGTTCTGGACCGGGTACCAGAGCAGGTTGGTGACTGCGTACTGCCCGGCCCTGAAAGCATTGTTGGCCTGGCCTGAACTATTGTCGATATCCAGCCGGGAGTAGCCGAAGGTGCTGCTCCACTTGTCGCTCCAATAGTGATCGTAGAAGGCGACGATACCGAGCAGAGGCAGGGGTTCGCCTGTGACCGGCGTCCGGGCGTTACCCGGATTCGGTCTCGTGCCGACGTCCGCCGGCGCATCGTTCATGTAGTTCTCAATACCTTTGCCGTACACGACCTGGAGCTTGACCACATTCTTCTTGTGGACCTTCAGGTTTGAGCTCAGGTTGAGTCCCCATCCCCAAACGCCGCCGGAGAGGTCATACTGATCGGTTCCAATGTCGACCCACTCGATCCGCCGAAGCATACCGGCGATTTCGACGTAGCCCCATTTCCGCCCGAGGCGCGCCTCACCCGAAAAATCAGGAGACGGGAAATGCGGCCGCACGTCTTGAAGTTCGATTCTGTCCGCATAGCGTCCCTGGTCCGCGCTGGCGCCCGGTCTTTCGATGGCCAGGGTAATGCGCGAGTCTCCCTGAACCGGCATCCAGCGGAACTGGACGTTACGGAAGAAGACCATGCCGTTGGGTCCCCAATACTCGTTGGAGTTGGGGAAGACGTCGATGTCCATAAACGGGCTCCACGTCTGCCCGGCGCCAAACTGGCCGAGTTCGCCATAGGCGTGGCGCAACCGGAAAGTTGTCTGCCCCGCGTCAGCGCCGGTTCCGAAAAGCTCGAACTCGAAAATCGTCTTCAACTTGCCTAACTTTGTCGGCAATTCGGACTTCGCGCCAAAGCGTGTCTGGCGCACACTGAAATACGTGTTGCCGTCAGCGCCAAATTCGTCCTTCTTGGATGGCAGCTTGGTCGGACGGATGACGTCGAACCAGTCCGGATCGGTCTGCTTGAAGTCGTAACCGGCATCCATCATCGCGAAGCCGTAGAGGTCGAGCCAGCCCTTGGATTCGGTCTTCTGATCTGGTTTTTGCGCCTCGGGCGCAGCCGGCGCGGTCTGCGCGCGGCATTCAACCACGCCGCAGCCCAGCGCCAGAATCCAGGCGGCGTGAGCGGGTTTCAGTAAGAGTGTCAGCTTCATAGGGACTCGTGTCTGGTTAGTAGGTGTTGAACATCGTCTGGATTTGCTTTGGGTCCTTGGTCTTGAGAAGCCCCAGGCGGAGCAGGACGCGTGCCTTGGGAGGATTGAGTTCCTCGGCGGCGACAAAGCTCATCTTGTTGTCGTCAACCTCCACGTTCCGGCCGACAAATCCGAGCGCAACTCGCGAGGCGCGCACCACCACGACACCGGCCTTGGCCGCCCGGCCGAGCGCGTCCATCACCGCCTTGGGCATGTTGCCGTTGCCGACGCCGGCGACGACGATCCCTTTGGCGCCGAGTTTGACGATCGCATCAACCACATCTCCGGGCATGTCCTCATAGACGTAGATGATGTCCACCCGGGGGAGGCTGTTCACGTTGTCCACCGAGAACTCGCTTTGGACGGTGTGTTTCTTGAACGGCCCGCGGTAATACTGGCTCACTCCATAAGCTGTCGCCCCGATCAAGCCATGATAAGGCGACATGAAGGTATCCGTGGCGGTGGTGTCGGTCTTGATGACGTCGTGCGCGCTGTGAATCTGATCGTTGATCGATACCAGGACTCCCCGGCCTACGGCTTGCGGGTCCGCCGCGACGGCGACCGCGTTATAGATGTTTAGCGGTCCGTCCGCGCTGAGAGCCGTGGAAGGGCGCATCGATCCGGTCAACACCACGGGCTTTCTGGTCTTAGCGACTAAGTGGAGAAAGTACGCTGTCTCCTCCATGGTGTCCGTGCCGTGAGTGATGGCGATTCCATCCACGTCGCGCATGGCGGCGAGCTGATTGACGCGTTTCGCGAGTTTGAGCCAGATCTCGTCGGACATATCCTGGCTGCCCACGTTCGAGATCTGTTCGCCGCTGACACGCGCCACCTTGCTGAGCGTGGGCACGGCTTTGATCAAGGTCTCGACGCCAACCTGGCCTGAGGTGTAGCCGGCTTGCGCCGATGTCGCGGCTTCGCCGGCAATGGTCCCGCCGGTGGCAATGATCTTGACCGCCGGAAGCGGCTTGCCGGCCTGTCCATACGCGGACAGCCCATAAATCAGGAGAGAAATGCCGAATAGACTTCGTAACATGGCCTTACCTTTCATAGATGTTTATTACCTGCCGTACACCAACTTGGCGAGCAGAAATCCCGTCGCAATCGAACAGCCCGTACAGACAATTCCGGGCAGCATGAAGCTGTGGTTGAGAACATACCGCCCGATACGTGTGGTTCCGGTCGAGTCGAATTGAATCGCGGCGACAACCGTCGCGTAAGTCGGCAGAAAGAAGTAACCGTTCGCGGCCGGAAACATCGCGATCAGCAAAATCGGATCGATGCCCAACTGCAACCCCACCCCCATGAGCGCCGCCACGGTCGCGGCCTGGCTGTACAGCAGAATGGACAACACAAACATGGCGACCGCGAACAGCCAGGGATGAGCCGTGAGGTGGGCCGAGATGGCCGCGAGAATCTCCGGCTTATGCCCTTCAAAAAACGTCGAACCGAGCCAGGCGATTCCCAGAATCGAAATCACTGCGACGATACCCGCGCGCATGACCGAACCCGAGACCACGGATTCCGGCTTGACTCGGCTCACCACCAGAATCAGCCCGGTCGCTGAGAGCGTGAGCAGCGAAATGGAAGCCACCATGGAGAGCTTCTCGGTCTGGCCGCCGAGCAGATAGTCGGGCCGGAGTTGGGGCACGAGGCCAAGCAGCGTGATGAGCAGCGCCGAACCGAGAAACAGGATTACCGACCACGACGCGCCTTTGCCCGCCGTGCTTTGCTGCTGTGCGGCGTCACCGGAAGGGATGAGGCCTTGCGCCAGGCGGTCGAGGTAGACGGGATCTTTTTCCAGCTCCACGCCCATCTTCCTGACGGCCAGCGCGCCGGCAATGACGCCTACCAGCGTCGCCGGAACACAGATGGCGAGGATGTCTTTCAGGCCGAATGATCCGCCTTTGGCGAGCATGGCCACCATGCCCGCGGTGGCGGCCGACAGCGGACTTGCCGTCACCGCCGCCTGCGAGGCGATAACCGAGATTGACAGTGGCCGCTCGGGCCGCTCTTTTACCTTTCGCGACACTTCCGCGATGATGGGCAGCAGCGAGTAGGCCACGTGGCCGGTGCCGGAAACAAACGTGAACAGGTAGGTGATCAGCGGCGAGAGAATCGTGATCCGGCGCGGATGCTTACGCAGGACCTTTTCCGCGGCGGAGACCATCAGGTCCAGGCCGCCAGCCGCCTGAAGCGCCGCCGCGGCGGTCACGACACACAGCACGATGAGCAGGACTTCTCCTGGAAAGCTGCCGGGCGCCCGGCCAAGACCGAAGATCAGGACGCACAGTCCCAGCGCCGCGATGGTGCCCAGCCCGATGCCGCCAAGGCGCGCACCCCACAGGATGCAGATCAGCAGTATTGCCAGATCGAGCCAGAGCATCTTCGCACCTTCAGACTCTGGGCCGGACTCCGGTCATTCTGGCCGGGTCCATGACCTCGCGTAGCTGTTCTTCGCTCAGGATCTTCTTTTCGCGGATAAGTTCCACAATTCCCTTCCCGGTACGGAGCGCTTCGGCGGCGAGTTCAGTGGTCTTGTCGTAGCCGAGAACCGGGTTGAGAGCCGTCACCGTGCCGATGCTGCGCTCGAGCAGGTACTTGCAAACGTCCTCGTTGGCCGTGATCCCCTCGATGCAATTCTCGCGCAAGGTCCGGGCAGCATTGCCAAGCAGGGTCTGCGCCTCAAACAGGCACGCGGCTATGACCGGTTCCATGACGTTGAGTTGCAGTTGTCCCGCCTCGGCTGCGAGCGTCACCGTGAGGTCGCTGCCAATGACCCGGAAACAAACCTGGTTGACCACCTCCGGAATCACCGGGTTGACCTTTCCCGGCATGATCGACGAGCCCGGTTGCATGGCGGGCAGGTTGATCTCGCTCAGTCCGGCTCGCGGACCGGAAGAAAGAAGCCGCAGGTCATTGCAGATCTTCGACGCTTTGATGCTCAGACTCTTCAGCGCGGACGAATAAAGCACGAAGGCTTGGGTGTCCTGGGTCGCCTCCACGAGGTTTGCGGCCAGCCGGATTGGCATGCCGGAGATCTCCGCCAGGTGGAGCGTGCAGCGCTCCGCGAAACTCTCCGGCGCGTTCAACCCCGTACCGATTGCCGTTCCGCCCATGTTGACTTCATGAAGGACGGTTTCCAGGCGGCGCAGCGCCTCAATTTCGTCTTCGAGGCTTCGCGCAAA
>JADZCI010000170.1 GCA_020851655.1 Bryobacterales bacterium
ACTTCCGGTCCAGGCTCGCGCGCAAGCTCCGGACTTCCTCAACCAGGCGGAAGTGCTCCAGCACGCGGCTGACTACCAGGCCCAGCTCCTCGTAGTCGATCGGTTTGGTGAGATAGTCGTATGCGCCGGCGCGCATGGCCTGGACCGCGCTCTGAATTGTCCCGAAAGCGGTCATGAGGATGACCGGCAGGTCGGGGTATTCCGAGCGGATCTTGTCCAGCAGGTCCATGCCCGACAGGCCCGGCATTCGCAAGTCCGTCAGGACGAGCGCCGGCGGTTCTTTTTCGATCTCCGCTAACGCCTGGCTTCCATCTTCGGCGGCGCGTACAGAGTAGCCCATGTCTTCAAGCTGGGTCTTAAGCACCCAACGGAGGCTCTCATCGTCGTCTACCACGAGAATGCGTGCTGGTCTCATTGCTCTGTGCGTTTCACCGGCAGGATGACGGAGAACGTCATGCCCTGGCCGGTGTTTCTCTGGGCCAGCAGGGAGCCGCCCATTTGCCTCATAATCTGGTGGGCCACCGGAAGCCCGAGCCCGGTTCCATGTTCCTTGGTGGTGAAGAATGGGTCGAACAGGCGGTCGACGTGGGCCGGCGCCACTCCGGAGCCGTGGTCGATCACCTGGACCGCAATTCCCCGGTCGTCATTGGCGGCGGACAACTCGACGGTCTCTCCATCGGGGCTGGCCTCAATCGCGTTGATCATCAGGTTCAACAATACCTGCTCCAACTGCTCGGGATCGCACTCGACGCGGGAAAGGCCGGGGGCCACATGCTTGTGGAAGTGTACTGTCTTGCCGCGGATGCCGTGGCCGGCAAGAGTCAGGACATTGTCCAGAACCGGCTCTACCTCCACGGTTTGAAAGCGCGGCGGCCGTGGGCGGGCGAAATTGAGGAAGTTCGTCAGCAGGCCGTTCAAACGCTCGCTTTCGTTGGCGATGATCTCAATGCACTTGGCCTGTTTGGCATCCATGTCCCGGTTGCGTTTGAGTATGGCGGCCGCGCCCGAGATGCTCGCCAGCGGGTTGCGAATCTCGTGGGCGAGTCCGGCCGACAACTGGCCGAGAGCCGAGAGTCTTTCGGCCCGCTTCATGCCTTCGAAATTGGCCTGTACCTTCTCGTAAACGCCGCTGAGCTGTCCGGCGAGCTTTTGATAGTGCCGTTTTTGCCGCCGGTCTCGTTCCGCCAGCCAACCTGTCGCCAGGGCCAAGGCCAACAGCGAAAGCATCTCCACGACGCGGCCGGGCCAAGCCGGGCTTCGCGGCATGGCGGATATCAGAACGGCGGAGACGATCGCGGCCGTAACGCCGCCCGGCCAGCCGTGACGGAGCGCCGCCAGCGCCACCGGCACACTATACAAAGCGGCGAGATTCCCTTGGCTGAGGCGATCGAGCACACCTACACCCAGAAGACTCAATCCGCTTATGATCCAGCCGCGCCACGGCTCGGCCGGCGCTCGCATCACGAACAATCCTACTCCAGAAAGAGAATCATCAGGTAGAGGAGGCCGAACAGGAAAGAACCGAGCAGGAGACCTCCACCCCAGAGGTAGAGACGATCCTTGGCCTCGGTCTGATTCCCGTGCCGGACGCGCAGGTCATTCATGGTTTGGAACAGCGGCGCTTCCGGCTGTTCCGTCTGAGGCGGCGGTTTTGTGTGGACTTCCGGCAAGCTCGTTGCCTCAAGTCGATCTTCAATGTGCTGTACCATCACTTCTTTCCTTTCTCCAATTTGTCGCGGTCAAAATTTATGGGCTGACGATCAGATGGGCGCCCTCCCGTTCAGCAATCGTTTCCATGGCCTGGACAATGCGTGCGTGGAGATTCAGCAGCGGTTCGCGGACACTAACGGGAAGTCCGCCGTCAACCAGCGCATCCAGACCACGAACGAGCACTTCAGTGTGGTGATGGTTGCCGGAGACCACGACCGCTTGCGGGATCAGCAGAGCGGCGCCCCGATGAAAGATGGCGGCTTCCAGCAGCAGAGCCGGCTCGTCCACGTACAGCACAACGCAGGGCGCCAGGACGGCCCCGAGTTCCTGCTTGATCAGCGTTGTGACATCCAATTCGGCCGAGATGTGCAGCCCCTGTTGCGCCAGCGCCTTCCGCACCATCCGAACCGTGGTCTGGTGCGGTTCGGCCACGCTAAACGTTACCATCGATGGTCCCTTGGTCATCTCGTGCTCTGCCTCACCCAACTAGAAGCAATCCAGGCACCATTAGCTCGACCTATGCCAGGGCGCTTCCCGGCGATGAGCGCGCACCAAGGAATCAAGGAGCAACGGGGGCGCGCCCGCTCCAAGGCTGGGCACTGTCGTCCAGTGGTGTGCGTTTTCAGGCAGCCATCGCCAAGCCCGCGGGCGGAATTCTTCACCCTTGCGGACGTGTTGAGATGGCAAACTGATTGCATAGACCAATTGTTCCGACCGGGATCGTTGTAATCTAACCAGGAGGCCTGACATGAGAGACCGCATATACATCACCAAGATCGATTCCGAGAGGCTTCGCAGGTTAATTGAGGCGCGGCGTTCCGCGAGCACCGACGATCTCGAATACCTCGACACCCTTGAACAGGAACTGGACCGGGCCGAGATCGTCGAGCCGCAGGCGATCCCCCGCGACGTCGTCACCATGAACTCGCAGGTGCGCTTGAAGGACTTGGACACGGGCGAATTGAAGGTCTACCGGCTCGTCTTTCCGACTCATTCACGCACCGAGAACGGCGTCTC
Organism: Bryobacterales bacterium; assembly: GCA_020851655.1. Lineage (GTDB taxonomy): Bacteria > Acidobacteriota > Terriglobia > Bryobacterales > Bryobacteraceae > JADZCI01. The sequence continues at coordinate 2,728 of JADZCI010000170.1, forward strand.
CGTGCTGGCGCCTATCGGCACCGCCATCCTTGGCTACCGCGTCGGCGACGTGATCGAGTGGCGCGTGCCAAAGGGCATCCGGCGTCTTCAAGTCGTCGACGTTCTGTACCAACCGGAGGCGGCGGGTGTCAGTGACGGCTAGAGCCGCCGGCCGGCAATCCCGCCATTCTGATCGTCCGGTCATCACAGGAACCGCATCGTGATAGGTCCCTTCTGGAGCTCACGCCTCGGCATCGATCTGGGCACGGCCAATACCCTCGTATACGTCGATGGGCGAGGCGTGGCGGTCAAAGAGCCTTCGCGCGTGACGGTCAGCGCCAGCACCGGCGAGATCGCGGCGGCGGGTAGCGAGGCCGAAGCGGGCGCCGGCCGGACGCCGCTCAAGTTTCGGACGGTCAGGCCAATTCGCCACGGCATGATCTGCGATATCACGCTTTGCGAGGGCATGCTGACCCGTTTCCTCCGCCAGACCAGGATAGGCGGTCCGTTGCGCCGCTCGCGGGTGGCGATCGCGATCCCCGGCGAACTGACCGAGGTCGAACGCCTGGCCATCGTAGAATCGCTACGCGATGTCGGCGCCCTCAACGTGCTGCTGGTGGATCAGGTGCTCGCCGCCGCGCAGGGCGCCGGACTCCCGATCAGTGAGCCCCGCGGCCGCATGGTGGTTGACGTCGGAGCCGGCGTCACCGATATCGCGGTTATCTCCTTGGCGAATACCGTCGAGACTCGCACCATCAAGGTAGCCGGGGATGAGATGGACGCCGCGATCGCGGCGTACGTGCGGAAAAAACATCAGCTCCTGATTGGCGAACGCACCGCCGAGCGAATCAAGATTCAGGTCGGTTCGGCGCTGCCGGTCACCGGACACCTGAGTGTGCGGGTCAAAGGCCGCTGCCTGATCCACGGCATTCCGCGCGAGGTCGCCTTAAGCGATGGTGAGATCCGTGAAGCGCTGGCCGCTCCGGTGCATCAGATTGTGATGGCGATTCGGGAAGTCCTGGAGCAGGCGCCTCCCGAACTCAGCGCGGACCTGGTTGAGACGGGCATCCTGCTCACCGGCGGATCGGCGCTACTCCGAAATCTGGACCAGCGCATCAGTCAGGAGCTCGGGCTTCCCGTCGCGGTCGCCGCCGATCCACTCTCGTCTGTCATCCTCGGACTGGCCCACCAACTCAGGCATCTCCGAAACCGCGACTGGCGCCGTTTCGGACGCTCGTCCTGAATCCAGGGTGGCCTCGCCCAAAGAGGCCAGGCCCAGGACCAGGCTGACAATCAGCACGGCGCCGAAAAACACGAGCAGGGTGTTGCGTAACACCCGCTCCGCGCAACTGGGCGTTCTCCGTGTCCCACAGCCGGATGGACATCCCGGTGTCAGGCATCGGAGCATAGCGGACCTCCCTCCTCCTGGCCTTGGAAGAGTTTCATCCACTCGTGCCAGGCGCTGGCGACGGTCCAGACGACGTCGGATTCGCGCAGCGGACGCGTCAGGACATCGAAGCCGCCCGCGGCCAGAACTTCGTCCAGCAGCGTCCGGTCGCTTCCGATGACCACCAACATCGGCGGGTCCGGAAAGAAGCTGAGCATCCTCGCGGCGTCGCGCCATGTTCCACCGGCGAAAGTCTCCTCGCAGATAGCGACTTGGGCTTCATGCTCCTCAAGGAAGTCAACCGCATCTCTCAGGCTCATCATGGGACGAACCGTCCAGCCGAACTGTTGAAACAGCTCGGACAGGTACAACACCTGCATTGGATTGGCGCCGATCGCGAGGATATCCGTCACGTCTGACTGGCTTGCGTGGCGCACATCGCGGGCGTCGTCTTCCATCTCCCGTACGTCCGGCAGCGGGTGACTCGCGGGCATTGCATTCCAAGCCGCGGTGGACAGGTTGGTGAACATAGCTATCCTCCCTTCGGGTTGCTACCCTTACCATGCAATTCGATGGCCGCGATACTGCCCGCCACGCCTTTCCGCAAAAATGGCGGTTCCAGCCTGCCCGATAACGTCCGGCGCTGCCGCATTTGGCACAGTCCGCAAAGTGGATATCGGGATGCTGTGAGTCTTGATGTGAGATCGCATCACGCAGCGGCTCCTTCCCGTATGGAACGGCGCCTCTGGCGCTGCATTGAACGGCTGCCGCCCTCCTACCGGCTGATCTGGCGGCTCAGCGAACTGCGCGAATTCAGCCCGCGCAGGATCGCCACGCGGCTGGATTTGGCCCTTCCGGTTGTCCGCTTCCGGTTGCGGCGTGCAAGACTGATGCTAAGACGTTTCCTGCGAGAGGAGTTCGGTGACCGGGTCTCGTTACCGCGCAGGAAAACGGCTCGTACCTGAACCATGCCGATAGAGCACTTGATGCTGGGAGTGGCGGTCCTGCTGCTGGCGAGCGTTGTCGCCAGCAAGGCATCCGGCCGCTTTGGCGTTCCCGCGCTACTGGTTTTTCTCGTAATTGGCATGCTTGCAGGGTCGGACGGGCCCGGGGGCATCGACTTTGACTATCCGCGTGCCGCTCAATCGCTGGGCATCGTCGCATTGGCGCTGATCCTCTTTGCCGGCGGTCTCGATACGCGCTGGCCCGACGTCCGTCCTGTACTCCGTGAAAGCCTGCTGCTGTCGACGCTGGGCGTCGGTCTCACCGCGGTACTCGTAGCCCTGTGCGCGCAACTCGTCCTTGGATTGACGTTCCTCGAGGGCATGCTGCTCGGTTCCATTGTGTCGTCCACCGACGCCGCCGCCGTGTTCGGCATTCTGCGTTCGAAGAACCTCTCGCTGCCAAACCGGCTCAGGTCTTTGCTCGAATTTGAGTCCGGCAGCAACGACCCGATGGCCGTGTTCCTGACGGTCGGCATGATCACCTTGATTTCAGCGCCGGCCTTCGGACTGGGAGGCCTGGGCCTGATGTTCCTGCAACAGATGACCCTGGGCGGAGCGGTCGGTTACGGGATGGGAAAACTAATGGTCGTAGTGGTGAACCGGCTCGACCTGGAGTACGAAGGACTGTACCCGGCCGTCACGCTCTCACTGGTGCTTCTCACCTACAGCCTGGCGGCGGTGGGCGGCGGGAATGGATTTCTGGCGGTCTATCTGGCCGCCATGGTCCTGGGAAACTCCGATTTCCTCCACAAACGAAGCCTGATTCGTTTTCATGACGGGCTGGCGTGGCTGATGCAGATCGCCATGTTTTTGACCCTTGGATTGCAGGTGTTTCCGTCGCGGATCTCCTCGATCACTGCCCCGGCATTGGCGATCGCATTGACGCTTATGTTTGTGGCGCGGCCCACTTCGGTTCTGCTGCTGATGCTCGGCAGCGCCCTGGGTTGGCGCGAGCGGACGCTGGTGGCCTGGGTGGGTTTACGGGGTGCGGCGCCGATCGTTCTCGCCACGTTCCCGTTGCTTGCCGGTGTCTCCAAAGCGGGCCTCATGTTCGATGTCGTCTTTTTCATCGTCCTGACTTCGGCGCTAATGCAAGGCACCACCATCGGCTGGATTGCCGCGCGGCTCGGTCTGGCGCAGCGAAGCGGCCACGCCCATGTCGACCCGCTTGATCTGGTGTCCAGTGGCGACCGGGACATCTTTGAATTCCAGATCGATGACACATCCCCGGCCGAAGGGCGGCGCATCGTCGATCTGGACCTGCCTCCCAACACCCTCGTGCTGCTGGTGGAGCGCGCCGGGACGCACATTATCCCGCGGGGCGGGACCACCATCCGGCAAGGCGATCACCTCTTGATCCTGGCTTCCAAAGATCTGGCGCCGGCCGTGCGGAAGGCGCTTGGCGAGTGACGCTCCGGGCGCACCCGCCAAGCTCGAATCAAGCGGACTTCTTGATAGCCGGCCAGGTTTCGACGGGAATACGAGGCGTGCGCGGGCCCCGGGCACTCACTGTCCGTACGCGCTGCACCCTCCTGCCGATGCGATAGCCGAGGCGTTTGGCCGCCCGGCTAACCGTGGCCACCAGGTCGTCACCTCGCTCCAGGATCAAGACTGGTATGCTCCCTTTCAGTTCCGCGGTGATCTGACACAGCTTGTCCACGCCACCTCGCGGGCCATTCAGGTCCGCCAGGTAAACGGAAACCTGGGTTACACGAGAGCTGTGGCGGTCGACCGCGAACGCGATGCTGCGCTCGATCTGCTTCTCAAGTTCGTCGCTCAACACGATGTCGCGCGTCCGGACGGAGATGTTCATATCGTCAACTCCTCGTTGGGGTACTTTGGCCGTCAGCAATTACCCTGCAATTCCCCGGCCAAAAGATGGGCGTCCGCCCTTCGCCTTGGAGTGGTAGGATTCGTTCAACGATCGCTTTCAGGGGTTAAGGTCCACCGGCCTTTCATAACCTGAAATGCGGCCGAATTTGGACGTTCGCCCGGTCCCGGCCTGGTGAACGAAGGAGTTGTCCACAATGAGCCAGTTTGTGTTGAGCCGGATGGGGTGGGGCCGGCTGGCCGCCGCCCTGTTCCTCCTTTGCATGTTGATTGGATTTTTGCCCGCTTCCGGGCAAGGTCTCACCGGAAAGTTGTCCGGAACGGTTCTGGACGCAAGCGGCGCCGCCGTGGCGAATGCCACGGTCACCCTCGTCAATGCCCAGACCGGGCAGAATCGTGAAATCAAGACCAATGATGAAGGCTATTTCGTCTTTAACGAACTACTTCCCGGTACATTTAATCTTTCGATCGCGGCTTCAGGATTCAAGAAGTACGAGCAGAAGCAAATCGTCGTCACCGCCACCGAACGCGTTGCACTCCAGAACATCAACCTGGAAGTCGGCGCTCTCACCGAATCCGTTACCGTCAGCACCGACGCGGTCCGCATCCAGACCGAAAGCGCGGAGCGGTCCGGCTTGATTGGTGCGCGCCAGATGGCCGAACTGCCCTTGAAAGGACGTTCCTACATGGGAACGGCCAAATTGTTGCCCGGCGTCATTGACACCGCCAACCGCGAGTCCCCCGGCTGGAACGATCTGACGGGAATCAACATCAATGGGACGCGCGCCGGCTCCATCAATCTGACGCTGGACGGTGTGAGCAGCCTGGACACCGGTTCTCTGACGGGTCCCTACCTGTCGCCGTCCATTGATGCCGTGGCGGAGGTCAAAGTCCTTCTTTCGAACTATCAGGCCGAGTATGGACGCAGTTCCGGAGCGACCATCAACACCGTCATCAAGAGCGGAACACGCGATTTCCACGGCAACGTCTATTATTTCTTGCGTAACGAAGCTTTCAACGCTAATGAGTGGCTGAACAACCGCAACGGGCTCAAGCGCCCGCGCTATCGCTTCAACTACCCTGGCTACACCTTTGGCGGTCCCGTTCTTCTCCCTGGGGTGAAGTTCAACCGCGGCAGGGACAAGTTGTTCTTTTTCTGGTCGCAGGAATTTCTGCCGCTCACCATTCCTTCGAGCACGCTGACCCAGACGATGCCTTCGTCCCTGGAGCGCCAGGGCAATTTCTCGCAATCCGTCGATCAGAACAATACGCTGATTCCGGTTCTGGACCCGCTCAACAACCGGCAGCAATTTCCCGGCAACATCGTCCCGAGCAGCCGGTTGGATCCCAACGGAACCAAGTTGTTGAGTGTGTTTCCGCTGCCCAACGCCAAAGGACCTGCCAACAGCTACAACTGGAATGGCGTCAGCATCAACAAACAGCCGCGCCGCGACTCGATCCTGCGCCTCGACTACAACATCACGCCGAAGATGACGTTTTACACACGGTTGATCCAGGACTATCAAGCCTACCAAGGAGAGTTTGGGTTGGCGGTCGGCTTGGGTGGCAACAACAACTGGCCTCAACTCCCCATCAGCTATGAGATTCACAGCGCCGGCGCTGTGGCGACCCTCATCAACACTTTTACTCCGACCATGGTCAACGAATTCACATTTGGCATCAACCGCGCCAAGCAAACCGTGGATGCTCTTTCGCAGGACCGCCTGGACGCCAATGTCCGGAGCAAGATTGGTTTGTCGCTGCCGCAATTCTATCCGGAGGCGAATCCGCTGAACCTGATTCCGAACGCCAGCTTCGGTGGAGTCACCAACGGGGCGACTCTCGCCATCGAACAGCGCTACCCCTTCTTCGGCACCAACAACATCTGGAACTTTTCCGACAACCTGTCCAAGATCTGGGGCAATCACAGCTTCAAGGGTGGTTTCTACCTGGAACGAACCACGCGCAATGCGGCACGCTCCACGGCGTTCAACGGCACCTTCAACTTCGACCGCAATGCGACGAATCCGCTGGATTCGAATTACGCCTATGCCAATGCCGCGCTAGGCATTGTCAATTCCTACACCGAGGCCAACAAACACCCCGGCGCGCACGGGCGCTTTACGAATTTCGAGTGGTACGCGCAAGACACATGGAAGGTAACCCGCCAAGTGGCCGTCGATGCGGGCGTCCGCTTCTATTACATCCAGCCCTCGTGGAGCGCGGGAGATCAGTTGGCGCTGTTTGACCAGAGTGTGTACGACCGGTCCAAGCAACCTCCGCTCATTCAACCCGCCTTGGACGGAACGGTCCGCATCGGTCTCGATCCGGTCACCGGTCAAAAGTTGCCCGCCGTCAAGATCGGCACGTTTTCCTCCGCGGCTGGAACACCCTTCCAGGGCATGGTCATCTATAACGAGAAGGTACTCGAGACTCCGTCCATCAAGGTTGCACCCAGAATCGGTCTGGCGTGGGATCTTTTCGGCAACGGCAAGACGGCCCTTCGCACCGGCTTTGGGACGTTCTACGACCGTTTCAACGACGACCAGGTGCTGCAACTCGTGCAACTGCCGCCGCTGGTGGTGACCGCTACCGCCAACTACACGACGATTCCGAACCTGCTGGCGACACCCCTCAGTCTGAGCCCCGCCGGCGTGAACGGTTTCCAGCGGTCCTACACTCCGCCGGTGGTCTACAACTGGAGTTTTGGAATCCAGCAGGCCATCGGATTGGGCACGATGCTGGATGTGGCTTACGTCGGGAACTCCCAGAAACATCTTCTTGTCACCCGGAATCTGAACGCGATCCCGTACGGCTCCAACTTCCTCCCACAGAATATCGACCGCACGGTACCCGGCGGGAGGACGCCGTTACCCACCAACTTCCTGCGGCCGAACATTGGTTATGGCGACATCAACTACCTGGAATTTTCCGGCTACGGGAATTACCACTCGCTGCAGATTCAAGCAACCCGCCGGTTCTCATCGGCGCTCACCTTCCACGTGGCCTATACATGGTCGAAGGCGCTCGACCTGGTTGACGGCAACGGCAACGCCGTAAACCCGCTGCTGGCGCCGCGCATGCGCAACTACGGGCTGGGCGGCTTCGACCGGCGGCACGTCCTCATGCTGAACTATGTTTACAACCTGCCGGTGTTCAGCAAGTACTGGAACAACGGCTTTGCGCGCATCGCGCTGGACGGCTGGCAGCTTTCGGGCGTCAGCCAGTTCAATACCGGTTCACCGGCCGGAATCGGCTACAGCTTGTCCTACTCGGCGGACCTGACGGGCGGCACGGGCAACGGCGTGGATAGCCGCGTTGTGCTCGTGGGCGATCCCAACGGCGCCGCGCCCGCCGGACAGACATTCAACGTGAACGCGGTCAAACCGCCAACGGCCGCATTCTCCGTCAATGGAATTGGTAACGCGGCCAAGGTTCTGGTGACGAATCCCGGGCTCAACAACTGGGACATCTCTCTGTTTAAGAACTTCCAACTGGGCTCGAACGAGGCGCGCCGGTTGCAGTTCCGCTGGGAGACTTACAACACGTTCAACCACACCCAGTACACGTCGATGGATACGTCGGCCCGGTTCGATGCCGCCAACAATCAGATCAACGGCAACCTAGGGCGTTACACCAACGCGGCGCTCGCCCGCCGCATGGTGCTGGCTCTGAAGTTGTTCTTCTAGCGGGCCGCCGGTCCTGTATTGGGACCGGCGCTTATCTCAAGTCGAACTTCTTCATCTTGTAGCGCAGCGTGTCGCGCGTGATGCTGAGCAGCCGGGCAGCCTGGGTCTGGTTGCCGCTCGTCTTTTCAAGGGCGCTCATGACCAGTTGCTTCTCGTTTTCCTCGAGCGAAATCCCGCCCTCGGGGAACGCCGCGGGGCGGGGAACTCCGCTCGCCCCAGCCGCTACCGCCACAACCGGAGCCGGCGCGGCGGAGGTGGCGCTCAGCGGCAGACTTTGCGCCGTAATGAACGACGAGTCCTCAAGGATCATTGCCCGTTCAATTGCATTGCGGAGTTCGCGGACGTTGCCGGGCCAGTCGTGCGCCTGTAGCAGCGCCATGGCATCGGGCGACAGGCCTTCAATGCGCCGCTTGAACTTCTTGTTGTAATGCTCCAGGAAGAAGTTGGCCAGTCGCGGAATATCCTCGGGCCGTTCCTTCAGGCGTGGAATCGTTATGTGAATCACGTTCAAGCGGAAGAAGAGGTCTTGCCGGAATGCTCCTTCTCTCACCGCCTCGCGAAGATTCTTGTTGGTTGCGGCGATGACTCGAAGGTCGAGCTTGATGTCTTTCAAACCACCCAGGCGCCGGAAACTCTGCTCCTCCAAAACACGCAGGAGTTTGGCTTGCAGCATCAACGGAATCTCGCCGATTTCGTCCAGGAACAGCGTGCCTTTGTCGGCCAGTTCAAAGATGCCCTTCTTTTGCGCGCGGGCATCTGTGAACGCGCCTTTCTCGTAACCAAATAGTTCGCTTTCGAGCAGTGTTTCGGGTATCGCGGCGCAGTTGATCGCGATAAAGGGCTCGGCTTGGCGCACGCTCTGGTAGTGCAGCGTTTTGGCAATCAAGTCCTTGCCGACGCCGTTCTCGCCCTCCAACAGTACGGTTGTCGCTTCGCTGATGGCCACCCTGCGCACAAAGTGCATCACCTGGCGCATGGTTGGAGATTCACTGATGATTTCGCGGCGTTGCGGTTCGGCTTCGTCCGTGACGTCCTTGATCGTCGCGACCACGCCTTCCAGTTGCCCGTCATCGTTGATCACCTGCGCCGTACGGATCACCACCAGGCGTTCCAGCCCGTTTTCTGTATTCAGGCGAATCGTCGAGGTAGCGCCGTTTGCCGGGTGGGAAAGTCCAACCAGCACACCACAGCCGGGCTCGCAAACCGTACAGCGAAAGATATCGTGACAGTCCCGTCCAACCAGCGCGTCTGAAGACATGCCAAACAACCGTTCCGCCGCCGCGTTTACGCCCGTGATGGTGTGGCTGGTGTCGTACATGACGAGAGCGTCCGAAAGCTGGTCAAAGACCGCCCCCAGGACATTCGCGTTTCTCCAACTGCCTGCAATCTTGGCCATATTACCCAAGCAACCAATTCGATTGTATGACAAGCGGGGTATCCGGGGCTGTCCAGTGGGGGAATTCACGCAGTCAATCTTGCCAAGAGCGTTGGGAAAGGCTTGGTGTGAAGTGCAAGTGTCCTAAATGCAACAGGTTTGCAATTGGTCGGCAGATTGCTGGTATTACCGCGAGGCGCGCGATGGCTATGGCGTCGATACAGCTCGCATTGGACAACCCGGGGCTAGCCGATGCGCTGCAAGGAATGTTGCGGCGCAATACCGATTTGCCCGTTCGCCGTGTGGAGCGTCCGGACGAGATTGACGATGGTGTGGTGGTGGTTGACATCGCCCATTTGGGCCGTCTCGGGACGCTGCTTGCCCACCCGGAAAGAGTCGTCCTGATCGCCTCGAAAGATGCCAACAACTTTGACGACGCGTGGCAGGCCGGAGTCAGTTCGGTTGTATCCGACCAGGACCCGCTAAACACGGTTGTTCTGGCGATTCTGTCGGCGTGCCTTCGTACGGAGCCCCGCGCCGCGGATGGACCGGAAAAGAAGTTGTTGTCGGTTCTACCCAACAAGGAGATACGGAGATGATGAACCTGATGCCTTATTTCATCGCATGGGGGGTCCTGGCGGTTATCGCACTGGCTTTGGCGCTCATGCGCCGTCAGATCAGCGCCCGGGAAGACGACTCTTTGCACCTCGCCTCGGGCGAAGCCGCCATGGTGACGGAGCAGGTCGAAATGGCCAAGAAGTTGGATGTCATCGACAAATGGGGCAAACTCGTCACGATCGTGCTGACCATTTCCGGCATCGCCCTCGGCAGCGTGTGGGCAATCCGAATGTGGGAAGAAGGATCGCGCGCCACCTTCGAGAAGTAGCCCGGCCGCGCTCGAGTCCCTTTCTCGCCGGCGCCGGCTTACCCGTTTTGTGAGCCGGCACAGGAACGCAGCCAAGCGTAGCTTGGCCTTTCGCGGGGCGAGGGCCCGGTGCAAAGATGTTATTTGTCGATTCGGGAGATCGCCTTTTGAAACGCATTCACGCCTCCAAGCCTCTGCTGACGGGCCTGTTCATTACCCTGGTTTGCGCATCGGCAGGCTGGTCGCAAGTCTCAAACACCACAACTCCCAACGAGACTTGCGCCGGATGCCACGACCAGGAAACCAAGCTCAAGGCATCCGCCCATTCGGGAGTGAAATGCGCCGCCTGTCATATCAAGCACGACGAGTACCCGCATCCGGAAAAGGTTCCCAAGCCGTCCTGCGCCCAGTGCCATCCTACCGAGGCGTCTGACAGCGCCGAGAGCATCCATGGGCAGGAAGTCAGGAAGGGCAATGCCGGAGCGCCGGTCTGCGCCAGTTGTCACAATGATGTCCACGAAGTCACCCCGTCGCGGACCGCTGAATTTCACAGATCCGTTCCGGAAACCTGCGGTATGTGCCACGATCAAATCGCCGCCGAGTATGCGAAGAGCATCCACGGAAAAGCCGTGGCCGCCGGAATTGGGGAAGCACCGGTGTGCACCGATTGCCACGGGTCCCACAAGATCCTGCCAAAGAGCAATCCGTCTTCTTTTGTTCATCCCCTGGCTGTGCGGGACACTTGCGGGCGTTGCCATGGCGACCTCCGGTTGAGCCGCAAGTTTGGGCTGCCCGCCGACCGGCTTACGAGTTTCGATACCAGCTTCCACGGATTGGCCTCGAAGTCGGGCTCCCAGACCGTCGCCAATTGCTCCAGTTGTCACGGGTTCCACGCGATCCTGGCGTCGTCGGATCCCAAGTCGATGACCAACCCGAAAAACCTGGCCGCAACTTGCGGCGCCTGCCACCCGGGCGCGGGCAGCCGTTTCAGTCTGACCCGCATCCACGACGTGATGGACAAGGAAAGCCGCAATGACCCGGTCAATTGGGCATTCTGGTTCTACGCGACAGTCATTCCGGCGACCATTGGGTTTATGCTGCTCCATCACGGCGCGGACTTTGTTCGCAAGATGCGGTTCATCAGTTTCGGCCGCCGGGATGTCACGCTGAACCGGACAGCGCGGTCGTTCCGGATGCATCGCGCTGAACGGATTCAGCACGCCATCATGGCGGTGTCGTTCATTGTGCTCACCTGGACGGGCTTCGCGCTCCACTACCCAAATGAATGGTGGTCGGCGCCGGTGCTTCGCTGGGAAGCCAACTGGCCTATCCGCGGCACCCTACATCGCATCGCCGGCGTGGTGCTAATCGGTGTCGCGGCGGCGCACGTCATAACCTTGATCGTCAACCGTACCTTACGGCATCACTGGACCGAGCTGTTCCCCAACGCGCATGACGTTCGGGAAGCCGCCGGTGGCCTTGCGTACCGGCTGGGCCTTCGCCGCGCGATTCCCGCGATGTCGTCACACTCTTACGTCGAAAAGCTGGAATACTGGGCAGTTATATGGGGAACGGCCGTTATGGCGTTCACAGGAGTGCTCCTGTGGGCGAACCGGTACATGCTGGCCTACCTTCCCAAGGTATGGCTGGATTTCGCGAGGGCGGTTCATTTCTATGAAGCCGTTCTCGCCGCGCTTTCGATCCTGGTCTGGCACCTGTACTCGGTCATCTTCGATCCGGAAATCTATCCGATGGACCCGGCGTGGTGGTCGGGCTACAGCCCCAGGCTCAGGCGGGAGCATCATCATGGAGATTAGATCGCTATGCCGGTTAAACACATCCTGGCGCCGGTCGATTTCTCGGACCGGAGTGAAGGCGCGGGAAGATACGCCGAAGCCTTATCGCGGATCTTTCGCTGCCGTATCACCCTGCTTCATGTTCTGACGCCGCCGCATTACGAAATCGGCGCCATGGAAGTCGGCGGCGCAGTCCTCGAGGAACTATTTGAACAACGCTCACGGCAGGCCAGAAAGCAACTGTCGGAATTCCTTCAGAGCGAAATGCCCGACGACCTCACCAATCGCGTCCTGCTCGAAGGTGACCCGGCCTCACGCATCGTGCAGTTGGCGCATGATGAGGAAGTCAGCCTGATCATCATGCCGACTCATGGCTATGGGCCATTCCGGCGCTTCATTCTCGGCTCGGTTACGGCCAAGGTGCTGCATGATGCCGATTGTCCGGTCTGGACCGGCGTGCACCTGGCCGCGGCGTCGGTTGAAGCGATTCACCTCAAGACCATCGCCGCGGCAATCGATTTTGGGCCACAGAGCGAGCGCGCGCTCATGTGGGCGTCCCGCTTTGCCGAGTCCACCGGCGCCGTTCTGAAAGTGATTCACGCGACCCCGAACCTGGAAGGCAAGGCCGGCGAATATTTCGATCCGGATTGGAAGCAGCATCTGGAAGCGGCGGCCCGCGACGAGGCCGGCAAACTGCTGGACCGGCTGAACCTCAAGGCGGAAGTGCGCTTTAAGAACGGCGACCCGGCGCGTGCCGTGTGCGAGATGGCCAAGGAACTCCCGGCTGATGTCCTGGTCATCGGACGCGGTTCGGCCTCGGGTGTCTTTGGACGCATGCGGGCTAACGCTTATTCGATCATCCGGCTGTCACATTGCCCGGTCGTTAGCGTTTGAGACTGGGAGGCGAACGGCAGTCCGAGGTTAGTAACCCTCAGCGCGTCCGCCACGGCGGCCGTCGGCCCAGCCTTGTTTCATTCCGCCCTGGCTTTCGATCATCACGGCGTGCACATCGCCCTGGCTGCGCAACCGGGGCTCGATATTGTGGCCCATCAGCCGGAGCTTTTCGGCGGCGTCGAAAATCAACGCGGCCGGCTCGGCCTCGATCCGGTCATTCTCAAAATGGATCCGCGGAAACTCGATCGCATCCCGGAGTGACATCTTGAAGTCGATCAGGTTCAGGATCACCTGAAGCAACGTGCTTGGAATCGTGCTTGCGCCGGGCGATCCCAGCGCGATCCAGGTAGACCCGCCAGGCCGCAGGATCACGGTTGGCATCATCATGGAATTCATGCGCATGCCCGCCTTCAGCCGGGGCGGAGATTGCACGGTCCGCCCAGCCATCAATCCACCCACCATGTCGCCAAGGAGCACGCCGGTGCCCTTGGGCATAACCTGCGACCCATAAAAGTTCCCCAGGGTGTAAGTATTCGCGACCAGGTTGCCTTCGCGGTCTACGATGCTGAAGTGAGTTGTGTCGAACGATTCGAAATGAGGTTCTCCCGCCGGCGCCGTCGCCATGCCGCCGATAGGAGGGTATTCAGGGTTTGGCGTGGCGCGGTCCGTTTGAATGGCCGCCGCGAGCTTGTGCGCGTAGCTCTTGCTGGACAGCACTTCAACCGGCACCGTCTTGAACGCCGGATCGCCGTTGTACTGGACCCGGTCCCGCCGCGCCCGCCGGAGCGCCTCGGCAATCAGGTGCAGCGACCGGGACGAACCCTCGCTTCCCAGACCAAGCTCGAAATTTTCGAGGATGTTCAACGCCTCGACCACCATCTGTCCGCCGCCGCTCGATGGCGGCATGGTCAGGACGGTATAGCCGCGGTAGTTCGTCTCCAGCGGCACGCGCTCGATAGCGCGATAACCAGCCAGATCCCGGGCTGTCATGAACCCGCCGTTCGCCGCCATGTCCGCCGCAATCCGGCGCGCAGTTTCGCCTTCGTAGAATTCTTTCGCGCCCCCTTTCTGAATCCGGCGGATGGTTGCAGCCAGGTCCGTTTGTCTGAAGATTTCTCCCTGGCGCAGCGGCATGCCGTTCCCGTGGAGGAAGACCTTGGCGGTTTCCTGGAACTGCTTCATGACCGGCACTTGCAGGGGGAGTATCAACTCGATGCGCTGAGACGCGGGGATGCCATCCCGCGCCATCTTGCGCGCCGGTTCCAGCAGCTTTGACCAAGCCATCCGGCCGAGCTTGCTGTGTACCATCTCCATCCCCGCCACCGTACCCGGAACACCGGCGGTCTTGTAGCCGACGTGGCGCTGCCCTGGCGGAAAGGCGTCGTCGCGGGCCGCCGCCGGGGTCGTTTCTTTATAGTCAATCGCTGTCATCCGCCCGTCCGCCATTCGGACCAGGATGTAGCCGCCCCCGCCGAGGTTGCCCGCCTCCGGATGGACGACCGCCAGGACAAATGCCATGGCGACGGCCGCATCGACGGCGTTCCCGCCTTGACGGAGGATGTTCAGCCCGGTCTGCGTCGCCAGCGGATGCGTGGAGGCGATCATCGCGTTGGGCGCGCGCTCCGCCTGTTGAACCAGTGGGCGTGCGGCCTGCAACTCCAGCCCGCTTTGGGAGCGTTCCTGGCCCAAAGCCAGCACTGAGACCAGGCAGATGACGAATCCGGCGCGCGTAATACCTAAGAGTTTAGGCCACTTCGACCCGCGCGCACCAGGGTCTCACCCCTGTATGAAATAGGTTGCCCCGGCCTCCGTCGGAAACTCGACGACGGCGCCACTCATGGTGATCTGGACACGGGCGCCACGGTCGCGCACGACGGCCGGGCTTCGCGAAGGCCACGGGTTCTGTAAGCGGACGGGCGCGCCTTTCTCGCTGTGAATCGACACGCCGGACACGCTGCGTCCGTCCCAGGCTGCCGAAACCAGGAATGCTCCGGCGGCGCGCAGATTCCGGTATCGCGCCTTGCCCAGGTTGATCGTGTTGGGGAACAGCCGGATGACGCCGGAGTAGCTTTGCAGCAGGCACTCGTTCAGGACCGCCGGCAGTGACAGGTTCTCGGTCCAGACCCCCATTTGCATCATGAAACTGAAATTGGTCCGGTCTGAGTAGCGTCCGCCAATTTGACGGACCCGGTCGTTGGCTACTCCGAGTTGTGTGCCGCAATAGCGAACTTCACGTTTGAACCACTCCAGGTCCAGCATGGCGAGTCTCGCCCGGGCCAGCGGTTGCCATACCAGGTCATTGCCGCCTTCCAGCCGGACCGTGCGCGCGGTTCGCCGGGCCAATTCCAGCAACTCGGGGTTCGAATCCAACCCGGCTTGTTCGCCCGGAAAGACCGGCGAGAGTGTTACCGGAACGTTGTAGATCCATTCAGCCGGGGCATTCAGGACGTCGAGCCAGACCTTTCCGTAAGGCCCGTC
>JADZCI010000171.1 GCA_020851655.1 Bryobacterales bacterium
GCGGCTTCCCGTTGCTGGACATCACCGCCGTTGTGACGGTGACCGACGATGGCGGCAGTTCCGGCCGTTTGCGCCGGGATTTCGACATTCTGCCTCCCGGCGATATCCGCAACTGCATGGTCGCGCTCTCGGAAGACGAAGCGCTGCTGGCCAAGCTGTTTCAGTACCGCTTTGACGCGGGCCGCGGGCTGAAGGGGCACAGTTTCGGCAACCTGTTTCTGACGGCGCTGGCGCGCATCACCGGCGACTTTTCGCAAGCCGTCCGGTTGTCTTCCGAAGTGCTCGCCATAGCCGGACGCATCTTCCCTTCGACTGCCCGAAACGTAGTTCTTCAAGCCACGCTCGATGACGGCTCGGCCGTGATGGGTGAGAGCCATATCAGCCGCAGCCGGGTTCCCATCCGGGAGATCCGTTTGAAGCCGCGCGACTGCCGGCCGCTGGACGACACGCTGGAGGCGATTCGCAACGCCGACTTGATCACCCTCGGTCCCGGTTCGCTGTATACGAGCGTGATCCCAAACCTCCTGGTCAAGGGCATTCCCCAGGCGATCGAAGAGGCGCACGCCATCAAGGCATGCATCGTGAACCTGATGTGGCAGCCCGGCGAAACCTCCGGCATGAAGGCGTCGGACCTGATTCGAGCGATTCAGAAGCACGCACGGCGCAACGTCATCGACTATGCCGTCGTCAATACGGCGCCGATCGGGATGCCGACGCGCCGCCGCTATGCCCGGCAAATGGCGCAACCGGTGGAGATGGACATCGAGGTGATCCGCGACATGGGCGTGAAGGTGGTCGGATTTCCGCTGCTGAGCGAGTCCAGAAAAGCCCGCCACGACCCCGACAAGACGGCGCAAGTGGTTCTGGAACTGGCCAAAAAAGCGCGCCGGCGCGGCCAAGAATAAGCGCGGCCGCCATGCCGTGTCCGTACAATGGAACAAGGAAATGCAATCCATCTCAATCGTAGTTCTTGCGGCTGGACTTGGAACCCGCATGCGATCGAAGCTGGCCAAGGTGCTGCACCGGGCCGGTGGACAGTGCTTGTTAGAGCACGTTATCGACACAGCCGTGGATGTCACGACGCCTGAGAACATCGTCGCCGTCATCGGGCATCAGGCCGAGCAGGTGCAAGCGGAAGTCGCCGGGCGCGGCATCCGCTTTCAACGGCAGGATGAGCAGCGGGGAACGGGGCACGCCGTCCTTTGCTGCGACGGCATGAGCGGCCTGGATCGCGGACTTATCCTGGTCGTCTACGGCGACTGTCCACTGCTTTCGGCGAAGACTCTGAAGGACCTGGTGGCGGCGCACAAAACCGCCGATGCCGCCGCGACCCTCATTACGGCCCACCTCGACAACCCGCGTGGCTACGGAAGAATTCTCAAGGCGCCGGATGGCAGCCTTTCCGCCATCGTCGAAGAGAAGGCCGCGGACGAGGAAATCAAGAAGATCCGCGAAGTTAACCCCGGCATCTACTGCTTTGAGGCTAAGCACCTGTGGCCCCATCTCAGGCAACTGCGGCCCAACCCCGCCGCCAACGAGATCTACCTGACCGACGTGGTCGAGAGCTTTGTGAAAGCCGGGCTCCGAGTCATGCCGCATCCGGTCACCGACCCGTTCGAGTTGCTGGGCATCAACAACCGCGTGGAACTGGCCGAAGTCGACCAGATCCTGCGGCGGCGTAAAGCCCACGAATTGATGGTCTCGGGCGTCACCATCCAACTTCCCGATACGGTGATTATCGACAAGCACGTCGAGGTCGGGCAGGACACGGTGATCGGTCCCTTCGTTCATCTCACGGGAAAAACGAAGATCGGGGAGGGCTGCCGCATCGGTTCCAGTTGCTTCATCCACTCGTCGGTCCTCGAGGACGGCGTGCAGATCAACCAGTTGACCACGATTCAGGATTCCTACGTCGAGTCGGGCGCTGAATTGGGGCCATACAGCCGTCTGCGTCCCAACGTTCACGTCGAAGCGGGCGCCTACATCGGCAACTTTGTGGAATTGAAGAAAACGCGGTTCGGCGCGGGTTCCAAGGCGAGTCACCTGACCTACCTGGGCGATGCCACGATCGGCAAAAAGGTCAATGTGGGCGCGGGCACCATCATCTGCAATTACGACGGCCGAAAGAAGAATCAGACCAAGATCGGCGACAACGCCTTTATTGGTAGCAACTCGACGCTCGTCTCTCCGCTTGAAATCGGCTCGGGCGCGTATGTGGGCGCCGGCAGCGTGGTGACCGACACCGTGCCGGAGGATGCGCTGGCGCTGGCGCGGGGGCGGCAGGTGACGAAGGCGGGTTGGGCGCGCCGCCGGCGTGAAGCGGGAGCGGCCGAGAAAGTGGAGAGCCGCTAGCTAGTCCGGCACACTACGGGCTCAGGTACTTGATGAGCATAACCTCGTTGCCGGTTGCGTTATAGAGGACTTCGTCCGCCAGACGCGTGGTCAGCAGAATTCCGAATCCGCCGGGACGGATGCCCATCTGGTCACGAACCTTGACGTGTTCGAACGAAGTGGCCGATTCGTTTGAGACGGCGGCGTGCGGAATGCTGTCGAACGAGAAGCCCTCGCCGGGATCCTGAATATAGTAGATGATGCTTCGGGCGGTCCGGATGTAGGTGAGCTTGACCCATTCGTTCGGGTCGGAGCGCCCGCCGTGCTCGATGGCATTCATCAAGAGTTCGCGAAACGCGGTGGAGACCTCGTCTCGTTCCTGTTCGCCGAGTCC
Source organism: Bryobacterales bacterium (assembly GCA_020851655.1). Classification (GTDB taxonomy): domain Bacteria; phylum Acidobacteriota; class Terriglobia; order Bryobacterales; family Bryobacteraceae; genus JADZCI01. Next base: position 2,726 of record JADZCI010000171.1, read on the forward strand.
GGTCACCATCTCGCGGAAAAAATGCGCCAGGCGGTCCGCGGTCTGGAGCTTGCAGCGAAGTTGGAGCGAAATCCAGCCGGCGCGCGCCGACAGCACGCGCACGTCGTCGGCTTCCACCGGCGTGTGCAGGGCGTTGCTGAGCGTATCGATGAGCGCCGCGCGCGAGAATGGTTTTTCCAGGTAACTGTAAGCCTGCCCGCGAATGGTTCCAATCGCGTGGTCCAGGGCGTTCAGCGCGGTCATGACGACAACCTTCATTTCCGGCCGGATCTCGCGGGCAAGCTTGAGCAGTCCCAAGCCATCGAGATCCGGCATCATGATGTCGGTGAGAACCATGTCGTACGGCCGGCTGCGGAGCTTCTCCAGCGCGTCGACGCCGTTACTGGCGTTGTCGATTGTCCAGGATTCCTGATCGAGCATGGCCCGTACCAGGTCGTGAACCATGTCGTCGTCGTCCACAACAAGAAGCGTCTTGGCTGGTGGCACCGCTAGCGCTTAGTATACCCGCCAAGTGGTGGTATTCAGACGTAAAAAAGGCTAAGCCGTGGCAGGGCGGCGGACTCAAACAGCGCGCGGTCCAGGTAACTCCGTTCGAGGCGCGCGAGCTGGTCGGCGCTCAGCTTGCTGCGATACGGCGCCAGTTGCCAGTCGAGCGCCTGGCGATGCCGGACGAGTTCCTCTTCGGACGCGGTGGTCCTGGCGATGGCGGCCATCTTCTCTTCCAACGCCGTCAGGCGCTGATCGAGGGCCTGCAAGTCGCGAAAGTGGTCTTCGAGATTCGCGACGACGGCGCGCACCGAGGCGGCCAGTTCGCCATAGCCAGGCTGTGGCCGCGCGTCGAGAGCCGCGGCGGCCTTTTCCAGGTGGGCGCGAACATCGTGGATAGGGAACGGGGCGTCCTCGGGCTTAACGTTGGGCGCGGAATCAATGTTGGCAGCCATGGCCTGCGCCTCGATCATGACCGCCTGCGCGCAGTAGGCAACCGAGTTCACGTTTTGCGTCTTCTTCTTGCGCGAATGCCACTTCTCAAATGCCGCGTCGATGCCGCGCAGAACCGCCTCGAGCGGCACTCCGCTGTTTTTCCACTGTTCCACGAGCGCCCAATCGAGCGGTGACATCAGGAACAAGCCCGTGCCGCGAGCCCGCTGGAAATGTTCCTCGACCTCCGTGAAGTAGTTGAAGTAGTTGTATCGCCAGAGGCCGTCTTCGTTCATTTCCGGCATTGGCGCCAAATCAGGCGGAGACCGTGCAGCGTGAGATCGACATCGGCCTCTTTCAAAAAGCGGGAACCCCGGATGATCAGGGGCGATTGCCCGCCGGTGGCGATCGTCCTGGTGGCGGGTCCCATCTCGGCGATCATTTTTTCGAGGATGCCGTCAATCATTCCGATGGCGCCGTGATACAAGCCGGACAACATGCTGGCCACGGTATTAGTGCCGATCAGTTTGTCGGGTTCGCGGAAGTCGACCATCGGCAACCGCGCGGTCTTCGAGAACAGTCCGGAAATCGAGATGCCGATGCCGGGGCAGATGACGCCGCCCAGGTATTCCGCCGCGGCGGAAACAGCATCGAAAGTAATCGCGGTTCCCATGTCCACGACGATACACGGACCGCCATAGCGGTTGAATGCCGCAACCGCGTTGACAATCCGGTCCGCTCCGACTTCGCGCGGATTGTCAACCAGAACGGAGATACCCGCCGGCGTCATCGCTGTCACGTAGAGCGGGGTGTGGTGAAAGTAGCGCTCCGACATTTCGCGCAGAGAACTCTCCAGCGGTGGGACCACGCTGGCTACCACCACTCCGTCGATGGACTGGGGATCGATGGAAGTGAGAGCGAACAGCTCGCGGAACTTGATGCCCCACTCGTCGGCGGTTTGTTCGTGGACCGTGCGGAGGCGCCAGCGCGCCTGGATGGCTTCACCTTCAAAAACGCCGATGGTCAGGTTGGTGTTTCCTGCGTCGATTGCGAGAAGCATGAGTCTTAGAGGGCGGGTCTGACGCCGCCAGCATGAATTGTAACGAGTGAGCCGTCTTCTTTTTGCAAGCGCAGAAATCCTTCGGGTGTGAGTCCGGCGGTGACGCCGTGGACCGCCCCGTCCGGCGCTTCGACCACGACCCGCCGCCCCGAGGCGTAGCTCGATGCCGCGGTGAACAGCCTTAGGATGGGATCGATCCCCCCGGTGGTTAGCGTGCGCACGTAGGAACCGATGGCGCCGGCCAGGTGCACGAGCAGCGGCTCGCGCTTGTGCGCGCGTCCCGTTTCCAGCAGAAGAGAAGTGGCAGTCTGCGTCAGATCCGAAGGGAACGAGGCCTGGTTGACATTGATGCCGATGCCGGCCAGGATGGCGTGGTCCTGAAGTTGCGTCAGAATCCCGGCGATCTTGCGGTCTTCCACCATCACGTCATTCGGCCAGCGCAGGTCGGGTTCGATTCCGCCGAGCAGGCGGAGCGTGTCGGCAACCGCAAGCCCCAGCGCCAGCGTTACGACGGGCAACTGCGCCGGCGGAACATTGATGCGAAGGATGAAGGTGCAATAGAGACCCTCGTCCCGGGTCGAATGCCACGGACGGCCGAGCCGCCCCTGGCCGGCGGTCTGTTGGTCGGCGCCGGCGACTGTGCCGGAAGGACATCCTTCCGACGCCAGTTCCGAGGCGCGGCGCATGGTTGTGTCAATCGAGTCGTACCACTCGATGTGGCGGGACGGGAGGCGCTGCCGGACGAAGTCTGTGTCGAAAGACATGGCGGTCAAAGCAAGCTCAGTCTGAAGTTGATGTCCAGGGCGCGCGCCGAATGCGTGATGGCGCCGGAGGAAACGAAATCGGCGCCGGTTTCGGCGTAGGCGCGCACTGTGTCAAGAGTAATGCCTCCGGACAACTCGACGGAAGCCCGTCCCTTGATTCGTTGAATCCATACGCGCGCTTCGGCTGGCGTCAGGTTGTCCAGAAGCAGGCGCGTAGCGCCGCAGGCCAAGGCTTCTTCGAGTTCGTCCAGAGTTCTGACTTCAATTTCAACCGGCAGAGCTTGCCGCTCAGCGGCTTCGAGCGCGGCGCGCACGCCGCCCGCCGCGGCGATGTGATTGTTCTTGATCAGGATCGCGTCATAGAGGCCGTAGCGGTGGTTGGTGATGCCACCCGCGGCGGCGGCGAGCTTTTCCAGACGGCGCATTCCAGGCGTGGTCTTGCGTGTGTCCAGCACGCGGCACCCTGCGCCGGCCACCGCGTCGGCAAACTGCCGCGCCACGGTGGCGACGCCGCACAGCCGCTGCAGGTAGTTTAGCGACGTTCGCTCGCGGCTTAACAAGTGCCGCGCCGCGCCTCGCACGGTCGCCAGCGCGGCGCCCGGCTCGACCTGGTACCCGCTGGCAAGATGCAAGGTCACGTCCTCAAAGAACAGCGGCAGGATTTCAACGCCCGCCACCACCATCGCTTCGCGCGCGTAGAACGTGGCTTGGGCGCGGCGCTCCGCCGGCACGGTGGCCTGGGAGGTGACGTCGCCCGCGCCGATGTCTTCGGCCAGCGCGGCTTGGATGGAAGCGGCGATTTCCGGGTGCGTCCAGGCGGGCTCAACTTGCTGATCCGAATGGACTTTTTCGACCGGCATGAGGGAGAATCACAGTGTAGCACGCCGCGTGCGGCCCTCACTTCTCCTTGCAAACGCCACTGGTCCGAATCGACAACGTCTCAAAGCGATACCGCCTTTATGACCGCCCCTGGAAGCAGCTTTTCGAGAAACTGCCCGGCGGACCCAAGGCGCGAGATTTCTGGGCACTCAAGAGCGTCAGTTGCGAAGTGGCGCGCGGCGAGTTCTTCGGCATCGTCGGTCCCAACGGCTCGGGCAAGAGCACGCTCCTGCAGATTGCCGCCGGGGTGCTGACTCCCACCACAGGCAGCGTGGAGTGCGCGGGACGCGTCGCGGCGCTGCTCGAACTCGGCGCCGGATTCAACCCCGAATTCACCGGCAGGGAGAATGTCCGGGTGAATGCCGAGATTCTGGGGCTCACTCGCGCCGAGATCCGGGAGCGCATGCCTGCTATCGAAGAATTCGCCGGGATTGGTCCTTACATAGACCGGCCCGTCAAAGAGTATTCCTCGGGCATGTACGTACGGCTGGCGTTCTCGTCGGCTATTCACGTCGACCCGGAAATCCTGATCGTGGACGAGGCGCTGGCGGTGGGCGACGCAATCTTTGCGAACCGCTGTGTGCGCAAGTTCGAGGAGCTTCGCCGGCGCGGCGTGACCACGCTATTCGTCTCCCACGACCTGGGAATCGTGAAACGTTTGTGCGACCGGGTCCTGTTGCTGTGGAACGGCGAAGTGGACATGCTGGGTGACCCGCCCGCGGTCGTCAATCGCTATGTCGGGCTGGTGCTCGAGCGCCAGCCGCCGGAAGAGGAGCGCCCGGCGCTCGAGGCATCCCACCGCCACGGCGATGGAACCAGCCGCATCCAATCGATCGAGATTGTGAATTCCGCCGGCGAAACCACACGGCTGCTTCAGGCGGGCGAAGTCTGTCATGTGCGGATCGAAGCGCTCTTTATTCGTGAGTCGTCACGGCCCATGGCGGGAATTCTGATCCGCAACCGGCTGGGCGCCGATGTGTTTGGGACCAACACGCGAGTCGAGAAGGTGGACTTGGGCGATTTCGCGCCCGGCCGGCGCTTATCGGTCGATTTTGAGATCACGTGCCTGCTCGCCGGGGGCGACTACACGATCACCGTGGCGGTACAGCACTCCGACGGCGCCAGCCAGGACTGGGTTGACGACGCGGCGATGGTCACCGTGGTCAATCCTCGCGCGCTGGCAGGCGTCGCGTCGCTGCCGGTGCGTGTTTCGGCCCTCACCGGCCTGGACCAAGAGCGCCCCCATTGAGTAAGTGAGTCATTGTCCGGCACGGGAAGTAATTGGGCAGTCAGGGCAGCGGTGGGATGGCGCAAGGCACGCCTTGTTTGCCGCCAGCGACATTGGTTCCGCGGATCACGCCGGTCATCATAAAGCCATCGCCGTCACCCGGATAGAGCGGGAAGTTGACGCCGACGGCGTCTCCGCTGTTATTGATGCTGGTGAAAGTGGTGTTGGTGTAGCCGTTGGGGCTCGTGCCGGGATCGACGGTGTAACAGTGCCGGTCCTGATACACAAGCCCGTGAAACGCTCCTTCGGCATCGCGCCAGAAGCCGACCGCCGTTCCAGACGCGTTGATGTCAGACAGGTAGACTTCGCTCGCGGCGGGGAACGCCACTTCAATCAACGAATTCCTCCTGGTCCGGATGAAGCCATGCAGAGCGTATGAATTGGCCAGCAGGAAGACGCCCGCCATTTCCCCTCTGGCGTTGAAACCGAGAGCGATGGTGCTGTCGGCGCCCGGGTACCTGATGAATTCGGAGATGGAACCCCACGGCCGCTGCACGTAGGACACATAGCCGAATGGCACAGGACTGTTGCTATAGCTCGCCAGAATCTCGCCGCTGTCGTTGATGGCGCTGGCGACAGTCGTGCTGGCGCCCGGGTAAGTGATGTCGCGCAAGGCGCCGTCGCGCTCGCGTACGAAGCCGTGCACCCTAAAGTCGGCGTTGGAATAGTACACGCCGGTGAACTGGCCGCGGTTGTTGCCCTTCAGCAACTCGATCAATACGTGGCCCGGCGTGTCAACCCAGGTCACCTCCCCCTTTCGCGACAGAATGAATCCGCGCTCACCCTGAGGTGTATTGGCGATACCCGAAATCGTACCGTTTTCGGTGATGCCGAATGGGTTGTTCGGGCATCCGGGACAGACCGTGATCCATTGAGTTTTCGGCGACCCATGCCGTTGTCCGGCGGGCGGTTCAACCGAGAATAGGGCGCAGGTTCCGGCCAGTAATACGCCCGGTAGACAGTATCGAATTTTCATCGTTCATCTCCCGCGATGGAATTGCCCAACGCCGGTATATGCGCCGCCAGGCTGGAAAAGCCCCAAGATTTCTTTGGTAAAATCGATTCACTCGGAAGGGCAGGTTGATGGAACAAGCGCCTGTAAGCTGGGACTGCGATGCAGGGGGGCCGCCGGACGACGTGGATTGCCGGTCGTTGCCGGAGGAAATCTACCGCACGTTGCGGAGCATCGCGCGCCGGCACTTGCGGCATGAGGCAAGAGTCTTAACGCTGGAAACATCGGCTCTGGTTCACGAAGCGTGGGTTCGACTGGTGTCGCAGGCCAACCCGGTTCCCACCCCGCGCCCGGTCTTTCTGGCGATCGCTTCGAAAGTGATGCGGCAGGTGCTGGTGGACCATGCGCGATCGCGCGCCCGGTTGAAACGGTGCGCGCCGCCGATGGACGGCCCAGCGATCCTCTCCGGTGGCGAGACTGTGGAGGTTCTGGCCATCCACAAGGCGCTTAAGCGGCTGGAGCGCGCCGACCCGCGCAAGTGCCGCGTGGTGGAGATGCGCTACTTTGGCGGATGCACCGTGGCGGAGACCGCCGAAGCGCTCGGCGTGTCCGAAAACACGGTGCTCAACGATTGGGGATTCGCGCGCCGCTGGCTCGCCCGCCAGTTGGGTTCGTAGCGCGTATGCTGTCGGAACGGGACCGGCGCCTGATTCGGATCGTCGAAGAAGCGCTGAACGAGCGTCCGGAGTCGCGGGAATCGTTTCTTCTTCAGGCTGTCGAAGGCGATGAAACCCTGCTGGCCGAGGCCTCGGAACTGCTGGCGCAGACAACGTCGGCGACGGGCTTCCTGTCGTCCTGGGCAGCGGGCAAGGCTGCCGAACTGGTGCGCGGGTATGCGGCGGGTACACTCAGTCCGGGCGACCGCCTGGGGCCTTACTCAATCGAGCGAAAGCTGGGATCCGGCGGGATGGGAGAGGTCTACGAAGCCACCGACCTCCGGCTGCGGCGCCGTGTCGCCATCAAAGTGCTGACTGGTGTCGCCGATGACCCGGATGCCCGCGCGCACATCCTGCGGGAAGCCCGGGCATTGTCACGGCTCGGCCACGCGTCGATTTGCACGATTCACGACGTGGGGATGCACGACGGCACGCCGTATCTCGTGATGGAGCTGCTGGAGGGCTTCACGTTGCGAGCCGCTTTGCAGAAACAAGGCCGGCTGCCGGTCCCAACCGCCATGGAGTGGTCCATTCAGATTGCGGAGGCTCTCCATGCGGCGCATCAGCGCGGGGTGGTGCACCGCGATCTCAAGCCGGAAAACATCATCATCACCCGCACCGGCGCCAAGTTGATCGATTTCGGTATTGCCGCGCTGGTTGCTCAATCCGCCGCGCCACACGCCGCGGGAACTTTACCCTACATGTCGCCCGAACAGATCCGGCGAGAACCTCCGGGCGCACAGTCCGACCTGTTCGCGTTCGGCGCGATCTTATACGAGATGGTGGTGGGCCGGCCTGCCTTTGCAGGCGATCGCGAAGCGATCATGAAAGCGATCCTTGACGGCGGCGGGCCGGTGCTGAACGCTGAGAACGCGCCGCACCTGCCCGCCGGATTACGGGACCTCGTCGGTTGCTGCCTGACGCGGCTGCCAGAACAGAGGTGGCAGAGCGCATTCGACGCCGCGGCAACTCTGCGGTCGGTACAGCGGGGCTGGCCGGCTCCATCCGCGGCCCATTCCGTTGCGCGCAGGCGGATGGTTGCCCTCGCGGTCGTGGGCTTAGGGCTCTTTGGCGCCGCCGCCACGGCGCTTTGGTGGCGCTACGGTCCATCCTCCAGCGCCGGGCAGCCGGTCACGTTCAGCGTGCGGCCCGAGCCTGGTGTCGAGTTTGTCCAGCCGCTGGAGATCGCCTTGTCTCCGGATGGGAAAGCGATAGCATATACCGGATCCGACCAGAAAACGACACATATTTACGTCCGGCGGTTTGCGGAATTGCACGCCTACCGGGTGGCCGGAACGGATCAGGCAAGGCGGGCGTTTTGGTCGCCGGACGGCAGTGCCCTGGGCTTCTTTAGCGACGGCAAGTTGAAGCGGGTTCCGAGCGGTGGTGGACCGCCGGTGATCGTCTGCGATGCTTCGCAAGGCCTTTCGGGAAGTTGGGGACGGCGGGGCGGCATGCTCTTCAGTAATGTTTCGGGGCCCGTGATGTGGGTCGACGCGACCGGCGGCACGCCACGAGCCGTGACACGTCTGAACGCAGCCGAGGAAGAAGGGAGCCACCGCTGGCCCGTGTTCCTGCGGGACGGAACCCATTTCCTTTACACCGCCAGGAGCAACCGCCATGAAGGCAGGCTCTTTGCCGGGTCGACGGCCGGCGGCAATGTCCGGTCCGTTGTGGACGCCCCCTCGGGCACAGCGGTTGGGCGCAGGCTCTACTATTTGCGGGGGACGAGCTTGATCTCGCGGGAATTCGACGACCTGACGATGCAAGCCTACGGGGACACTTCGGCCATCGCGGAGTCAGTCGGGGTGTCCAGCTACTCGGTTTCAGACACGGGCGTCGTAGCCTATTGGGGTGGGGTTAAGGTTGCCCCCGCGCCGCTGCTTTGGATGGATAGAAGCGGCAAGCCGGTCAAGAGCCTCGGCCCTCCGGCTCTGTATGCCGGAATCGTATCTTCTCCATCGGGCCACGCGTTCGCGGTCACCGTTTGCGAATCGATCGATTGCGCAGACCCGACCAGTTCCAGCACGGTCCGACGCTACAATCTCCGAATACTCAGTGCGAACGGCGATTCAGTACAGTTCACCAATGACGAGGTGGTGGCGGCTTTGCCGGTTTGGTCGCCGAAAGGCGACGAACTGATCTATGGATCAACGCGAGGCGGGCGTATGGACTTGTACCGGCGCAAAGTCGCCGGGGGTCCGGAGCGCGTGGTGCTGTCTTCCGGAAGCGACGTTGGCTCCACGTCGTGGTCGCGTGACGGGCGCTTCGTTGCATATACGGAACTGTCTCTCGATTCCCGGTTCGATATCTGGATTGCCGACCTCTCAACCGGCAAGGCGCGTCCTTTTCTCAAGACTCCCGCGAGTGAGACGTTGGCTGCATTTTCGCCGAACGGAAAGTGGGTCGCCTACACGAGCGACGTCAAAGGCTACAGTTCCTTGTACGTGCTGCCCTTTTCGCCGGAACCCGCCACGTGGGGAAAGGCCAAGCCGATTGCCATCACTGCCGGACAAGGGGATCTCGCAATCTGGAAGGGCGATGGGTCGGAGTTGTCGATTCAGTCCGGGTGGGACGTCGCGTCGGTGAGCGTTTCAGAACAGAGCGGGACCATTCGCTTTGGCCCGCCGCGCCGTCTGTTCCGGCTCCGCCGGCTGTCAACGATGGGGAGCAGGTTCGCCGTGAGCCCCGATGCCCAGCGATTCTTGATTCTGGATGGGCCGGTGCAGGCTGATTCGGGCGTGACGGTTCGTATTCCGTCAGGCGGGCGCTAACCAATCACTAGGTGCCTGGAACCGAACCTCCGTCGACTGGCAAGACCGCTCCCGAGATGAACGACGCGGCGTCGGACGCTAGCCAGACATAGGCGCTGGCAATGTCCTCGGGTTGTCCCGCCCTGCCCAACGGCGTGTGCTGCGTCATGGCCTCGAAAATCTTGGGAGGCATCTGGCGGGTCATGTCGGTTTCGATGAAGCCGGGCGCCACCGCGTTCACGCGAATGTTGTAGCGCCCCAGTTCCCGTGCCCAGACGCGAGTCATGCCGATGACTCCGGCTTTGCTGGCCACGTAGTTGGTCTGGCCGAAGTTTCCGTAGACGCCGACCACCGAACTGGCGTTGAGGATGACCCCGCCGCGGGCGGCTATCATTCCAGGGACCACGGCGCGGGTACAGACGAACACGCCGCGCAGGTTCACGCTGATGACGGAGTCGAACTGCTCGTCCGACATCAGGGCCTGGAGTTGGCCTTCCTTCACCTTGGCCAGCATCCCATCGCGCAGGATGCCCGCGTTGTTGACCAGGACGTAGACGTGTCCGAAGGCGGATTCCGCTTCTTCGACGCCGCGGCGAACGGCTTCGGCGCCGGTGACGTTGATCATGTGGAACAGACCTTGCCCGCCCGCGGCTTTCATTTCACTGGCAAAGCCTGGCGCATCGGCCACATCCCATCCGGCGACGTTGGCCCCTTCCTGCGCAAAGCGCCGGGCTGTGGCGCGCCCGATTCCGGCGGCGGCGCCGGTAACAATGACTGTCTTGCCGCTGAGACCTGTTTCGATCATGGTTGGAGCTTCCTTGGAAATTGAACCATAACCGGCGCGGCCAGGTGTGGAGAGCGAATTGACGGCATGGCGACGCCCTCAGGCGGAACGGCGAAGGGCGTCGGCGGCGAGTGGGGAGATTTCAGCTTCACCGCTTCGCGACCACTCGAGGAGAATGCTCCGGAGCGCGGGAAAGTACGCGTCGCCGTGTTTGAGGAAGAGCAGCTTTTCCTCCCTCTCAAACGAGGGCGCCATTTGCTGGACCCTCGCCTCGGATGCGGGGCTGCCGATGGTCAACACCGCGGCGAGAGCAGTGCGCCGCGCGGCTCTTGAAACCGGCCCGTCCAGGATTTCATGGAGAGCCGGAGCGGCTGGCTCGCCCATCTTGGCCAGCGCACCCGCGGCCGCTTCGGCATCCTCGGCATCGTTGGTGGAGGCGAGTACCGAGGCGAGCATCGGAATCCTGGACAAGGTTCGCGTGTCGCCCAACGCGGCATAGGCTACGCGGTGGGAGTAGGGGTCGTCCCGTTCGAGGAGCTGCTGGATCAACTGCTGCGTCTCAGGCA
>JADZCI010000172.1 GCA_020851655.1 Bryobacterales bacterium
CCGGTAGGTCTTTCTCGCGGATCTGAATCATTTCCACGCCACGGTCCACATTCCGCCGGATACATTCCAACAACGCTTCGACTCCGCCGAGGGGCGCCCGGTCTGTGATGTAATACCGTCTCACTGCGGCGCCAGCGGGTGATAATACCGTTCGCCGGCGCACGCGCGGCAGACGGGATGGCCGTCCATGATGAGCTCGCGCTGAAAACTGATGCCTTCGCCGCAACGCACGCAGATAATACGAGGCCCTTTGAAGCCCGGCATCTCGCGAGGCGCCACCTGCACCTTGACCCAGTGCACATCGAACAGCTCTTCGGCCGCCATCTCGCGGTAGGCTTTCAGTTGCTGGGCGGTCTTGTCCGTGACTTCCGGATAGAGCTCCTTGGCGCGTTCCCGGGACGACTCTTTCGCCACAATCCGGACCGCCAGTCCGGTGTGCAGGTCGACGAAGGTGGCGGCCATCTTGCCGAAGTCCATGAACTTGAGCGAGCGCTTGCCCAGGCGGCATCCGGTCACCAGACCGATGGCATCCGTGGCGCAGCGGTCGATTTCGACGTAGGTTACCAGGCGTTTCCGGTCTTTGCCCGTTGGATCCTCGATCCCCAGCAGGCCCAGACCGTGCACGGCAAGCCGGATACCCAGCACCTGGCCGGCGCACAAGTGGCCGTGCGCTGTTTCCGCTAGCTTTTCGTACTCCGCAAAGGTCTTCATTCCAAAACGATCAGCGTCTCAGGCCGGAATCGCACCACCCAGTCCTTATTATGCTTGACGCCTTCATAGGCGGCACGCTCCATCTGTACCGTAATCTCACCTCGAAAATGCAGCCGGACTCCGTCGGGCCGTTCGCTGACCCGAACGAGTTCCAGCGCTGGGGCGGCGGTATCGGCCGCGCGGGGAAGGGCCTGAAGTTGTTCCGGCCTGACGTAGAGCGAGATGCGATCGCCGATGAGGTGGCCCGGCATGTACTGGCCCGCGATCTCGAAGTGCGAGTCGCCGCAGGCGCAGCGGAGACGGCTGGTATTGCGCGCCGGATCCAGGGTGAGAATCTCGGCGCTGAGAATATTACCGCGGCCGAGCAACTGCGCCACGCTCGGCGCAGCCGGCCGCTGCAGGATATCCAGCGGCGCGCCGGATTGGACCAGCCTGCCGCCATCGAGGATAAACATCTCGTCGCCCAGTTCGAAGCATTCGTCAAGGTCGTGGGTGACCAGCAGGATCTGCGGCTTGAACTTCGTCCTGACGTCAGCCAGTGCGGCATACAAGGCCGATCGCAGTTGGGGGTCAAGTCCGCGGGCCGGTTCGTCCAACAGCAGTAATTTCGGCTCGGCGATCAGTGCGCGGGCGATGGAACAGCGCTGTTTCTGGCCGCCGGACAATTCGTGGGGGCGGCGCCCGGCGAGATCGGCCAGCAGGAACAGATCCAGCATCTCGCCAACCCGCCGGCGGCGTTCCAGGCGCGGCAGGCCTTCGGCCGCGAACGCGAGGTTCTCGCGCAGAGTCATGTGCGGAAACAGCGCGTAGTTTTGAAAGACGTATCCGCAGTGCCTCTTTTGCGGTGGCAACCGCACCCCGGCGGCGCCGTCGAACAGCAGGGCGTCATCGACCAGGATGCGTCCTTCATCCGGGTGAACAAAGCCGGCGATGGCGTCGAGAGTCAGAGTCTTGCCGGCGCCGCTGGGGCCGAACAACACAGCCGTTCGGGCAGACGACTTGAACTCGATGTCGAGCGTGAAGGGGGCCGAATCCTTGCCGCCTGGAAAGCTCTTCCGGATGCGCGCGTCAATCATCCGCCAGCCCGTCCGAAGTCGATGCGCCCGACACGGTTGGCCACGCTGAGAACCGCCAGCGCCAGTGCGGAGATGACCAGCACCAGGATCCGCGCGGTCGCCCCCTGCCCGCTTTCCACCGCGTCATAGATGGCCACCGCCACAGTCTGCGTGCGTCCGGGGATGTTGCCGGCCAGCATGATCGTGACGCCGAAATCGCCCAAGGAGCGTGCGAAGGCCAGCGCCGTGGCCGCCAGAATCGAGTTCCAGGCCAGGGGTAGCGAGACTTTCCAAAACACCCTCCACTCGGAAGCGCCAAGACTGCGGGCGGCTCGTTCGTGGGAGTGGTCCACGCTTTCCAGAGCGGCTCGCGCGGACTCAATCAGCAAGGGCGCGGAATGCACAATCGCGGCGACAACCGCCGCCTGCCAGGTGAAGACGAGCGGTGCGCCGAAGATGCGTTCCCAGACCGACCCGATGATGCTGTTCCGGCCCAACAACACCAGCAGGTAGTAACCCAGAACGGTTGGGGGGAGGACGAGCGGCAGGGTGACCAGGGAGCTGAGCACCGCTTTGCCTCTGAATTCGCGGGCGGCCAGAAGCCACGCGATCCAAAGACCTGCCCCGAGGCCGATCAACGTCGACAGCGCGGCCACGCGCAGGCTGAGCCAAAGCGGAAACCAGTCAATACCCATCCGGGACCTTCAATTCTATAAAGGCCGGAACCGGCAAGTGAAGTGTCTGAGGAACGCGGGTTCTTCAACGATCTCGCAGCCGCGCAACCCGTCCTTTCGGGCGTTCACTTCGAGGATCGATTCAACGACGTAGTCGATGTGGCTTTGGGTGTAGACGCGCCGCGGGATGGCCAGCCGCAGCAACTCGTTCCGCGCGTGCGCGCCGAACATGACCGAGCCTATTTCCACACCGCGGATTCCCGCATGACGGTAAAGTTCAATGGCGAGCGATTGGGCGGGGTACTGCTGCCGCGGAATATGCGGCAGCATCCGCCCGGCGTCGATGTAGATGGCGTGTGCGCCGGGAGGTTCGACAATCGGTACGCCGGCATCGGCGATATGCCTGCCCAGGTAGCCGGTCGAGGCGATCCGGTATTCCAGGTAGTCGGGATCGAGAACTTCTTCGATTCCGGCCGCGATGGCTTCCAGGTCCCGCCCGGCGAGTCCGCCATAGGTCGGAAAGCCTTCGGTGAGGATCAACAGGTCTTTCTCCTGTTTAGCCAGCATGTCGTCATTGGTGCAAAGGAAGCCGCCGATGTTCGCAAAAGCGTCCTTCTTGGCGGAAAAGGTGCACCCATCCGCCAGGGAGAACATTTTCATGGCAATCTGCCGCGGGCTCATGTGGCTGTAGCCGGGTTCCCGCTCCCGGATGAACCAGGCATTCTCGGCAAAGCGGCAGGCGTCGAGGTAGAACGGGATTCCGTGCTGATGAGTGATGCGGCGGACGGCCTCGAGATTCGCCATGGACACCGGCTGGCCTCCATCCGAGTTGTTGGTCACCGTCACCAGCACCAGGGGAATCCGCTCCGGACCGCGTCCGGCGATCAACTGCTCCAGCGCATCGAGGTCCAGATCGCCTTTGAACGGCAGTCTGACCTGCGTGTCGGCGGCGGCAGGCAGCGGAAGGTCGAGCGCCTCGGCGCCGGCAAACTCGATGTTGGCGCGCGTAGTGTCGAAATGCGTATTGTTCGGCACCGTGTGTCCCGGTTTGCACATCACAGTGAACAGGATTCGCTCAGCCGCGCGTCCCTGGTGCGTCGGAATCACGTGGCGGAAGCCGGTAAGTTTCTGCACCGTGTCGCGGAGACGGTAGAAACTCTCGCTCCCGGCATAGGACTCGTCGCCGCGCATCATCGCCGCCCATTGATTTGTGGACATCGCGCTGGTGCCCGAATCCGTCAGCAGATCGATGAGAATGTCGGAAGCCGCCAGGAGAAACAGGTTGTAGCCGCATTGGGCCAGCAGGCGTTCCCGTTCCTGGACCGTGGTCTTCTTCAGCGGCTCGACGCTCTTGATGCGGAAGGGCTCAATGATCGTGTGCATCCAAACGGGAGCATAGCACCTGGATAAAAAAAGCGCCCGGCCACAGAGGCCGGACGCGTGGGAGTGCTTATGGAGTGGTCAACCTAGAAATCGTGAAAATCGTCGTCGAGAGGGATCGCAGATTGAGCTGTGACCTTGGTTGGCGCGCGGCTGGCGCCGGGACAGCGTCCGGCATGTCGCTGAAGTGCTGAACTGAGTTTGGTCAGTCCCTTTGCGAGAACCGGATTCGGCGCGCCAACCGCATCCCGGTAATCCGTTGCACGGTCATCGTCGTGACCCACCACGTCGCGCAGCATTCGGACCGCATGGTGCAGTTGTTGGGCCTGAACACTCATCTGGCCGCCCGCCGAGGCGCTCTCTTCCGCGCTCGCCGCCGTGGACTGCGTGACCTGCTGCATCTGTCCGATGGACTTGGCAATCTGCTCGATGCCCCGCGCCTGTTCCTGGCTGCTGACATGGACTTCGTTGGCCAGAACTTTGATCTCGGCCGCGGTCTTGACGACGTTGCCGATGGACTCGACCACCTGATCCAATTTGACCTTGCCCTCGTTGGAACGCGTAATGGATTCTTCAATCAACTGGGCCGTGTCCTTGGC
>JADZCI010000173.1 GCA_020851655.1 Bryobacterales bacterium
CGCTGCTGACCGCCCGGTTTGCCGCCCAAATATCCCTCCTGTGGCGGTGGCTCCACCCGTTCTACTAACCTGAGGATGACTGGCGTGACCCTGACTCTCGCGAGAACGATAGGTCTGATCGGGACCGGACTTCTGATTCCCGCGCTCCAGGTGTCACGGGCTACCGGCGGCGCCGGCTCTTCCGCTTTCGCGCCCTTTGATGGGGGTGTCATCGCCCTCGGACAGTTTCACAATGGGCAAGGCTTCTATGTGAATTTCCCCGCGAGTGTTGCCGGCAAAGTGCTACCGGAGGCGAAAGATGGAGTGTTTCACTGGGTCTCTCCAGACGGGAGGCAAACCGTGTTCAAAACGTGGGACTCACTCTCGCCCCGGGTCGACCTGAAAAGTTCGTCGCTGCCAGAACGGTGCTTCGAGATCTATGCTCACCTGACCCATTCGCGGCGGCGGGTCTGCGGGTACTTCGATGGGGTCATGGCCTTGGCGGTCTCTTCGGACGGCCAATCTCTTGCGTTTGCTGGAAACCTGATACAACTCGCCCGCTCCGGACCTCCCGTCTCGAGGTTCGGCATTCATATCTGGGCCGCCAGCACCGGCAGATGGACGACTCCCGTCCGAATCGATGAGGTCGCGTACCGGGCGCCCGATCCGCCGGTCAGAAGGCTTGTCTGGAACAACGCGGGCACGGCCCTTGCCGCCGAGATGGGAACCTCAATCACGATCTATGATGTTGCAGCCGGAACGGCCCGCGAAATCGTCCGCGGCGTTCTTGGCGGCTGGTCTCCCGACGACCGGTGGATCTTTTTTGCACCAACGAGGGTGATCTCGGATTCGTCAACCTCGAGTCTGGCCTGGTCAAAATGGATCCGTGGATCAAAGCGCTCACTTTTCCCCAGTGGATAGCCGGAACGAACCTGCTATTCGTCGCGACAGCGGACCGTTGGGTGTTCCGGTGGCCCAGACTGCGAATTTTCGTGTTCGATGAGGGACGCCTCGTCGATTCGCGGACTGTGACGTGGCTCGACTTCTGGCTTACTCCTTACTGGTGCTTACGGCTCCGCTAATCGCGTTTTCCGCCCCGCTTTGCTTTGGGCTCAAGCCAGACCATTCCATGCGCGGGCACAAGGACTGTCATCCCCTCCATGCTCAACGCAGTGTTATCGTCGCGAAAACTGTAGAAGACATCGTCTGGGCCGAACCGGTAGTAGGCAATGCGGGTTGGCGCCGATAATTGCACGCCCAGGGACTTGCGCAAGCGGTCCGCTTCTTTGCGGGGCATGTCCAACCAGGGCAGTTCTTTCGGCGGCAGGAGCCATTCGCCCGCCTCGCGGTAGTCCTGTTCAGAGAAGGTTCGCAGGTCGAGCCGGGTGACGCCGGCGGGCGGCGGCACCTTTTGCATCAGTGAAGCGGTCATGGCAACTCGTGCTCCGGTCTTGAGGTGCGCTCTCACCTTGTCGAGCAGATGCGGATCGTGCATGGCCTGAACGCCGAGGATCACCGCCGGACTTTGCGACGGGTACGTGGAGACCGGCACAACGGGCACGCCTAACATTCCCAGGTAGTCCATCAGGTAGCCGTTGTCACCCGGATCGCTGCCCAGCGGCTTGTAGTAGGCGACGCCTTGAACCGGTTTGCCTTGAAGGCGCCGCGCCGCCACCCGCATGTCCGGAAGCTGCTGTCGAAACAAGGCGTGGCCGGGATGCCCGTTGACAACATCGATCAGGTTGAAGAGCACGAGTTCGCGCGCGCCCGCCAGCACGCTTTGCCAGGCCTGATCCACGAAGTTTTGCGCGGTGCACTCGATGTGGTCAAACCAGGCGGCTTCCACCTTGGCGCCGGCAACCGAGGTGAGCCAGCGGTAGTTCATGTAGCCCTGCGTGGGCTGCACAAAGCCCATGCGCCGGGTCTTCGGATTGCGAACCTCGGTACCCACCCAGACGAGGTCAAACAGCCCTCGCATGCGTTCCGGGTCGTATCCAAAGAGGTGAAAACGGTCATACCACTGGGGAAACTTGATGACCATCCGCACACCCGGATTCACCTCACGGGCGGGCCCAACGATCATGGGTTGAATGAGACCGGTGAGGAGGTCGCGCCGGTATTGGCCCCAGTCCCGGCCGCCGCGCGCGGCGTCGGACTCCGGCGAAGTGTCCATGGTGCAGTAGAAGTCGTCCACAACCAGCTCGTCGAAGATCTCGGCATTGGTCCGGAAGAAATCAGCGACGCCGTCGCGGGTTGCCCGAGCCTCCCAGTTGAGCCAGCCCAGCGCGCCCTGCTGCCGGACGCCGAACGTCTTGCCGGGCACGGTTGCGATGCCGCCCATGGTGTCGAAGCCCTCGGCGGCAAGCCGGGTCCGCAGTTCCTTCAACCTCTCCGGCGGAACAAACTCGTCGCCCCGCCGGCCTTCGAGGATCACACGGCTCACGCCAAGGCCGCGCATCGCCCGAACCGCGGCCTGGAAGGACTCCGGGGCAACCAGGTGGGCTTGAATGCCACCGGCGGTGGCATAAACGGAGATCTTTAAGGCCGGGTCCGCGGCGAAGAGCAGCCCTGGCAGGCAGAAGGCAACGAAGGCTCGCACAGGCACAGCGTACCTTAGTGGGAGGCTTTCCGGGCGCCAAGGTGTTACACTTTTCTCAGCTAACCGGGAGGTCTTTGTCCGAATGAAACGACGTTTGTTTCTTCTCGCTTTTCTGCTCGGCGGCGGCATGGCCGCCCAGTCGATTACAGGTTCGATCACCGGCATCGTTACGGATCCGACCGGCGGGGTCATTCCGGGCGCGACGGTGGAGGTGACCAACAAGGAAACCGGCATCCGGGTGGTTGTCAAGAGCGACGCATCCGGCAACTACACGGCGCCGCAACTGCCGCGCGGGCAATACCGCGTTGAGGTGATCGCTACCGGCTTCAAGAAGGCGGTGCACGAAAACATCGAGGTGCAGGTGTACCAGACCGTGCGGCTCGACATACAAATGGCGGTGGGTGAAGTAACCGAAGCGGTCTCGGTATCGGCCGACGTACAGCGTCTGGAGACCGAGAACGCGACGCTCTCCAAGGTGGTGGACAACAACATCATCGTCAACATGCCGTTCAACACGCGGAACGTCTATACGCTCGTGTTTCTGACGCCGGGAGTGACGGGCACGGTGGGAAACAGCTACGGCGAGATGCGCTACTCGGTCAACGGCGCGCGGGCGAGGACGATGGATACCTTGATCGACGGGGTCACGGCGGCGCACCCGACAGTCAACGGCTTTGCCGGCATATCCGTGTTTCCTTCGGTGGATGCCATTGAGGAGTTCAAGTTGCTGGGCGCCGACTACCCGGCGGAGTTCGGCCGCAGCCTGGGCAGCGTTGCTCAACGTGGTGTTCAAGTCAGGCACCAACCAGTTCCATGGCAGCGCCTACGAGTTTCTGCGCAACTCGGTAATGGACGCCAACAATTTCTTCGACAATCGCCGCGGGCAGCCGCTGCTGAGTTTCAAGCGCTCGCAGTTCGGCGGGGTGTTTCACGGCCCGGTCATCAAGAGCAAGACATTCTTCATGGTGTCGTTTGAGGCTCTTCGCGAGCGCCGCGCCTCCTCCACGATCGCATCCGTGCCGACCCAACTGGAACGTACGGGAGATTTCTCTCAGACCCGGACGGCGTCGGGCGGGCTGATTACCATTTACGACCCGCTGACGACCCGGGCAAACCCGAGCGGCGCGGGGTTCATTCGCACTCCGTTTACTGGAAACGTAATCCCCTCGGCGCGCTTCGATCCCGTCGCGGTCAACACGGCCAAGTATTACCCCGTTCCGAACCTGACGCCGCCCGGCGCCATCAACCAGAACAACTGGGGCAACAGCGCCACAAAGCCGCTGAACATGACTCAATCGGACTATCGCGTGGACCAGGTGATCACGGGGTCGCAGCGCTTCTTTGCGCGGTACTCGACCAGGCTGAACGACGATCAGGCAGCGATCTTTTTCCCCGGCGACATCAAGGTGGCTGAGGGCCGGATCAATGTCGAGGATCACGTGCACGGGGCGGTGGCCGACTACACCAACACGCTGTCGCCGACGATGGTCTTGAACGCCCGGCTCGGATTTGCGCGAACGAAATACATCTACGCCAACCAGGGGCTGGGTTTCGCACCGTCGAATCTGGGCCTGCCAAAGTATGTCGATGCGGCCGTGGATTTCCTCACTTTTTCGGGGTTCACCGTGAGTGACTACCGGAGCTTGGGGGGCGGCGACCACCGCCAGAACGCATTCATGTCCTACACGGCGCTGGGCAGCATTACCAAGACGCACGGCAAGCACACGATGAAGTTCGGGTCGGAAGCGCGCATGATGCGGGTGAACACCAACGAAGGCCGGTCGGCGGGCAGTTTCAGTTTCTCGCGGAGCATGACACAGGGTCCGAACCCGACGCAGTCCAGTTCGACGGCGGGCAACGGCTTTGCCTCGCTCCTGCTCGGGACGGGCAGCAGCGGCTCGCTGCAGGCCACCTATAAGAATGTCGCCACGCAGAGCTTCTACGTGGCGGGCTATTTTCAGGACGACTGGCGGTTGACCAGGACGCTCAGTTTGAGTCTCGGGTTGCGGTGGGACGTGGATACGCCCCGGACCGAACGCTACAACCGCACCAACTGGTTCGACCCGGCTGTCGCCACGCCGGCGGGCCAGGTGATCCCGGGCGTCACCGGCGGGCTCGTCTTTGTGGGCGTGAATGGCAATCCGCGCACGCAGTTCAAGACCGACCTCAACAACTTTGCGCCGCGCATCGGCCTAAGCTGGCAGGTTGCGCCGCGAACCGTCGTACGCGCGGCTTATGCTCACATCTACGGCCCATCGCAACAGGCGGCCGCGGGCACAATCGGCACCATGGGTTGGCGGGTGGACAACATCTGGGTGGCAACGCTCGACGGCATCACTCCCAACTACTACCTGAAGGATCCGTGGCCAACGGGCATGGCGCAGGCGCTGGGCTCCGGCAATGGCGTGCTGACACAGTTCGGCAGCAGCATCGAAGCGACGACGCAGGACATCATCAGCCCGTGGGTCCAGCAGATGAACTTCAACATACAGCACGAATTGCCTTTTTCGACGCTCTTCGAGGTGGCCTACGTGGGCACCCGCAGCTATCAACTGCACCGCAACGAAGAGGGCGGGTTGAGTCTCAACCAGCTTGACCCGAAGTACATGGCGATGGGCCCGGCGCTGAACGCGCAGGTGGACAACCCGTTTTACGGCAAGATCTCGGGCGGCGTGCTGGCGCAGCCCAAGACGACCCGCGCGCAGTTGCTGCGGCCGTATCCGCAATTCACCAACGTGATCCCCATCTACTCGGTGGGTTCGTCGTCGTTCTATCACTCACTCCAGGTCAGCGCCACCAAACGCATGTCGAAAGGGTTGCAAATGCAGTTTGCCTACACCTGGGCCAAGAACCTGGACGACGGGCTGAGCCACCAGAACAGCTACAACATCCGGGCTGACCGGGCGTTGAGCGACATCGACGTGGCGCACCGGGCGACCATTGCCGGTGTCTACGACTTGCCGTTCGGCCGGGCCCGGCGATTCGGCGCCAACTGGAACCCGCTTACCGACGTCTTCCTCGGAGGCTGGCAGGTGAACGGCCTGACCACGCTTTCCACGGGCACGCCCATCGGCTTCTCGGCTTCGAACAATGCCGGCATTTTCAATATGGCGATCCGCGCCAACAATGACGGCAAGAGCGGTCTGCTCAAAGGACCCGTTCAGGACCGCCTGAACGCCTACTTCGATAAGAGCCATTACACACAGCCGGCGGCTTACACGTTCGGCAACATGGGTCCGCGCGACCCGTGGATCCGGAACGACGGCATTTTCAATTGGGATCTGTCGGTGTTCAAGAACTTCCGGCTGACCGAGATGTTCAGCATGCAATTCCGGGCCGAGGCGCTCAACGCCTTCAATACGCCGCGGTTCAGCTCGCCGAACACCAGCGTCACGTCCTCAAGCTTCGGAACCATCACGTCGCAGGCCAACGCGCCGAGGCAAGTGCAGTTGGGATTGAAAATTCTCTTTTGATGTAAGCGCGATTGGCCGGCCCGGCCCTGGCTATTCCTCCAACACCGGCAGCATGAGCGTGGAGGCGGCGCCGGCGTTGTGCAGCACTTGCTGGTTCGCCTTGACGGGTTCCCGTTCGGTGGCGATTTCGCGGCCGGTGTTTGGATTGACATCGTAGCGTGGGGAGTTGGAAGAGCTCACCTCCAGGCGGACCCGGTGGCCACGCCGCAGCCGCACGGCGATGTTGCCCACGTCGATGTCGAATGGATAGACCGTACCGGGCCGCATCAACGCGGGTTGGTCCAGGCCCGTGCGGTATCTTGCGCGCGCGATGCCTTCGCAAAGGATCAGCGCGCGGCCATCGGGGAATACGTCAACAAGCTTGGCGGTGAAGTCCGTGTCGGGCGCCGAGGATGAGGCGTACAGCCTGGCTGTAACCTGGCCCATCACAAGGAGGGGCCGGGTGAGCGGCTCACTCGAATAAACGAGCACGTCGGGGCGGCTCTCGATTTCGCGCTGGTCCGCCGGCCCCGAACTCCAGATGTCTCCATGTCCGCCGCCCATTGTGGGGACGGGGTTGCGCGGATCGAAGGTGAAGGAGTCAGCCTGTTCGGCGGCGGGCTGCTGTTCGCTGAGCGAGCCATGGCCTCGCAGAGTCGCGGCGTTCCCCCGGGAGCGCAGGTAATAAGTGCGGTAGGAGGCCCGCGCGGGCGGCCACTCGGACACGTCGCGCCACTCGTTATCGCCCAGGACAAAGGCTCGAACCGGCGCGCGGCGGTCCCAGCCGTTCGAAGCGCCTTTCAGCGAGTAGTCGAACCAGTCCTTGGAGTCGCGGATGTACTCGAACGGGATCAGTTCCAGCGTCCTCGGCTTAATGCCGTAGTGCTCCAGATTGCGGCTGAAAAAGCCATGGCCCCAGGGTCCGATCAGAATCCTCGTGCCTGATTTCGCGGACAGCGTCCCTTGCCGGCGGATCGTCTGGAAGTCCCGGATTTGAGCGTCGCGAAAGAAGTCGTACCAGCCAGCCACGAGAAACGCGGGCGCGGTGACC
>JADZCI010000174.1 GCA_020851655.1 Bryobacterales bacterium
GCATGCGCCAGGGCTTGTCTTCGGCGTCATGCACGACTTCGATGCGGTTTGCCGCGAGTTCCGCTCCGAGCGCGTCGACATCGTGCACCACCAGATAACAGCCGGCGTGGTTCGATTTCGGATCAAGGTCCGGCTGGACGTAGAAATGGATCTCGCACTCGTCGCGGCGCACGATGGCGTACTCGTCACTGGTCCGGCCGGCCAGGTGAAAACCCAGCCTCTTGTAGAAATCGAGCGTTTTTGGCAGGTTGCGGGAGGGGAGGATCGGCGTAGCGGAAGTCAGCATTTGACTCGATAATATCAGCGGCCGCGATAGTCTACATCGCCACATCCCAACCGGAGCAAACCGGCCCGGACCGGCGGACGGAGACGGGCTCACGAGCGCCAGTCCAGGATCACCTTGCCGGCTTCACCAGTCAACATAACGTCGAAACCCTTCTGAAACTCGCTGTAGTGGAACCGGTGGGTGATGACCGGACTGATGTCCAACCCCGATTGAAGCATGACCGTCATCTTGTACCACGTCTCGTACATCTCGCGGCCGTAGATGCCCTTGATGGTGAGCATGTTGAAGATGACTTTGTTCCAGTCGATGGACATTTCATTGGGAGGAATGCCGAGCATGGCGATCCTTCCGCCGTGGCACATGTTGTCGAGCATTTCGCGGAACGCCGACTCGTTGCCCGACATCTCGAGGCCGATGTCGAATCCCTCTTGCATTCCCAGTTCCTTCTGCACGTCGGCCAACCTGGTTGTGCGCACGTCCACCGCGCGCGTCACGCCGAATTTTCGCGCCAACTCCAGCCTCCACGGATTGACGTCGGTAATGACTGTGTAGCGCGCGCCGGCGTGGTTCACGACGGCGGCGGCCATGATTCCGATTGGGCCGGCGCCGGTAATCAGCACGTCTTCGCCCAGCACCGGAAACGACAACGCGGTATGGACCGCATTCCCAAAAGGATCGAAAATGCTGGCGACTTCGCGGGATACCGAGTCGCTGTGTTTCCAGACGTTGCTCATCGGGATCGAGATGTATTCGGCAAAGCAGCCCGGGCGGTTGACTCCCACGCCCTTTGTCCGCGCACAGAGGTGGCGGCGCCCCGCCAGGCAATTGCGGCAGTGCCCGCACACGACATGCCCCTCGGCGCTCACCACGTCGCCGCGCCGGAAGTCGTAGACATTGGAGCCAATTTCTTCGACAACACCGACGAACTCGTGCCCCACCACCATCGGAACAGGAATGGTCTTTGCCGCCCAGTCGTCCCACTTATAGATGTGCAGGTCCGTGCCGCAGATGGAAGCATGCGATACGTGAATCAGTACGTCGTTGATTCCGATTTCCGGGACGGGAACGTCCTGGAGCCACAAACCCGGCTCGCTCTTTGCTTTGACCAGTGCCTTCATGAATCTTCCTCCCCCAATTGTCCACATTCGGACGGCGGTCCGCGCGGTCCGCCGGTTCTTACTCCGCCATCTTAGCGGTGCTTCAGGTCTTCGTGGAAGAACGCGTTCAATTCCGCAAACGGCGCGGCGCCTTCAAACCCGGCAAACGAGCCTTCCCTGGCCAAGCCTTGGGCCGCCTTGAGAAAGCCGCCCCAGGCAGCCCGCGCCAGCGCCGAACCCACACTAACCCTCCGCACACCCAGCGTTCCGGCGTCGCCAAGCGTGAGCCCGGTGTTTCCGCCGATGAGCAGGTTGAAGGGCTTGGGAGCCACCGCCTCGACGAGCGCCCGAATCTGTTCGAGCGTCCGTACTCCGGGAGCGTACAACACATCGGCGCCCGCTTCAGCGAACGCCCGCAGGCGGCGCATGGCTTCCTCAAAAGCCTGTTCGTGGCCGGTGAGATAACACTCCGACCTGGCGGTAAGCAGGACTCCGGTAGCCGTTGCGTCAATGGCCGATCGAGCCGCCTGAATCCGTTCCACGGCCAAGGACATGTCGTACAGCGGATGGTCACTGTCTCCGGTCGCGTCTTCAATCGACAAGCCCGCCACGCCGGTTGCGACGCACAGCGTCACGTTCTGCGCCACTCCTTCCGGGTTGTGCGCATAGCCTGATTCGAAATCCGCGTTCACCGGCAGGTCGACGGCGTTGACGATGCCGGCAATGTGTGACAGCACCATGTCGCGCGGCACCGCCCAGGCGGCATCCGGGAGGCCGAGGGAGAACGCCAGGCCCGCGCTCGTCGTGGCCAGGGCCTGAAAACGGAGATGCTTCAAATAGCGCGCGGCGCCCACGTCCCACGGGTTCGGAAGCGCAAAACAGCCGCGTTCGTGCAACCTCCGGAATGTGGAGCGGCGCGCTGCGTAGATCGTAGCGTCCATCAGGACCTCAGATTAGCATTCGAGGCGGTTGGCGTCAGTTCCAGTTCTTGACTTTCGGCCAAACGTCCTTCAGCGGCTGCCGCAATCCCCGGCAGTAGTAGATGTCGAAGTGCTCATAAGGCATCGAATAGGGATGGTCGACCCGGGCGGCCTTTGCCACCGAGGCGAAACTGCGCTCAAGGTCTTGCTGGTTGCCCTGCAGCACGATAACGCTCTCACCCGTGTAGGCGCGTGGTCCCCAAAAGAAGTAATTCTGATGGCCGCTGATGGCGGGCGGCAGTCCGTATTTCGGACCAAAGAGATCGATGGCGCCCGCCTGGCCGTAGTTCCGGGCGAAAATCGCGGTCCTGCCCCGGACATCCGCCGGAAGGCTGTTGTAGACTTCCGCGACCTTGGCGGTCATTTCTTCCCAGCCAAATTGATCGGCAAAGATTTGCGGCAGCGGCCCAAGCCGGTGCGCCTCAATTGCGGGCGGCGCGGCATGTAGGGCCTTCGAATAGCGAATGTAGGATTCGGGCGGCAACAGTGGAAGCGCAAGGGGCGCCAGCAACGCGCCAGTGATGGCCAGCGCCGCGGGCCAGGCCCACTTTCGCCAGACCGGCTTGCGTTGAAGCCCCTGTTCCCAACGAACGGACCCCGCCGCCAGCAGCAGCGGCATGGCGGGGTAAAGATAGTAGACGCGCGGGTTCATCGTCAGGACAGTCAGGGCGGTGAATATCCAAGCCCAGCCAAGCACGCGATAGGGCTTGCCTTGCCATGTCAGGAATAAAAACCAGAGACCGGCCAGCCAGATGAGCGCGTTCAACGGATCCAGGGTCAAGACCTGCTCTCCAAAGAAGGCGAGCGGGCCGAGGCTTACGTTTCTCCCGCTGCGCCGGATGTTGGCCTGGAGTTCCAGGAACGGGAATTGATGTTGAATGTTCCAGAGCAGGTTGGGAAGGAAGACAAGAACGGCGATTGCCCCACCCGCCCAAAGCCACGGGCTCTTGAGCCAGCGCCGTTCGGGTGTCAGGACAAGCCCAACAACGATGCCCGCGCCGAAGATCAGCATCGAGTGCTTGTTCTGCAAGCCGGTTCCCGCCAGAAGTCCGAACCCAAGCCAGTACCTGGGATTGGAGGTGTTGATGATGCGAAGCACCAGCCAGGCGCAACCCAGCCATATCACCGGCTCGAAAGCGTTCATTGTGAGAAGGTTGTTTCCGGCCATGAGTCCGGGAGCAACCAGGACGGTGAGGGCGGCGAACCCCTGCGCATAGGCGCCGCCGCCCATTTGGCGGGCGATCAAGGCGGTCAGCACGATCTCGCCCGCGCCGGCCGCCGCGGGCAGGAAACGAATCGCGGGAAGCGAGTCTCCCAGGATTCTTGTCTCCAGCCACGTGATCAACGCGATCAGTGGAGGGTGGTCGACATACCCCCAGGCGAGGTGGCGGCTGCAAGCCAGGTAGTAGAGTTCATCAACGAAGTATCCGTAATGCCGGTTCGCGTACAGGTGTAAGCAGAACTTTACGGCGGCAATCGCGGCAATGGCCCGGTTGGCGTTCCCCCATGTCATAGGATCCGCCGCGGTTCGCTCCTATGCCAGCAGCTCTCGAATCACCGTGCCGTGCACATCCGTCAGGCGCCGGTCGATGCCGTTATGCCGGTAGGTGAGGCGTGTATGATCGATGCCGAGCAGATGGAGGACAGTCGCGTGGACGTCATAGCAGTAGATGGGACGATCCACGGCTTTGTAGGACCATTCATCGGTGGCGCCGAACGAAACGCCGCCCTTAGTTCCTCCACCTGCCAGCCAGGACGTAAACCCGAACGGATTGTGGTCTCTGCCTTTGGATCCCTGGCTGCACGGCATTCGCCCGAATTCGGTCGTCCAGTAGACGATGGTGTCGTTCAGGAGTCCGCGCGCTTTCAGGTCGGTGAGAAGCCCGGCCATGGGCTTGTCCAATGCCGTGCCCATTTCTCCATGATCCTTGGCCAGATTCTCGTGGCTGTCCCAATTCCGCCGTGGAAACCCGTTGTCGGCGCCGCTCCAGATCTGCACGAAGCGGACGCCCCGCTCTAGAAGTCTCCGGGCGGTGAGGCACCTGCGGCCCAGATCGTCGGTGGCGGGGTCGCCGATGCCGTAAAGCGTTCGTGTCGCGTCCGTCTCGCCGTCCAGCGCCAGCACCTCGGGAGCGCTGATCTGGAGCCGCGCGGCCATTTCATACGACGCTATCCGCGCTTCCAGACGCGAGTCGCCTTCGCGGTCCGCGCGATGCGCTTCGTTGAACTGCTTCAGGACGTCAAACGTGCGCCGCTCGCTCTCCGGAGTGATGAACTTCGCCCAATCCGGCGGAAACAGGTCGTGGATGGGATTCGCCGAACCCGCGCGAATCATCGTCGCCTGATGGGCTGCCGGCAGGAATCCCGCGGACCAGTTGGCGGGCCCGTTGGGCGGAAAGCCGCGCGGGTCTGGAAAGACGACCAGCGCCGGCAGGTTCTGGTTCTGGCTGCCCAGCGCGTACGAAATCCACGCGCCCATGCTGGGAAATCCGGGCAGAACAAAGCCGGTGTTCTGCATGAACGTGGCGGGTCCGTGAACGTTCGACTTCGCAATCATCGAGTGGACGAACGCGATGTCGTCGACGCGGGCCGCGGTATGCGGCAAA
Source organism: Bryobacterales bacterium (assembly GCA_020851655.1). Taxonomy (GTDB): domain Bacteria; phylum Acidobacteriota; class Terriglobia; order Bryobacterales; family Bryobacteraceae; genus JADZCI01. The sequence continues at coordinate 4,970 of JADZCI010000174.1, forward strand.
AGACTGCTCACCCACTTGCCGCATTGGCCGTATTGCTTCCATTCCCACGGACAAGGCATGACCACGCCCGGGTCGCTCTGGAAGAGCTCGACCTTCTCGCCCGGGTCCCACTTCTCGCCACCTTTCTTGATGAGCAGCGGCTTGTAGTCGAACGTGTCGCACTGGCTTGCCGCTCCGGACATGAATAGCTGAACGACTCGCTTGGCCCGGGCCGGATGGTGGATGCCGCCGTTGAACTCCGGGCGCGGCTGCGCTCCTTGGAGGAGAGATTCCTGGCCAAGCAAGTGGGCCAGCGCGATGCCTCCCAATCCTCCGCCGTGGCTCCAAAGAAAATCGCGTCGTTTCATCGGGTCTTCTCAATCGACAAACAGAAATTCGTTGCTGTTGAACAGCAGCCGGCAATAGTTCTCCAGGCCGTTCTTCTGGAGATACGGCTCCAGCAGGGCGCGCTCGGCGGCCGGCGGCGCACGTCCCAGCGTGAACCGGAATGCGGCGCTCAGCGGATCCGGTCCATTTCGCACGCGTTCGGCCAAATGTTCGGACATGCGGACGATAAAGGGATCGTTCAAATTGGCCAAAGCCTGAATCGCCGTCAGCGTTGTCGAGCGCTTCGGCGTAAAGACCGAAGGATCCGGGCAGTCCATGCGATCCATAAACGGGTCGGGCACGCTGCGGACAATGAAGCGGTAGATGCTGCGGCGGTGGGCGCCAGGAGCGTCGGGGTCAAACCTCGAATAGTCGTAGACAGGCGAATGGTCGTCCTTGAAATAGAACATTCGCACGGCCGGGCCGCCTTCGGCCAGGTCCAGTTTGCCGGCCGCCGCCAGCACCGAGTCCCGCAAGGACTCCGCGTCCAGACGGCTGCGATTCATGCGCCAGAGAAGGCGGTTGTCGTTATCCAATTTCGCCGCTTCGGCCCGGTTTGCCGACGATTGCCGGTAGGTGGCGCTGGTGACGATGAGACGGTGCAACTGCTTCATCGACCCGCCCGCATCATCTCGGAACCAGACCGCGAGCCAGTCGAGCAGTTCCGGATGAGAAGGCAGGCTGCCCATGCGTCCGAAGTCGTTGGGCGAGTCGGCGATGCCTGCTCCGAAATGGTAGTGCCATACACGGTTGACGATCGATCTCCAGGTGAGTGGATTTTGCCGATCGACAATCCACCCGGCCAGGGCGGCGCGGCGCAAGCCTTCATCCTGGGAGTCGCTCAGCGTGAAGCGCGCCGGAATTGCCGCTACGGCCGACATGGCGCCGGGAGATGCCTCCTTGCCGGGTGACTGATCGCTGCCTCGCGCCAGCACGTAGACAGGACGCGGCACGAGCGACGGACGGAAGTTGCCCGCGCGCTCAAAGTAACTCGCCGCCGCGTAGACCGCTTCCGGCGCCGGCAGGAGCGCCAGTTCGGCATCGATTTCTTTCTTGCGCGCCGTCAGCCGGTCGATTTCGGCATAAGTTTCCGCGCCGGCGATCGCGTCCACCAACTGTTTCCGGCGGCGGGTCTCAGCGGCAAGCCTGGCTTCGAGTTGCTTCTTCTCGGCCGCGTCAGCGCTGTTTTTGGGTGTCCCGATGTGCGCGATGAGGAGCTTGGCGTCCAGTATCGAGGCATCCAAAGCGGCAATCTCAGCGCTGGTCGCGTACTCCACTTTGTCGAGAAACGGTTGCATCTCGATTTGGACCGCGCGCTTGCGGGCGAGCAGCGCCCGGCGCCTTGCGTACACCGCGGGATCGCGGTCGAACGGCCTGTCGGCGCGGTCCACTCCCGCAAACACCGCCTGAACACTGTAGTAGTCCTCCTGCGGTATCGGGTCGAACTTGTGGTCGTGGCAGCGCGCGCAATGCACGGTCATGCTGGCAAACGTGGACATGGCGGAGGTGACCATGTCGTCCCGGTCGAGTGTGCGCGTGATCTTCTTGTCGGTCGTTTTCTCGCGTAACTCCTGGTGCCCGACAAAGTCCCAGGGACCGGCGGCGATGAACCCGGTTGCTATCAGCCCGTCGGGATCCTCCGGATAGAGGATGTCGCCTGCAAGTTGCTCGCGCACAAACCGGGAATAGGGTTTGTCCTGGTTGAACGCGCGGATCACGTAGTCGCGATAAGGCCAGGCGTTCGGACGGGGCTTGTCCTTGTCGTAGCCATGTGAATCGCCATAGTGCGCCACATCCAGCCAGTGCCGCGCCCAGCGTTCTCCGTACCGCGGCGACGCCAGCAACCGGTCTACCAGCCGCTCGTAGGCGTCCGGACTGTTATCGGCGGCGAACGCATCCGTCTCGTCCGGCGACGGAGGCAAGCCGTGCAGGTCGTACGTCACGCGGCGAATCAGGGTTCTCCTGTCCGCCTCCGGCGACGGAGTGAGTTTGTGTTCCGCGAGCTTGGCGTGGATGAAACGGTCAAGCGGGTTCTTGTCGCCGGTGTCCGGCGCCGCTGGCTTGGCGATGGGCCGGAGAGACCACCAGATCACTGGAGCGGCTTTTCCCGAATCGTCTTTGGCGCCTTCCTCAAACCATTTCTTCAGCAGGCTGACTTGGGCGGCGCTGAGCGGCTTGCCGGCCTTCGGCATCTTTGGCGGATCACCGGTGACAGCGGCGAGCAACGTGGCTTGCAAGCTGGCGATGCCGGTTGGTGAGTCCAAGGCCACACCGCCGCTGCGATTGGCCTGCTGGTGGCACATCTGGCACCGCGACGCGATGATGGGCCGGATATCGCGCTGGTAGCTGACCGGAGCGGGCGGAGCTTGGCTGGCGAGCAGCGCGCAAAGAAAAGGAAGCATCCCTTGCGCGAGTATATCGCGCCTTAGAGAATCTCCGGCGCCGCGGCCTTGACGTGAATCGCGATGGAGCGTGTCCCAAGGTAGGGGTGCTTGGCCGTGAGCCGGATCTCGCCCGCGGTCTCCTTGGCCTTGATCCAGACCGCGCCGACGCCTCCGGCGAGCGCGAAAGGATTCTCGCCTATGATCTCGCCAGGACCGCTGATGGCGAGCGAAATCGCGCCCGTGGCGAATGGCTTGATGTTCCCGTATTCGTCGGTGACCAGCAGTACAACGCGCGTGGCATCGGAGCCATCGCCCATCAGTTCCGTATCATCGGGAAGAACCTTCAAGTCGGCGTCCTTGCCCGAACCGGACAGAGTCAGCGTCTTGACCAGTTTCCCTTTGAGATACCCGTCGATTTTCAGATCGCCCCAGGGATTCAGCGGAAGGCCGCTGATATTCACCATGAACGGCGGGTGCTTCAAGTAGGGGAACGTCTTGCGGTCAGGGTCGAGTTCCGCTTTCAATGTGCCTGCAAGGTAGACCTTGAGGTGGTCGCAATTCGACAGGATCGGGACGTTGCCCACGCCGCCTGCTTCCGACTTGTCGCCCGAGGACCAGAAAAATCCGGCTTGGAGCACGACTTCTTCTTCGGGATCGCATTGCGATTGATAGAAGTAGGCGGCAGGTTTTGGAATGCGAAAGATATCGCTCACGCCGTGGTAGCAGATGTGGTCGCCCGAACCGAAGTTCGAGTGCGTGTTGTAGTCGAATGCGCACCACCCGATTCCACCCGCGTACCGGTCATCGGAGGCGAGTTGGTTATGCACCCGGGCATGGCGTATCACGTGTTCGGCGACCCTTGTGACATTGTCGAACCGCTTGGTCGAGAACATGTGCCCGTTGAACTCGGTGTTCAGGTACAGCGGGTGATTCGGCAGTTGGAGCGGAAAACCGAAATCATTCATCGTGAACACGTCTTCCAGCAGTTCGGAGTTGTAAATGTAGCGGATGCCTCCTGTCTGGCGCGCGTCGTCGAGCGCGTGCGCCAGCGCGTTGGTTCGCGTGTAGAAGTCGTGACTGTCCTGCGACTCGTTGATGCGAACGCCCCACAGAATGATGGAAGGGTGATTCCAATCGCGCCGGATCATCTCTCCCACGTTGCGCACGGCGATGTTCTGCCAGGCGATGTCGCCGATATGCTGCCAGCCGGGGATCTCTTCCAGCACCAGCAGTCCGAGTTCGTCGCACGCATCCAGAAAATCGGTGGACTGCGGATAGTGTGAGGTCCGCGCGATGTTGCAGTGCAGTTCCCGTTTGAGGATCCAGGCATCGCGGCGCTGAGCCCGGGCGGGCATCGCTCCGCCGGTGTAAGGAAAAGTCTGGTGCCGGTTCAGCCCGATCAGTTTCACCGGCGCTCCGTTCAGCCGGAATCCCGCGGGTGTAAATTTCGCCTCGCGAAAACCTATCCGGGTGACGTATTCATCCTTCGATCCGTCGGGCGCTGACAGCCGCACGATCACGGTGTAGAGTTTGGGGTTCTTCAAGTCCCATAGCTCCACCTGGCCAATCCCAGTCACCCTGACGTCGTGGAACTCCGCCGGGCCGTTCACCACCGCATTCGCCGCCTTCACGAGCCTGGCGCCATCCCGCAGTTCGATGGCAATGGACGCGGGTTGAGTTACCGGACCACTGAGGTAACAGCGGACCAGGAGTTCGCGGTCCGGCTCCAGAGGGCGCACCGGCTTGGCGTAGACATTCTCAATGAACGTCGTGGGTACAACGCGGATTCGGACGTCCCGGTAAATGCCTCCGAAGGTCAGGTAGTCGATGTTGCCGCCGAACGGCGGAACGTCGGCTCGCTCGTTGGAATCGAGTTGAACGGCCAACACGTTGCCGGCGCCGGGTTTCAGATGTCTGGTCAATTCAACCGAGAAGGGGGTATAACCACCCCTGTACTCTTCGAAGTTGTGGCCATTGATGGAGACGGTGGAGGCGGTCATGGCGCCCGCGAAGTCGGCGAAGACCCGCCGGCCGTTCCATTCTGGCGCGGCCTTGAAGTGGCGGCGGTAAGTGGAAACAAACTGGAAGTCTTTCTCGTCGAAGCTGTGCCACGGCAACAGCACATTGGCATGCGGAAGCGTAATGCGCTCCCACTTTGAGTCGTCGGCGCCCGGCGCGACATCCCGCACTTTGCCCCCGTACAGCCACTTGCGGTTGAGGGAGTAGATCTTGCGCATCGACACAGACGAAGTCTGAGCCTGTACTGCGCCGCCGGCCGCCGTAGCCAGCAGAAATTCCCGCCGGCCGAACAGTAGAGGATTGGTTTCCATGGGGGCCCACGGCCAACTTAACACACAGCGGCGCGGCGAAAGCCACGATAATAATCCTTATGCGACGCCGCACATTGCTGGCCGGGCTGGGCGCGCCCGGCATCGCGACTTTATCTGCCGCCGGAGCCGCTGCCGGGCCCCGCCTCGGGGTAGACCTCTTCAGCCTTCGCGGCCAGGGGTGGGACGCATTTCAGTTCCTCGATTACTGCTCCAAGTGGGGCGCCCAAGTCGTCCACTTTTCCGAGATCCGCTTTCTCGGTTCGCTCGAAGACGATCATGTCCGGAAGGTGGGTGCGCACGCCTCCAATCTGGGCATCGAACTGGAAATCGGCATGCGGTCGATCTGTCCGACATCGACGTTGTTTGACCCCAAGCAGGGAACCGCCGAGGAGCAGGTCGCGCGCGTGATTCGCGCCGCGACGCTCGCGAAATCCAAAATCGTGCGGGCCTTTCTCGGCAGCGCCGCCGACCGGAAAACCGGAATCGAGCAGCACATCGAAAATGCCGTCAAGACGCTCAGAAATGTCCGCTCCCGCGCTGCCGATGCGGGCATCCGGATCGCCATCGAGAATCATGCTGGCGATATGCAGGCGCGCGAACTTAAGACCTTGGTAGAAGGCGCCGGAACCGACGTTGTGGGCGTGTGTCTTGATTCCGGCAATCCATGCTGGACGCTGGAAGATCCGCACCTCACCCTCGAAACGCTGGCGCCCTACGTCCTGACCAGCCACATTCGCGACAGTTACTTGTGGAACACTCCCGAAGGGACCATGGTGCGTTGGGTAAGGATGGGCGAAGGCAACGTGGACATCGGCCGTTTTCTGCGGCGCTTCATGGAGCTTTGCCCGGGCAAAGCCATGTCACTCGAAGTGATTGTCACCGGCGCGCGCCCCTATGCCTGGCGCAAGCCGGAATTCTGGCAGCAGGGCTACCAGTCCGTCAGGGCAGCCGAATTCGTGCGTTTCCTCGCAATCGCCGACACCGGAAAACCCCAGCAGCCAGCGCCGCCCGTGCCAAAAGAGCGGGCTGCCGAGGTCGAACGCGAGGATCTTGAAGCCAGCGCCAAGTGGACCCGCGAGTTCCTCAAGGTATGAACCTGCTGGAGAACCGGGTCGCCATTGTCACCGGGGCCAGCCGTGGAATCGGCGAGGCCATCGCACGCGTCTTTGCACGCGAGGGCGCCAGGGTTGTGATCTGCGGGAGAAAGCAGGAAACACTCGACCAGGTGGCGGCTCGCCTTGGCGCAAACGTCACCCCGGCCGCATGTCACGTTGGCGATGCCGCGCAGATACGCGGCCTCGTTGAGCGGACGGCCCGGGACTTTGGCGGCATCGATATTCTCGTCAACAACGCGGCCACCAACGTGCAGCAGGGTCCTTGCCTCGATGCCACCGAAAGCCAGTTCGACAAGATGATCGAGGTCAATCTGAAGAGCGCGTTCCGGCTGGTCCAAGGCGTCGCGCCGAGCATGATCGAGCGCGGCCGTGGCTCAATCATCAACATCGCCTCGGTCGCGGGAATCAAACCGCAGTTCGAGAGTATCCTGTATTCGATGACCAAGGCGGCGCTAATCATGATGACCAAGTCCTACGCGCTGGAATTGGGTCCGAAGGGAGTGAGGGTTAACGCCATCGCCCCGGGCTTGGTCCAAACCAAGCTGAGCGAATACTTCTGGAAAGACGAGGAACGCCGCAAGGCTGCTTTCAAAGACCAGCCGGTTCAGCACCTGGGCCAGCCTGAAGAGATCGCAGAGATCGCCCTCCTGCTGGCCAGCGATCGCGCCTCCTATATGACGGGAGAAGTGGTCGTTGCCGACGGCGGTTTCCTTGTCACGTAATCTGTGATGCCCCGCATTCTCTTTGCCTCCATCATTGCTGGATTCGCATTGTGCCCGGTACAGGCGCAGCGGCCGGAGATCGTTGTGGCGGTGCGCCGGGCGATCAACGCCGGGGACTTGCCGGGCGCCGTATCGCTGGTTTCGAAGGCCCGCGCGTCGGAAGGCGATACGCCGCCGAACCTCGAAGCGCTTTCCTGGCTCGGCCGCGGCAACCTGGCGGCCAAGCGGTATGAAGAGGCCGAGAAATACGCCACCGAAACTCGAAAGCTGGTGCTCGCGCAACTTGCCCGGCGGAAGCTAGATGACGATACGTCGCTGCCCACGGCTTTGGGCGCTTCGATCGAGGTGCGGGCGCAAGCTCTCGCCGCGCAAGGCCAGCGCTCCGAGGCGGTCGCGTTTCTCGACCAGGAATTGAAGGCCTGGCGCCATACGAGCATTCGAACCCGCATCCAGAAAAACATCAACCTGATCAGTCTGGATGGCAAGCGGGCGCCTCTCGCGGGGCTTGTTTCTGACGAGAATGCCGGCGGAACAAAACTCAACCCGTCCTCGCTACGCGGCAAACCGCTCATTCTTTTCTTTTGGGCGCATTGGTGCGGAGACTGCAAACAGCAGGCGCCCGTCCTGGCCCGCTTGATGGACGAATACGCGGCCAAGGGTCTGCAAATCATCGCGCCAACCCAGCACTACGGCTATGTCGCCGGCGGGGAGGAAGCGCCGCGCGACGTCGAGACCCGGTACATCGGCGAGGTCTTCCGGAAGTACTATTCCGGCTTGCGGGTAACCTCGGCCCCCATCACGGACGAGGGTTTCAAGGACTGGGGCGCCAGCACGACTCCGACGCTGGCCATTGTGGACCGGAAAGGAATCGTACGGCTTTACCATCCCGGCCAAATGACCTACGATGAGCTGGCGGCCCGGCTGAAGGCGGTTCTTTGATGCGCGCCAAAGACGCTTTTCTCAAGGGAATCCTGGACTACGCGGGACTCTACCCGCCCGCCGCGCTCACGCTCGATGAGGCCCTTATCAGCTACGCCGAATACAAGCAGCATTCGCGATCGGCAATGCTGGGGCGGTTCGTCGTCCCCGCTGACTTGCTCGGCCAAGCCGGATTACCGGACCGTCTGACCGTGACGATTCCGGGGCCTCCGCTTCCAGCACTGACGCCCGCTGTCGAATCGGTTGAAAGCCGGACGATTTTTGCGGCGCCTGACAACGTTCGCATCTTCTACGAACTGGATTGGAAGGCTGATTTCGAATCCGGCATGGACCGGTTGGCAGGACGCCCGGGCGCCGGAGTCAAGTTGCGCTGCGGCGGTGATGTGACACCACCGGCGGAAACAGTTTCGAGTTTTCTCGTCGCCGCAGGCAAGCGGAACCTGCCCGTCAAGTTCACCGCCGGTCTGCACCATGCGCTGCCCACCGCCGGCCAACATGGATTCCTCAACGTCTTCTGCGCCGGATTTGCCGCGTTTTCCGGAGATAGCGATGTGGTTGGATTGCTTGCCGAACCTGAGTTCCTGTTCTTTGAGGACCATCTGCGGTGCGCCGGCCGCGTCTTCAGTACAGAGCAGATCGTGGCTCTCCGCAAGCAGGTGACGAGTTTTGGTTCCTGCGGCTTCCTCGAACCGGCGGAGTCGCTCTCCAATGCCGGACTCTAGGCGAAGCTGGATTCCAACTCCGCCGGATCATGACTTCCCCATCCAAAACCTGCCGTTCGGCATCTTCGAATGCGCTGGCCGAGCGGCACGTCCTGGAATCCGGATCGGCGATGTGGTCGTAGACCTGAAAGAACTCGGGCTAGCGGGAGGCGATACGCTGAACCGGATCGCACCCGAAGCTTCCGCGATCCGGCAGCGAGTCTCGGAATTGCTGGATGAGAACAACGCCGACTTGCGTGATAACCCCGCGGTTCGGGAGCGTGTGCTCATCCCCGCGGAGTCCGTGACCATGCGGTTGCCCTTCGCCATTGGCGATTACGTCGACTTCTACTCCAGCCTGGATCACGCCTCCAATGTCGGCAGGATGTTTCGCGATCCCGCCAACCCGCTCCTCCCCAACTGGCGGCATCTTCCCGTGGGCTATCACGGCAAGAGTGGCACGGTGGTTGCCGGGGGCCGGGACATCCGGCGTCCGAAGGGGCAGATCTCCCACGACAACATTACGCCCATCTACAGCCCGGCACGCCGTTTGGATTTCGAGTTGGAGACGGGCTTTTTTATCCAGGCGCCCGGCCGGATCTTTGGTATGGTCTTGCTCAACGACTGGTCCGCCCGCGACATCCAGCGTTGGGAATATCAGCCACTGGGGCCGTTTCTGTCGAAAAGCTTCGCAACCTCCATCTCGCCGTGGGTCGTAACGATGGAAGCGCTGGAACCGTTTCGCGTGGATCCGCCGCCGCAGGATCCGCCGGTTGTTCCGCACCTGGCCGAGGCCCGCGGATTCAATTACGACATCCATCTGGAAGTCTGGCTACAGCCCGCCGGTGAACGGGAACCTGTACGTGTCTGCCGTACCAATTTCCAGAACATGTATTGGACCATGAGCCAGCAACTGGCGCACCTGATGTCGAACGGCGCGACGGTTCGAACCGGCGACCTGTGCGGGTCCGGAACCATCAGCGGTCCGGAGCCAGGCTCCTACGGAAGCATGCTGGAACTCGCCTGGAATGGCGCCCGGCCGATCCGGTTTCCAGGTGGGAGCGAACGTACGTTTCTCGAAGATGGCGACACCGTCATCTTCAAGGGATGGTGCGAGCGCGGCCACCGCGTCGGGTTCGGTGACCTGCGAGCCTCCATCCTGCCCGCCTGACCTTGGACGCACCGCCACCGCCGAGTCAGGTCTCGACGACGCGCCGTCCCTCGATGCGGTAGCGCCCCGCAAGGACGAGACGAATGGCCGCGGTATAGATCCGGTGTTCCTCGATCAGGATTCGCGCAGCCAGCGTCTCGGCCGTATCGGAATCGAGAACCGGGACGACAGCCTGCTTGACGATGGGCCCCGTGTCCATTCCCGCATCCACGAAGTGAACCGTGCAACCGGAAAATTTCGCGCCATAGTCGAGCGCCTGCTGTTGCACATGCAACCCGGGAAACGCCGGGAGCAACGACGGGTGGATGTTGAGAATCCGCATGGGATACGCATCGAGCAGCGGCTTGCCAACGCGGCGCATGAATCCAGCGAGGCACACCAGGCTGATGTCGAGTGGGGCCAGGGCTTCGACAACCCTGGCCGCATAGACGTCCGAATCCATTCCTTTGGAGGGCAGCGAAAGGGACCGAATGCCCATGTCCGCCGCGGTCTCCAGCGCCTTGGCATCCGGATTGTTCGACACCACCAGGCTGATTTCGGCGTCGAGTGCGCCTGCCCGAATGTTTTTGGCGATCGCTTCGAAGTTCGAACCCCGTCCGGAGACGAGGATGGCGAGACGCTTCACCGGTACCGCACCCGCTCGCGTGTTCCTCGCGGTTGCCGGATTACCTTGCCGATCTCGAAAAAGCGCTCCCCCATTTTAGTCAAGACCTTGCGTGCTTTATCCGCTTTGGATTTCGGAACGGCCAGAACCATTCCGATGCCGAGGTTGAACGTCCGGCGGTAATCCTCGCCGGGAATCTTCCCAATACGGCGCAACAACTCGAAGATCGGCAGGACCGGCCATGAACCCAACTTCACTTCAGCCGCAAGCCCTCGCGGCAGCATGCGCGGCGTGTTATCGGTGATGCCGCCGCCGGTAATGTGCGCCGCGCCGCCGAGCACTTTCGCGTGCATCAGTGCCTGAATCGCGCCCAGGTAGCTGCGGTGCACTTTCAGGAGTTCTTCGCCGGCGGTTGTGTCCAGTTCGGGCACAAAGCTCTTGGGGCCGTAGCCGGCCACCTCGAAGAGCAGTTTGCGCGCCAGGGAGTAGCCGTTGGTGTGCAAGCCGGTGGACGGGAGGCCGAACAAAACGTCGCCCGGCTGGATTGACGCTCCTGTCAGCAGGCTGTTCTCCTCCGCCGCTCCCACAATGAACCCGGCCAAGTCGTACTCTCCCGCGGAATACAAGCCGGGCATCTCCGCGGTTTCGCCGCCAATCAGTGCGCAGCCGTTCTGCTTGCAGCCGCGCGCGATGCCGGTCACGACTTGAGCGGCCACCCGATAGTCCAGCTTGCCCACCGCGAAGTAGTCCAGAAAGAACAGCGGTTTCGCGCCTTGCACGGCGATATCGTTGACGCAGTGATTGACCAGGCATTCGCCGATCGTGTCGTGCTTGCCGGTCATAAATGCCACCTTGAGCTTGGTGCCGACGCCGTCGGCTGAACTCACCAGGACAGGGCGCTTCCAGCCCGAAAGACGGAACATGGCGCCGAACGATCCGATATCGGTCACAACATTGTTGTTGAACGTCCGGCGCGCGGCAAGTTTGATCTGCGATACGGCTCGATCCGCCTCGTCAATATTCACTCCGGCGTCGCGATAGCGCACCGGTTTCTTCGCTGGCATTTTGAGAAACTCCAGTCTAACAACCGCGCAGACAGCCAGTGTTACACTCTGGACATCAATATGAGAGTCGTGTTTCTGGGGCTTCTTGTATTTGCGGGAGTCCGCGCCGCCGAGCCGCCTGCCTTCATCGCCATTCGCAACGCCAGGGTGGTAACCGTGGCGGGACCTGTCATTGAGCGAGGCGCCGTCGTTGTTCAGAACGGCTTTATTACGGACGTCGGAGCTTCGGTCTCGGTGCCGCCAGGCGCGTGGCTGGTCGAGGGCGAGGGGCTCACCGTCTATCCGGGACTCATCGATGCTTTGAGCACATGGGGACTGATCGAAGGCGCCGTGTTGGCCTCTCCAACAGGCGGCCGCGCCGCGACTCCAGCGCCGGCGCCAAGTCCCAGCTTGCCTTCCGGACCTCCGTCTCGCGGTCCCGAGGATCGCCCGGCGACCACCAGTTGGCTGAAGGCCGCCGACCAGGTCCAGATCGCCGACCGCCGCCTGGAACAGGCGCGCAATGCCGGGTTCACCACCGCTGTGTCATTCCCCCACCGCGGCATCATCGCGGGCCATGGCGCGGCGCTCAGCCTCGCGGGAGAGACGGCGGGACAGATGGTCATGAGTCCGGATGCCGGATTGTATTTGACCCTGTCGACCAGCGGCCAGTTCGGCAGTTTCCCGGGTTCGCTCATGGGCTCCATTGCATATATCCGCCAAGTCTGGCTGGATGCCGCGCATTACCGTCAGGCCAAGGATCTCTATGCCCGTAACACCCCTGGACTGGTCCGCCCCAATTACGACCGGGCGCTCGAAGGCGTGCTGGACGCCCGCCGCATCCTTCTGCCCGCTACCAGCCGGGTGGAGATTGAGCGAATGATCCGCTTTGCCGCCGAACTGCATACGCCCGCCGTCCTCTACGGGTTGCATCAAGGCTACCGTTCCGCCGAGGTGCTGAAGACAGCCGGGCTTCCCGTTATTGTCAGCGCCAAGTGGCCCGTCAAGGCGCGCGATGCCGATCCTGAGGAAGAGGAAACTCTGCGGACCCTCGAGACGCGGGACAAGGCTCAGTCCACTCCCGCCGCGCTGGCGGGGGCGGGGGTCAAGTTCGCCTTCAGCTCGGACGGACTGGAGTCGCCGCGCGAATTCGTTCGCGCCGTCAAGAAGTCCATCGACGCGGGACTCAAGCCGGAGGATGCGATTCGCGCTCTCACGCTCAGCGCGGCGGAGATCTATGGTATCGCCCAGCGGATAGGTTCGATCGAGAAAGGGAAAGTCGCCAATCTCACGATCATTGCGGGCGACCTGTTTGACGATCGATCTCAGGTGCGAATGCTGTTCATCGACGGCCGGAAATATCTACCCACCCCTGAAACGCCGGCTCCACCCGGAGGAGTCCCGCCATCGGGCCGTCTTTCAGGCGGGAGCACCGGGGAGGTGCGCCAATGAAAATTCTCTATGGGATGGCGTTCTGCGCCGCGCTTTTGTCCGCCCAGAACGTAGTGGTCGTGCAGAACGGCACAATTCACACGGTAACCAAGGGCACGTTTCAGGGTTCCGTTGTCATCCGGGACAACAAGATCGTCGAGGCTGGCGAGAAGGTGATGATCCCCCAGGGTGCGAAGATCATCGACGCCAGCGGCCAGCACGTCATTCCGGGCATCATCGATTGCCACTCCCACATAGCCGCCGATTCCATCAATGAGGGCAGTGTCTCGGTCTCCTCGATGGTCGGCATCGAAGATGTATTGAACTCCGAGTCCATCGCCATCTATCGCGCCCTCGCCGGCGGCGTCACCACGGCCAACATCCTGCACGGCAGTGCGAACTCGATTGGCGGCAAATGCGAAGTCATCAAGACGCGCTGGGGCAAGGATGCCCGGGGATTGCATTTTGACGGGTCGACTCCGGGCATCAAGTTTGCGCTAGGCGAGAACCCGACGCGTGCCGGACGCCGCGCCGAAGGGTTGATCGGGGCGCCGCAGATCGTTCCAAGGTACCCCGGCACCCGCATGGGTGTTGAAGACGTCATTCGCGAAGCCTTTACCCAGGCGCGCGCCTATCAAGCCGAGTGGAAGGCGTACGAGGAGGCGAAAAACAAGGGCGCCAGTGTTCTCGCGCCCCGCCGCGACCTCAAACTCGAGCCGCTTGTCGAGGTGCTCGAAGGAAAGCGTTTCGTCCACGCCCACTGCTATCGGGCCGATGAGATCCTGATGCTGCTGCGCGTGGCCGACGAGTTCCACTTCAAGATTCGAACCCTCCAGCACGGGCTGGAAGCCTACAAGGTGGCGAAAGAGATCAAGGCTCACGGCGCGGGCGTTTCGACGTTCAGCGACTGGTGGTCGTACAAGGTGGAGGCGTTTGACGCCATCCCGTACAACGCCGCCTTGCTGCAA
>JADZCI010000175.1 GCA_020851655.1 Bryobacterales bacterium
AAGACCGTTTTCAGTTCCTCTTTAACCTGGTCTGAGACCGGCATCCTGTCGATCTTCTGAAGCGTTTGGCCAATGTCGTAGTCGATCTCGCGCAGGATGACACCGCCATCCCAGACGGCATAAGACGCCCTCGGCGAACCCGTCTTTGGCTGGCCGAGGCTACCTGGATTAACAACGAGCGAGTCTCCAACTGCCTTGACGAACGGCGTATGCGTATGACCGGCGAGCAGCACGTCCGCGTTCAGGCGCTCCATCTCGTCCTCCCATTCGGGAGAGCTCGCGGGGATGTACTTGTAAAGAGGATCAGATGGCGCGGCATGGCAGAGTACGAAATCGGCGCCATCCACCCTTCGGTTTGCAACCAGGGGCAACATCGCCAGGTAGCCGCGCTGCTCGGCTGACAGGCGCGAAAGCGTAAATTCCATCGTCTCCTTCGCCATTCGGCGAAAGGGCGGCGAGCAGCGTGGATCCCGGTTGAACCCAATGGCATCGTCGTGGTTGCCGCGCACCACGGCGCCAGCATGTGCGCGCACGAAATCAACGACAGCGCCCGGATCGGGGCCGTAGTTCACCAGATCACCCAGGACCCAAAGCTCGTCATACGGCTCGTTCAGCGCCGACAGCGCCTCCATGTTGCCATGAATGTCGGAGATGATTACGATCTTCATCCCGCCGTTGCCGCTCAATGCCCTCTGGATCTCAAGCCTCCCCGCGAAATCAAGGCTGCCTGAAATCTGATTTCGATCAGTTCTGCCAGTCCAACGCCAGCCGTACAAACGTCCGGACGCCCATGCCGGTGGGGCCTTTCGCCAGAAACGGCTTGGCGTCGTCCAGCCACGCGGTGCCGGCGATATCCAGGTGCGCCCACGGCTTCTCGTCGACAAACTCCTCCAGGAACTTCGCCGCCGTAATCGCGCCGCCGTACCGCCCGCCGCTGATGTTCGGAATATCGGCGAACGCGCTCTTGAGATAGTCCTTGTAATCATCGTCGAGCGGCATGGGCCAAAGCCGTTCGCCTTCAACCTTCGCCGCCGCCAGCAAACGGTCCCGCAGCGCTTCGTCGTTCGAAAACAGCCCGGCGTGAATATGGGCCAGGGCGACCGCGATTGCGCCTGTCAGCGTCGCCGCGTCCACCAGGTGCGTGCAGCCCTGCCTGATCGCGTAGCTCAGCGCATCCACCAGGATCAGGCGGCCTTCGGCATCGGTGTTCAACACCTCGATCGTCTTACCGTTGTAAGACGTGACAATGTCGCCCGGCCGCTGCGCGCGCCCGCTCACCATGTTTTCCACGCAGGGTGCAAACGCCGTTACCGGAATGCGCGGCTTCAACTGCGCCAGCGCCCGCATGGCGCCCAGCACGGCGGCCGCGCCCGCCATGTCGTACTTCATCTTCTCCATGCCCTCAGATGGCTTGATCGACACGCCGCCCGTATCGAAGGTGACGCCCTTGCCTACCAGCGCCAGGTGCGCGGACGAGGCCGCGGCCGGAACCTCCGGCTTGTAACGGATGACGATCAGCGCCGGTGGCTCCGTGCTGCCCTGGCTAACCCCAAGCAGCGCCCCCATGCCCAACTGCCGCATCCGGGCTTCATCCAGCACCTCGCACGCCAGTCCAAATTGAGCCGCCATCTGCGACGCCTCGCGCGCCATGCGCGACGGTGTCAGCAGGTTGGCGGGCTCATTGGCCAGCACCCGGCTGAAGTTCTGGGATTCGCCGATGATCCTGCCTCGCTCGACGGCCTCGGCCAAGCCGTTTAGACTGTCTCCGGCCGCCACCCGGAACCGGTCCACCGCCTTCTCGTTCTTCTTCGGGTCGGTCTTGTGATGGTCAGGCTCGAAGTCGCCCAGCAACGCGCCCTCCACCGCGGCCTCCACCATGGCGGGGGTTGCTTCCGCGCCGCTCACCGCCAGGCTGATATCCCGCGATCCTTTCGCCTTCGCGGTCCGGACCGCCGCGCCCGCCGCCTTGCGCATCTCGCCCGGGCTAAATTGCTTGGCCGGCCCTCCGCCAACCACCAGAAGATGTTTCGCCGCCAACCCGCCGGGGCGGTGCAGCAAAGCCGTCTCCAGCGCTTTGCCGGTGAATTCCTTCCGCTGGAAGAGTTCCTCAATCCAACCGCCGGCCGCCGTGTCGGCCTGCGCCGCGGTCCCCGCCAACGCATCTTCCGGCTTTTCCTTCGAGCAGCACACCACCACCACGGTGTCCGCTTCGGCTTGCACAACCGTCTTCAGTTCAAGTTTGATTTCCATTCGAACCTCAATCCATCCGGTTCCGCGCGGTCCGCGCGCTCATGGCGGCGCGAGCCTCGCGGTCCTGGTCCCGTGCCTGTTCCGCCTCGCGCTTGTCATGAACCTTCTTGCCCCGCGCCACCGCCAGTTCGCACTTCAGCCGCCCTTCCTTCAGGTACAGCTTGGTGGGAATCAGCGCCAGCCCCTTCTCTTTCACCTTGCCTATCAACTTCTTGATCTCCTGCTTGTGCAGCAGCAGCTTCCGCTTCGCCATCGGCTGGTGATTATAGATGTTGCCGTGCGAGTAGGGGCTGAAGTGGGCGTTGATCAGCCAAGCTTCGCCCGCAAAGATATCCGCGTAGGCATCGCGCAACTGCACCTTGCCCTCCCTTGCGGATTTGATCTCCGTTCCGGTCAGCACCAGCCCCGCTTCCATCTTTTCCAGGATGTGATAGTCGTGGTAGGCCTTCCGGTTTTCAGAGACGATCCTGATGGCGTGCGCCAGTTCTGCCAAAGTTCGCCTCCACGCGCTGCGATCCTGACGCGTCAACCACTAATAGGTGTGTCAGCTATCTTGCGCGCCACGTCCTGAGTCTAGCACGAAGTCTGAATGAATAACATGCCTGTCTTGAATCGGTTAGCGCGAATCGGGATTCCATTCGTCATCGCCGCGGCGCTGGTTGGGGTGGCCGGCGCGGGAAATAAAAAGGGGGATCGCCTGATGGAGCAGGGCCGCGCCGCCGAAGCCCGGCAGGACTACATTAAGGCGCTCAGCTTCTACCAGGAAGCCCTCGAACTCGATCCGTCCGACGCCTTTTACCAGTTGGCCACCCGCCGCGCGCGCTTCGAAGCCGGCCAGGCGCGCGTCGATATCGGCCAGAAATTGCGCCACGATGGCAAACTCCAGGAAGCTTTGGAGGAATTCAGCAAGGCGCTGGCCATCGACCCCAGTTCCGCCGTGGCCGAACAGGAAGCCATTCGCACCCGCCACATGATCGAGCGGGACAAGAAAGAGGGGGGCGCCAAGACCTCCGAAGAGCGCGGCCTCACCCCGGTCCTGGCTGCCCGCCGCGAGACCGAAAAACGTGTCAGCTCCATCCTCACCGTCCCCCACCTGAAGCCACTCAACCCGCAGGTCTCCAACCTCAAGATGGCCAATCAGCCGGTCAAGGTGCTCTACGAAACCGTTGGCAAGCTGGCCGGCATAAACGTCCTGTTCGACTCCGAGTTTCAGGACAACCAGAAAAAGTACAACCTGGACTTGAGCAATACCACCATCGATGAGGCGCTGGACTACGTGGCGTTGCTCACCAAGACCTACTGGAAACCGCTGTCGGCGAATACGATTTTTGTCATCAACGACAATGTCACCAAGCGGCGCGACTACGAAGAACACGTCACGCGCGTCTTCTATTTGCAGAACATCTCCACGCCGCAGGAACTCAACGAGGCCATGACGGTCATGCGGACCATCACCGAAATCCGCAAAGTCTTCCCGTTTAACTCGCAGAATGCGATTGTCGTGCGCGGCACCGTCGACCAGGTGGCGCTGGCGGAAAAGATCCTCATGGACATCGACAAGCCCAAATCTGAAGTGGTCGTCGATGTGCTCGTCATGGAAGCCAACAAGAACCTGACTCGCGACTTGGCCAATACCCTCATCAGCGGCGGCAAACCCGGACTGGTCCTGGGCATTGGCTTCGTCGGCGAGGGCAAGACCGGCGGCTCGGATAACGGTGGAGGCACGGGCGGCGGTACCGGAGGTGGTACGGGCGGTAGTACCGGAGGCAGTTCGACCACCGTCCCGATCGGCCGGCTCGGCAGTCTGAATGCCAACAACTGGGCCGTCACCATGCCGGGCTATCTGCTGCAAGCCGTCATGTCCGACAGCGATACCCGGGTCAAGCAGTATCCCCAGGTGCGCGCCACCGACGGGCAAAAAGCCAGCCTCCGCCTGGGAGACCGCTACCCCTATGCCACCGGCAGTTTCCAACCCGGCGTCGGCGCCGTCGGCGTCAGCCCCCTGGTCTCCACGCAATTCCAGTTTGCCGACGTGGGCGTCAACGTGGACGTCACACCGCGAATCCATAGCGCCGACGAAGTATCGCTTCAGGTCGAGCTGGAAATCTCCGCCATCAAAGACCGCATCGACGTCGGCGGACTCTCCCAGCCCGTCATCGGCCAGCGCAAGGTTAGCCACATCGTCCGCGTCAAGGAAGGCGAAGTCACCGTCATCGGCGGGCTGATGCAGGCCACCGAAAGCAGGACCAAGAGCGGCGTGCCGGGCTTGATGGACATCCCCGGAATCGGCAAGTGGTTTACCAGCAACTCCTACAACAAGAGCAGCGGCGACCTGCTCGTGGCGCTGGTGCCGCATGTCGTCCGCTCGCCGGATATCACGCCCGAAAACCTGCGCACCATCGCCTCCGGCACCGACCAGGTCTGGAAGTTGAATTACGCTCCTGAGGTGGCGCCGGAAAAACCCGCGGCCGAGCCTCCCAAGGCGGCGCCCGCACCCGCACCCGCGCCCGCGCCAGGCGTGATCCCCGGCCCGGTGAAGCCCGCCACGCCCGGACTCCCCATTCCGGGATTGGGCCAGGCATCCCCACCGCCGGCCGCCGCCGCGGCGCCTCAGGAACCGGCGCCGGAAACGCCGTCCGCCGCCGCCCCGGAAGCCCCCGCGCCCAACCCGCCACAGCCCTCGCCCGAGACTCCGCCGCCGGCCGCGCCTCAAGTTCTGCTTACCGCCTCGGCGCCCACCATCCAGGTCGGCGAGACCGTTACCGTGACCGTCTCGGCCGACAAGGTCAAAGACCTGTTCAGCGCTCCCATGCGCATCCGTTACGACCAGGCAGTCCTGTCCCTGGAAGATGTCCAGGGCGGAGACCTCTTCCGCAACGATGGTCAATCTCCCGTGTTCCAGCACACCGCCGTCGAGAACTCCGGCGTCGTGATCATCGTAAACAACCGTATGCCGGGCAGCGGCGGCGTCAATGGGAGTGGCGGTCTGGTTCAGTTGAAGTTTACGGCTGTGGCGCCGGGCGTCTCACCCGTCTTCTTCGAAGAACTCAGCCTGCGTGACGCACAACTGCGTCCCATCGACGTCCCGCGCCCGCGCGTCAGCGTCACTGTCCAATGAGATACGCCGCTCAGCCAATGCGCCGCCACGCCCAGCGCGGGCTGACGCTGATTGAACTGATCGTTGCGTTCACCATCCTGATGGTGCTGACGTCGATGGCCGTGCCCCTGGCCCGCTACAAAGTCCGCCGCGATAAGGAACGCGAACTGCGCTACGCGCTCCGCGAGATCCGCACGGCCATCGACAAGTACAAGGATGCCGCCGACCAGAACAAGTTCCAGGTCAAGGTCGGCACCGAGGGCTACCCCGAGAGTCTGGAGGTCCTCGTGGAAGGCGTCAAACTCGCCCAGGACGCCTCGGGCAAAAAGATGAAGTTCCTGCGCCGCATCCCGCGCGACCCGTTCACCAACTCCCAGGAGTGGGGCTTGCGAAGCACACAGGACGATCCCAAGTCCACTGCCTGGGGAGGACAAAACGTCTTCGATGTGTTCACCAAAACCTACGAAAAGGCCGCCGATGGAAAATCGTACTCCGACTGGTGACCGTGGCCGCGGCTTCACGATTATCGAACTGATGATCGTGATGACCATCGTGGGAATCCTGGTCTCCATGGCCATCCCGATCTACCAGAAGTCGGTCATCCGCGCGCGCGAAAGCGTCCTGCGCCAAAACCTCTTCACCCTGCGCAACGTCATTGACGAGTACACCTACGACAAGACCAAGGCCCCGCAATCCCTCGACGACCTCGTCCGCGAAGGGTACCTCCGCCAGGTGCCCGTCGACCCCATGACCGGCAACAGCGATTGGGAAACCATCATGGAGGACGCCGTCACCAGCGTCAACCAGACCGAGCCCGGAATCTACGAGGTCCGAAGCCGTTCGGACAAAAAGAGCCTGGACGGGACCTATTACAAAGACTGGTGAGCCTCTCACCCGGCGGACGGCGGCCTTATGGTTCCGCCGTGCCGTGCTCGCGCAGAAAGCGTTCGATACGCCGGTCCGGAATCACCCACATCAGCGCGGCGCCCGTGTAAAGGGCGATCGAAATCCACGGATACGCAAAGGAGATCGCGATGGCGGCCAGGTAGATTACCGGTGACAGTTTTCCTTTCCAGTCCGCGCCCAGCGCTTCCCGCAACGCGGACGAAGACCCCTGGTTGGCGATAATGACGTTCTGTAGCACGTAGTAGGCGATGGCGGCCATCAGAAGCACGAATCCATAAGCCGCCGTTGGCGCGGGCATCCCGCGCGTCTCCCCAATCCAAGCCGTCGATACCGGAAACAGCGATAGCCAGAACAACAGATGCAGGTTGGCCCACAGCACTCCGCCACTCACCCGCTTGGTGGCGTGCAGCAGGTGATGGTGATTGTTCCAGTAGATGCCGACATAAACAAAGCTCAGAATGTAGCTCGACAACGCCGGCAGCATAGGCCGCAACGCGGCAAACTCACCCTCGCGCGGCCTCTTCAACTCCAAAACCATGATCGTGATGATGATCGCCAGCACCCCGTCGCTGAAGGCCTCCATCCGGTTCTTGCTCATCCCAGTCTCTCGTTCCGCTCACTCCGTCACCAGCCGGTAGCCCACCCCCGGCTCTGTCCGCAGATGGCGCGGCCGCGCCGGATCGGCCTCCAGCTTGCGCCGCAACTGCGTCATGTAGACGCGCAGATACTGCGATTGTTCGCTGTGCTGAGGGCCCCATACCTCGGCCAGCAGTTGCCGTTGCGTCACGACCTTTCCCGCGTGGCGCACCAGCGTTTCCAGCAACCGGAACTCGATCGGAGTCAGGTGCACTTCGCCGTTCCCGGCCCGGACAACGCGCGCCTCGAGATCCACCGTGATATGCCCCACGCGAAACGTGGCGCCGCCCGTCCCGTCGCGGAGCATCGCCGCCCGCCGCAAGGCGGCGCGAATGCGCGCCAGCAGTTCACCCACACCGAACGGCTTGCTGATGAAGTCGTCGGCCCCGGCATCGAGCGCCGCGATCTTGTCCTTCTCCTGGCCGCGCGCCGAGAGCACGAGGATGGGGACCTGCCTCTCCCCTCGCAGCGCGTGGATGACTTCGAGGCCGTCCCGGTCCGGCAGTCCCAGGTCGAGCAGGACGAGGTCCGGTTGCCGCGCCTGCGCCTGGGCAATGCCTTCGGCGGCGGTCAACGCTTCGTGATACCGGAACTGTTCAGCCGCGAGTGTAG
The DNA here is from genome assembly GCA_020851655.1 of Bryobacterales bacterium. GTDB lineage: Bacteria > Acidobacteriota > Terriglobia > Bryobacterales > Bryobacteraceae > JADZCI01. The sequence continues at coordinate 7,502 of JADZCI010000175.1, forward strand.
CCCGCAGAAACCGGCGAATCTGCGCATCGTCCTCGATGATGAGAATCACCGGAGCGTTAGCCATTGGGGATTACCGGCGGATCTTCGGGGTACGGCAGCCACAGGTGTATGATCGCGCCCCCTTCACGATGATCGGCGGCTTCAATGCGCCCGCCGTGCGCGGTGACGATAGCGCGGCAGATCGGCAAGCCGAGACCGACTCCCCGGCTGGCGGCCTCCAAAGTGGAATGCTGTCCCCGGTAGAACTGGTCCCAAACCAGGCTCTCCTCACCCGGCGCAAAACCCGGCCCGGAATCGCGAATCTCGATTTCCACCCCACCATGATCGTCCGGCTGGCT